>CAMDKL010000128.1 GCA_945900945.1 Pirellula staleyi DSM 6068
TTGATGACGTTGGTGGCCAGCGCGCAGCGCAATGATTTGGACGTGATGATGTATTTGGAGAGTGTGATCACGCACATGTTGCGAGGCACAGCCAAGGTCGAAGAATTGCTTCCGGACGTCTGGAAAACGCACCATCCGGAGGCGATTCGCACGTACCGAACGGAAGAGAGACAGGAGAAAGCATCGATTGCGTTGGAGCAATCCGCAAAGCGTCGCGTTCGCAGCGAGCTTCGGAAATCAATGCAGGGCTAGCCCGCCGGGCCCGGCCCCGCCAGTCGAAAAACCAGCCAAGGGTGCCAGTACGCTTACCATTGGCTAACCGCACAACCTTTGTGGAAATCGCAGAAGCGTGTCGGAAGGAATCGAACGCTAGAACAATGGAAATGGGATTCGCAAATGCTACGGTCGCTGCTGTTGCTGATTCAATCAAGGATCTATTTGCGTTGGTACACCATGGACAAGACGATCAGCAGGCAGCTTCGCAGTATGGATGGAGCCAACGTCGGCTAGGGTGCGTTTTGACATCACAAATTCTCTTGGATTGACTTGAGACATGTCACGTTCATAGCGTTCGAATGTCCAAGGCCACATAGGTGTATTTCCTTGTTCGTTCATATACCAACTATTGCAACCTGAAATCCAAACGGTCTTTTTCATTGCTTTATTCATCTGTTCCGTCAGTTGAACTGTAGCTGACACCAACGGTTCAATAAGATCGTTTCCAGATTTTTTGAGTTCACACAGTTGCTCGAGGACATACTTGATTTGAACCTCGGCCACTGAAATGGCAGAGTAATTTCCAATTGGGCTGTAGGGGCCAAACAAAATGAAAAAATTCGGAAAGCCTGGGATTGAGGTCGAGCGGTGCGCGAATGCCCCTTGTTTCCAAGCGTCGTCAAGCGATTGGTTTTCACGTCCTACGACCCGCATCGGTCGCATGTAGGCGTGAGCCTTGAAGCCGGTAGCATAGACAATCACATCGCATGCGTGCAGCTTTCCATCTTCCGTTCGAATCCCATCAGGTTCGATGGTTGATATGGGGGTGGTTTCAAGACTAGCGTTGGGTTGCTGCAGGGCTTGATAAAAACCTTTTCCAAAAATCAATCTTTTGCATCCTGCTCGATAATCGGGTGTTAAGCGTTTTCGGAGTACAGGATCTTTTACTTTGCGGTTCAAATGATTTCGACAAAACGCTTCGATGGCGGTTTGCAGTAGTTTGTTGCCAATCACCGCACGAGCAAAAGTGTACTGAAATATTTTGCTGTAGCGATGCCTTAAGCGGGTGGCAAGACTCGGGGATCTTCGGATTCGAGCCACCTCCGATTCCGAATAGACCTTGTTCGGCATCGGAAAAATCCACTGCGGTGTCCGCTGGAATAACGTCACCTGCTTGCCGATTCGAACTAATTCTGGAACGATTTGGGCTGCTGTCGCACCGGAGCCGATAACGCCGATTCGTTTGCCGGTCAAATTTTCGGTATGATTCCAGCGAGCGGTATGGAAACTCGTACCTTGAAACGTCTCAATTCCCTCGATCGCTGGGAATTCGGGATGGTGTAAAATCCCCGTTGCGCAAATGACCATATCAAACGCCTCGACAACGCCGTCGCTATCGAGAGCACACCATTGCCCCTGTTCGAAATGGAGGGAAACGATTGCTTTGTTAAATAGAACATGTTCGCCAACGTTGTACTCGTGGTAGACGCGTTCCAGATAGTCCCTTATCTCGGAGCCGTTGGGAAAGCGAGTTGTGTAAGCAGGATTAGGAGCAAACGAGTAGGTAAACATATGTGCTGGAACATCGCACTTTAACCCAGGATACGTGTTGTCACGCCAAGTCCCTCCTACTGCCGAAGCTTTCTCGTAAACCTTGATCTGGCGATAACCAGCCTCACGAAGTTTGATCGTTGCGAGGATGCCGGACATCCCAGCGCCAATCACCAAGATGCGGGTTGATATGTCTATCTTTGAGACCGATATTACTCTTGACGGTTCTCCAATGTCGGCGAGTGACGAGAAGACCACAGCAAAATCCTTTTCGGAATGGTTTGACACCATCATCATCAAAAATAGGTGCGCTCACACGAAAACGGGGCAGCCTACGAAGGTTCAAAAAGCAACACTTTCGTTCACCCGGCGCGAATGGTATCTAGAGAGTCTAGGTTGCGTCAAGCGGACTCACAAACAAAAACATTTCCATTCATCTTTCACTGAATGATTCATCTCACGTCTAGATAGCCAGCAAACAATGTTAGCCGCTAGGCACAACCCTGTGGAAATCGCAGAAGCGTGTCGGAGGGAATCGGACGTTGGCACAAGTAGACGGGACACCAGCGTGGAGATCTAAGCAGTGATTCGCTTAGAATCCGATACCGAAGCCAGATACTAGGCCATCTGCTTGTCTGCATTACTGCGACAGAAGTGCGTGAAAGAGAAAGTCGTTGCCATCGGAGTACTTCTTAGATTCGACAAGGCCAGGTATCACGAGATGGCATTCGTGCCCAACCGCTGCGATACACAACCCCTCGCGACGGTCGGTCATCGCTGAAAAATCAGCCCGATCGCGGTCAAACGGTAGCCGCATACCCATACTCATGAGCGTGTCATTGAGATTGAAATCGGCACTCGTATTGAATTTCGGCAACGACACATCGACATTATATTTTTCGAGCTTTTGTGCCCATTCGTCGAGGATGGCGGCTTTCCTTGTTCACGTGTCCAAATGGCGATCCAGCGATCCGGAACTCCCCTCTTAATTGTAAACTTCAGTTGACGCGATTGTCTGCTAGAAGCATCTCAATGGGTCAGTTCGTTGTCTCGAAGTAGTCGCTATGCGATAGCAGATGGGAATTGATTCATGCCTTCGCTACCAGCACATAAACTTCGAACACGCTTCAGAATCGGCAAAAATTTGATCAAGTTGCCCTATTCGATTTTCGATGCAATCTATTCACCCAGGAGAAACCTTGTCACCGATAAGCAAGGCAGAGCGAACGCAGCGTGAAATACAGTAGTACCAGCGACTTACAGACGTATCCACCAACCGAATGCGTGCAATAGTCCATGAGTACCATCGCAGCAAGCGATTCCAACTCTTGTTTTTGGACTAAAAGCGCACTCTTGCCAGCACGGAAGATATGTTAGAATCAAGAATGAAGTATCAAGTATCTTCGCCCTACTCGCACTGCCAAACCTTCCACCCAATGATCATCTACGGAACCGCTCTCCTTGCCGTCTGCCATCTGCTGGGTATTCTCTCTGGTGATCTCCTTGGCCATGCCTTGGGCGTGAAATCGAATGTCGGCGGCGTGGGTATTGCCATGCTGTTGCTTATGACGTCAAGGTTTTATTTGCATCGGAGCGGATGGCTGTCTGCGACATCGGAAAGTGGCGTGCATTACTGGGGAGCACTTTACATTCCCGTCGTTGTCGCGATGGCGATGCAGCAGAATGTCGTAGCGGCCTTGCGCGGCGGGCCGGTCGCGTTGATCGCGGCGGTGGGGAGCGTAGTACTCTGCGGGTTGTGCGTCTCCTTCATCAATCGGATGGAGCCGGAAATTGAGCAGCCTACGGAGGGCGAGTGATGTGGGAAATTTTTGAAAAAGCAGCGAAGGACAACGGACTGGTCACAGCGTTTGCCGTCGTCGGTTTGGTGGTTTTCGTTTCTGGCGCAATATCGCGCAAAATGACCTTTGGCCGCGTACAAGGCTCGGCTATCGCGATTCTCATCGGCCTAGGACTCGCCTATCTCGGGGGAAGAATGTCCGGCGGAACAAAAGGGTTGGCGGACCTCGCATTGTTCAGTGGCATCGGTTTAATGGGCGGAAATATGCTCCGCGATTTCGCGATCGTGGCGACTGCGTTCGAGGTCCGTCCAGAGGAAGCGCGGCGGGCTGGCTGGATCGGTGCCATTGCCCTAGTGCTTGGCACGATTTTGCCCTTCATCGTCGGTGTTTGCGTCGCGCGTGCTTTTGGATACTCGGACGCCGTAAGCATGACCACGATCGGAGCTGGTGCGATCACGTACATCGTTGGTCCCGTGACCGGCGCGGCCATCGGCGCAAGTTCCGACGTGATGGCACTCAGTATCGCGACCGGTGTGATCAAAGCGATATTGGTGATGATCACAACACCGATTGCTGCCAAGTTCCTGCGTCTGAAAACCCCGCGTTCCGCCATGGTTTTCGGTGGACTGGCCGGCACCGTGAGCGGTGTAACCGCAGGTCTCGCGGCGACCGATCGGAAGCTGGTGCCGTATGGTGCTCTGGTGGCAACCTTTCACACGGGGCTGGGATGCTTGCTCGGACCGTCGCTTTTGTATCTCATAGTTCGCGCTTTGGTTTGAATTGCATGAATGCTCTCCCGCTCATCGCCCGTGCTCGCACATTCCGTGACGCCATCGCGTTTCTCGCGGGCAAAGTCACGCATACGTATCAAGACCTCCTCAGCCGTTCCGCTGTTTTGGCCGCCGAACTTTTAGGTGCATCTCCCGATTTGAACGAAGCGCGTGTTGCGTTGCTGGTGCCAGCGGGGTTTGAGTATGCAGCGTCGCAGTGGGCCACCTGGCGAGCGGGCGGGATCACGGTGCCGATTTGCATGTCGGGAACGCTGCCGGAATGGGAATACGTGCTCACCGATGCAGGCGTGAGTTCGGTGCTGGTAGATGCGGAAATGGCCACGAAAATTGGTCCTTTGTGTGATAAGCTGGGTATACGCTTGGTCAATTTTGATGCAGCCCTTTCCGCGTCGTTCCGAGAGTTGCCAGACATCGCACCAGAGCGGAACGCGATGATTCTTTACACAAGTGGGACTACCAGCAAACCGAAGGGCGTGTTGACAACGCACGCGAACATTCAAGCACAGATCGAAAGTCTCGTACAGGCTTGGGAATGGAGTGCCTCGGATCGCATTCCGTTGTTTCTGCCGCTGCATCATATCCACGGCATTATCAATGTAACGTGCTGCGCGTTGTGGTCCGGGGCGACGATCGAGCCGTTCGCACGCTTCGATTTAGCGGCGATTTTCGAACGCGTACAAGCGGATGTCTACTCGATCTTCATGGCGGTACCCACGATCTATGTGAAGCTCATTCAGGCGCTCGAAGCTCTGTCGCCCAACGATCGTGCGGCAATCGTGGACGGCTTCGCGCGCATGCGATTGATGGTATCTGGTTCGGCAGCGTTGCCCGCGAGTGTGCATGAGCAGTGGACGGCGCTGACCGGCCAAAAACTGCTCGAACGCTACGGCATGACAGAAATTGGCATGGCGATCTCGAACCCTTATCGGGGCGAACGTCGTCCAGGAGCGGTTGGAACTCCGTTGCCCGGTGTGGACATGCGACTGAAGGCCGAATCCGGTGCAATCGTCACCACCGAGGACGAGCCGGGGGAGATCCAGGTGCGCGGTCCAGGTGTTTTTCGAAGCTATTGGAACCGTCCCGAGGCGAGCGCAGATTCCTTTGATGAAGGTTGGTTCCGTACGGGCGACATGGCAGTGCTGGAGCGTGGGTACTACCGCATCATGGGTCGCTTGTCCGTCGATATTATCAAAAGCGGTGGCTACAAGCTCTCCGCACTGGAAATCGAAGCCGCTTTGTTAGAACATCCGCAAGTTGCCGAGTGCGCCGTCATCGGCTTGCCTGATGATACCTGGGGCGAGGCCGTCACAGCGGTTATTGTATTGAAGAAAAACGCTAAGCTCGACCTGCCAACATTGCGTCAATGGTGCAAAGGTCGGCTCTCCGTTTACAAGATTCCGCACCGAATGCGAGTGGTGAGCGAACTTCCCCGCAACGCTATGGGAAAGATAACAAAGCCAGCCATCCGAGCACTGTTTTGAGTTCGATTTGTTCGTCCCATTCGGAACCAAAAACAAAGAGGGCCCATTTGGCACCTTTTTCAAGACCGCGGAGGGCTATTGAGGCTACTTGCCCATCGAAACGCGATTAGGCGAGCGACTATGTAGTCCTAGGTTTGGCAAGTGGCCTTCGCCACTTTTTGTGGAATTCTTGCTTTATGGATTATTGCATGGTTTTCCTTATGGATACCCGTCCAAGCTTTTCGTTACGTAGTTCAAGTGCTGCTTGATTATGCGACTATTCGAGGTATCGACACGCAATGCATGATCGCTCATGGGCCATCTGGGATGGGTCGTGTCGTCTCCTATATGCTTGCACAGTTCAAGGCACTTGTGGCGTCTTAAGACGCCACAGGCCCAGGGCGATTGCATGGCTGCATTGAGCTCATTGGAGGCCGCCATACGAGTGAGCTTGAGTGCATCGTCTTTACCCGTCTTTCTCTTGACGTTGGACCATTTCCACGCATCCTCATTGTTGGAACAGACAATCGTCTTTCTTCCATGTTCCGTTGCTAAGTCGTGCATCCATCCAGATGGGCCACATGCTTCCATAACAAGTTGGTCCGTGTGACACGATCGCTTTCGTGATCACGGGTCAGAGTTGCCAGTTTTAGCAAAGACTCCCGCCCCAAACCTAGGACTTACATGGATTCTGCAGACTGAAATCTAGCTGCCAAGGGTTTCAATGGGAGAGCGAGGCTCCTGCCGAGCTTGGCTTTGGTTCCGCAGGAGCCTCTCCCTCCCGGTACAGACGATACGCCGTTCGCCTTAGTAGGGAAGGACGCATGCGAGCCCTACAAGGAAATCCTGCCATTCTTCGAACGAGTTCGCCAAGCAATCAAGAAATCCGTATGTGCTAGCCAGCAGAATGATTGGGCTATTGGATCGCTTTGGATTCTGGCTACAACTTGGGCTTCTCTGGCTCTCCTCCCTTCGCGTTTTTCTTGGCTCTGTTCGCGTGACGGCCTGTGCCATCGCCCGTGTCGGGGATTCCGTTGGCCGGGTCAAGTTTTTCTAGAGCGGCTGCGAGGCGAATGCGAGCGGCTCTGCCGGCTGGATCTACTGTGTCGGCTGCGATGAGTTTCTCGGTGAACGGTGCACCGCTCATTTCGTAAAGTTCACCAAGTTGATTAAGCTTCCATTGAGAATCGCGAACGTACCACATCGCAGCGAGTTGATTGAAGATCCAGTCGCGAGGCTTTCCGGTTTCCCCTCGCAATTGCGGTGCAAAACTATGTCCATCGAATATGGTTTTGTCGGACAGTTTCCCACCGATGAGTTCAGCGAAGGTGGTGACTAGGTCGGTTGAGTCGATTAGATCGGTACAAACTTTCCTGGCAGGCGTCCTATTTGGCCAGTTGGCAATCATAGGTACTAGGCCACCGCATTCGAGCATGCTGCCTTTCATGCCAGAGAGGTTGCGACCGCCAATTGTGGATCGCGGATCTTGCCCTTTGCCCGTCCCGTTGTCGCCCATGAAGATGATCAGCGTGTTCTCTCGCATCTTCAGTGTTACGAGTTCGTCTACGAGTTTACCAACAAGCTTGTCCATGTAGCAGATGTTGTCGCCGAACAGATCCTTGCTATCGGGTGGGCTGTCAGGCGTCGGCTGAATGTCGCCGTGAACGTGCACCATGGAATAGTACAGAAAGAACGGATTGTCTAAATGCCGTCTGATGAAACCGATAGCTTGTTCATGCATCAGGTCTGGCATATATTCTTTGTCGGCGAGTTTCATTTCTCTGCCGTTGACTAAGTAAGCCTCGGCCTTCTCCTCTTTTTTGTTCCAATAGACGCCACTGCCGTTGAATCGCAGGTAATAATCAAAGCCAAATTCGCTTGGCTGCCCTGGGAGCTGTCCCCATTTGCCGATAAACGAGCTAACATAGCCTGCGGACTTGAACACTCTCGGGACAACGATTTCCGAGTGGTCCATGCGCATACAAGCATCTTGATTTGTAGAACCGTTGCGGAATGCGTATCGCCCAGACATGATTAACGCGCGTGATGGACCGCAAAGGGCAGCCGTGTAGGCATGCGTGAAACGAATACCTGTGTTGGCGAGCGTATCGATGTTTGGCGTCTTGTAGTTGTCCGAGCCATAGCAGCCGACGTTTCCGATTCCAAGGTCATCAGCCAGGATGAAGATAATATTGGGCTTCGTCGGTTCCGCTTTCGATTGCGTTGCGAGATAGTCTTTGCGATTGAGTTTGCCAGTTTTTTCTTTGTCCAATTTGTCAAATCGGGCGGCGCGAACTTCCGGTTCAACAGCCGCTTGAACTGGTTTTGCACCAGTTGACTTCACCTTACTGGCCTTGGGCGCATTCGTGTCGATCGCAGCGGAGCCAACTGGCGGTAAGTGTTTGGCGAACGAGTCCAGTAGCCCCTTGTACTCAGGTTTATTGGCAAGGCTTACCGTCTCCGTCGGATCGTTTTGTTCGTCGTAGAGTTCTGTCGCAATAATCTTCGGCCCATTACGGTCTCGCCAGAAAGTGGCACGCCAACGGCTATCGCGAATGCTGTAGCCCATCACATCCGTACCTGTGGCGGTGTCCCTGCGCGGGTATTGGCTGATCGCAACATCGGTGGCAGGTGCGGTAGGGGCATCAAGGAAATTCTTCAGGCTGGTGCCATCGATCTTCGTGGCTGGGGAAGGCAAGCCGCATAACTCAGCAAGCGTTGGATAGACGTCAACGAATTCAACGGGCGCGTCGCACTTCTTACCAGCGGTCTTCGATTTTGGCACGCTAATGAGCAGCGGGGCACGCGTTGCAAGCTCGAAGTTCGTGTGCTTGTGCCAAAGGCCGTGGTCGCCCAACTGCCAGCCATGATCGCCCCAGAGAACGATGATGGTGTTATCAGAGAGTCCTTCCTTGTCGAGCGCGTCGAGCACTTTGCCAATTTGCGCATCGGTGTAACTGATGCAAGCGTAGTACCCATGTCGGAGTGTTTTTGCGAATTCCGCAGGGATCGGATCTTCCTTTGGAACACCTGGGTAATTGTGAAGTTCTCCGTTGGTATGGCCTGCGAATCTAGGGCTCCCCTCCGGTAAATGATCGATGGTTGGAACCGGGATCGTGTTCGGATCGTAGAGGTCCCAATACTTCTTGGGTGCGACAAATGGCAGATGCGGCTTGGCAAAACCGACAGCCAAAAAGAACGGCTGACCTTTTGCTTTCAACGAGCTCAATCGTTTCACAGCCTCTGAAGCCGCGGCACCATCTGGCAGATCGGCCTCGGCTTTGAGGCTCACTTCGAAAGCCGGGCCCCGCTTGGCATCCTTATCCGTTTTGGCCATGGGCGCCATGAATTCCTCAACTGAAACATCATGTTTCGTGACGATCTGCTTGTTGTGGTCCTCGAGATCGGTATCGACCGATTTGCCCGAGGTGTACCAATGAGGAGTGCTCCAAGAACGACCATCTTCGAAGCCCTTGTGGTACACCTTGTTGATTGCGGCGCAGTGATAACCGTTGGCTTTGAAGTGTTGAGGCAACGTGACGCAATCCGGCTGTGCAACGCGGAAGTGCGTATTCAAATCCCAAACCTTGGTCGCATCGGGTCGCAGGCCAGTCATGATCGCCGTGCGCGATGGACTGCAAACCGCCTGCTGACAGTAGGCTTTGTTGAAGACGATGCCGCGTGCAGCAATGCGATCGATGTTCGGCGTTTTGACAATCGTGTTGCCGTAACAGGCAAGTTCGGGTCGCAAGTCATCGACAGCAATGAATAAGACGTTTGGCCTGTCGGCGGCGAACACCGAATGAAATGCAAACAACCCTATTGTAAACGCGATGAATATTTTTTTCACAGTTTTGCTGGCTCCAAACGAGGTGCGAGAATATGAATAATGAGCAGCGCGACCAGGTAGGTAATTCCTATGTTACGCTGTACTTTGGGATCGAAGGGGTCGGCAGGCAACATTTGCCAAAGTTCGATGTAATTTCCTTCGCTTAACGCCAGGCCTGCAAAGAGAAGACTTGGCTGCCTAGAAGCCTCTCGTCACTCGCTTCTCGTCACTCGCTACTCGAATTGACTTCGCCGCCACTGATCGACCCGAGTGCTCCCCAAACCCCGTATACACTTGAGCCGTTTGCGGGCTGAGTAATACCTAGGTTTCCGGTATCGATCGAGTTGCTAATAAACCGAACGGAGCCATCGCACATCGAGGCGTTGACACCTCCCGTATGGCCGCTTGCAGGAGGCAAAACCAAGTTGTCTTGGCCAACGGAAGTCCCTCCGTCAGCACACTGAGGAGCATTAGGCGGAAAAACCGTATTGAAACCGCAACCACCAACAGGCCCGTCGGTCCAATTGATACCGCGTCTACCGAAATAGATGGTTCCTGCTTTTAGATAACCTCCGCTGGCGACTGCATTACAAAGCGAAGGCGAGTTAATAATGTTTGCAATGTTATTTGCGTAACCAAGTGATTGACGAACGGAATTGGCCGTTGCGGTCAGTCCATTCGTTCCACCGGTTCCGGTAGCGTTTTGACACAAGAGTTCGCTCATACCTATCGTATTGCTCGTCCCATCTGTTAAGCTAGAAAACCTCCTCCATTGAAATCTTCCGAACAGTCCGCGGATGGTACCCGAATTGATGTCCGCTACTTGATCACCTACACAGAATGCGTAACTAAAAAGCGGACCGGAACCTGAAACTCCCGCGTCCGATGGACATTTAAAGGAAGGAGGAGTATTGTTCCACACATATCCTGTTGGGTATTGGTCTCCGCGTGGTCCGCCGGGCGCAACTCCCCGACTTGGGTCCCCGGCCATGATCGAGTTGTACATCGCAGTTTGTTCGACATAGGGAAGCAACCCGATGAAGCCGTTGATGCGTGCGGAATTGTGCAATGTGTTGGCGGCATTCTGAGGTGCGACATTGCTACCTGCTAGCCCCGTAGTGCCGTAACGCCTAGACGGAAATGCTTTGTACGCATCCGCATAGTTATGCAGTGCCAGTGCCAGTTGTTTGGAATTGTTTCCACACTGCATTCGCCGTGCAGCTTCGCGCGCAGCTTGAACCGCAGGCAAAAGCAGCCCAACCAAAATGCCAATTATCGCGATAACAACTAACAGCTCGACTAGGGTAAATCCGTCGATTCGCAATCTATTTCGTTGCATGTTTGAATCCCTGCATCAATTTGGAGAAGAAATCGTATGTGCGGTCACATTGCACCACATACCTTATCGAGTTTAGTTCACAAAGCGAACGGAGCAATTGGCCGTTCGGCCACCATTGAGAATGCGGGAACTCATTTTCGCTTTGGAATTTTAACTAAAAAGACTGATGGCAAACGCGAAAAGCGTCCAACCAGTTCACTTTGGTATTCGCGAAAAAGTGTACTAGTTCGCACGAATATCGATGTCTAGCTTCGTCGCGCTTGTAGTTACCGTATGGGTAATACCGGAAGTACGCTCGCTTATGGGCAAACATCGGGGTTGAACCATCTACTCGCCGAGAGTGTTCACCTCACCACCACTTACTGAGCCGAGCGCACCCCAAACACCATAGACACTGGAGCCAACCAAAGGCTGCGTGATACCCAAGTTACCCGTGTCGATCGAGTTGCTTATGAACCGCACAGAGCCATCACACATCAATGCGTTCACGCCGCCGGTATGAGCGCTTGAGGGAGGGATGTTCATATTTTCTTGGGTTTGAAATGTCCCTCCATCTGCACACTGAGGTGAGTTTGGTGGAAATCGCTTCCACGCCAATCTGCCAAATAAGCCTCGGACTGCTCGCACCAATAACCTTGAAACTATGGCTTTAAGAATCCCCGACTTTTTAGCGTAATCCAGGAAATACTCGTGAGATTTTGAAAGGACCGCGTCCGAAGGATTGACGCTCATTGGCTCGGAGTGTTGCTCTCATATTTGCGATTCGTCCGCTTTACGCTTGAGGCTCTAACCGACGGCACTGACTGTTTAACGGAGGACTACATTCAGCCAGGACGTAAGTAAGACTGGGGTAAATCCGAATCGCGCCGCATGGACTGGACCTGTGTGCCGACGCTGCGTGTGCGTCTGCGTCTGCGTCCACACTATTCGTGCCGTAGTGCATCAATCGGATTCATTAGTGCGGCTCGGCGAGCTGGATACAACCCAAACAAGAGGCCGACACCCAAAGAAATAAACACAGAAAGCAGTACAGACCATAAAGCGATGCGGGGTTCTAAGGTGTAGACAATCGGTGGAAGCAAGTCAGGAGAAAAGGCAGTGACCAGGGCTCTTGTTGTTCGAAAAAGTGGTCCGCACATTAGTCCACACAACATTCCCAAAAATCCACCGCTACCTGTCAACACCAGCGTCTCAACAAGAAATTGTTGAATAATGTCTCTGCGCTTCGCACCCAACGCCCTGCGAATTCCGATTTCGCGAGTGCGTTCGGTGACGGTGGCTAACATGATATTCATAATGCCAATACCGCCTACCAACAGCGAGATCCCAGCGATGACCACCAACATAACGTTGAACATGGCACGGGTGCGCTCCGCTTGACGCAGTAGTTCTTTCGGAACGACAACTGCATAGTCTTCTTGCTCATGATACTTTTGCATCAGCGTTTCGATGATGGCCACAGTTTCATCTACCTGGGCGATGTCGCCAACCGTCAATGTGATCTGGGTGAGTTCAACGATCTCCCCTTTGAAATTCATCCCTTCGCCGGTTCGAGTCATGATCTGATCGCCGACTCGATGGCGAAATGTCTCAAGCGGAATATACGCATCGAAACTGTAGTCTCGCGAGTCCAAACTGCCACCGATCGCAGCAGATGCACTTCTCGGTTTCGTTTGGCCGACGACTGTGTAAACATCGCTTTCGACTGTGACGTTTTTTCCGATTGGATTCTCCCCAGGAAAGAGTCTTCGGGCTGCTCCGTCTGCTAGCACAATAACATTTTCACGATTGTCTTGATTATTAATCCATCGACCGCGGGCAATTTCGAGTCGATTCAACTCAAAATGTTCTTCGGTGCAGCCAACTAGATTAATATTTGTTGTCCGGCTGTTTACTCTACATTCTCGTCGCAACTCGCGAATGGGGACTGCCCGCGTGATGGTGGGAATATTCGAAAGTATGCGTCTGAAGTCAGCCCGCAACAAGCCATAACTCTTGACACGGTTTTTATCTCCGCCGCTCGCACTCGGCTCGACACTTCGTACGATAATGTTCGTAGCGCCTAGTTCCAGAATTTGCTGCTGGGCTTGGTAACTCACCCCCTCACCCATCGCCACCAACCAGATCACCGTCGTCGTTCCAATGAAGATACCAAGCGCCGCAAGCGCTGAACGCATCTTCTGAAGCAAAAGGCTCTTTAATCCTAAGCGTACTGTCTGGCCGAAGGATCCACTCATTTGCGATTGGAAGCCTGAGTTAGCTCTTTATTGTTCGGCTGAGATCTAAGGTTTTTGCCAACCTTTTTTTCGTACTTATCCGACTGATTCGTTGGCTGAATAGCTAGTGCTTGTGCCTCTTTCACAAAAGCCAATGGATTCAAAATGACTTGGTCGCCCTCGGCTATCCCATCTTTCACCACGGAGAACTCATCGTTAGTATCACCGAGTCGCAGCACCCGCTGTTGAAAGCCGTGTGAGGTTTCAACCCAGCAGCTGTAACCGTCCTTGCTTTCGACAATTGAAGCGACTGGAATTGTCAGAACGTTATCGTGCGTTGCCAAGACGACATCGACAATAGCGCTCATGCCAGGCTTCAACCCTGGGTGCGGCTTGATTGCGATTTTTGTATCGTACTTAACGAGATTTCCAGTCCACCAGCCAGCAGGTCGAGTGACTTCTGCGATCTCGCTGACTTCTCCTTCCAAGACTAGCTCTTGGAGTTGAACTTTTGCGGGCATGCCCACTTTGAGCCGATCGACTTTGGACTCGTGGATGCCGACCTTGACTTGCATTTTACTCACATCCGGAATGATCAATAACGTCTGCTGCTCGCGGACGACTGCCCCCTCGGTGATGTCGGGCGTATCCTTCCAAGCAGCCATCGACGGAAAGATCACCATTCCCGCCGTATCAGCTCGAATGACACAGTTCACTAGCTGTTGCTTCTCACGATCCAATCGCGTTTTCTCGAGTTCCAGTGAAGCTTCAAAGGAGGCGAGTTTGGCTTGGGCTGCTTTTAGAGTACTTCGCAACTGTTGCATCATTTTCTCTTTGCTGTACCTCTCCAACGATTCCAGCTTCGACTTTTTTAACTCGAGATCCTTCTTGGCGGAATCGACAGCGAATTTCTCTCCTTCTAACTGCAAACTCTTTAAAACGCCCTTGGCCGTTAAACGCATTGCGGAATCGTAGGATAATTCCATCTTGCGAAAGGACTGCTCGGCGTCGAAGATTTCTTTCTCGACCAAGCTGCGAGATTCTTTGTAGGAGCCTTCTAGGTATTCCGTAATACTGATCTCCGCGACCGCGACATCGCTTTCTGCGGTAATCTTATTGGCTAGAGCGGTCTCATAGACGATCCGCTGTTGCAAGATCTTGTCCTCGATTTTCGATTGGTCCAGACGAACCAATTCGTCCCCGGGCTTTACCATCGTACCCGTTTCAATCACCCACAACACAGTGCTACCACCCTGCACCAAGCATTTTATCTCTTTGTTGTTCGAACTCTCGACCGCGCCATTTTCAGTGACGGTTACCGACAGGCTGCCCAGAGCTATCGTGTGTGCCAGGTGCTTGACCGCATTTGAGGATTTCATGAATTGAGGAGCAAAGGCACACATCGCAGTCAATCCAGCGACTACCAAAGATGCAATGCCGAAACGCTTCATGAATTTAAGGGCTGAACTCATTTAGAAAGGCTTACGCGGAGGCGGTTTCTCGAATGAAATCGGTCATCGATCACATCGAGGCGGATTCTCTTACTGTACACCAGGGATTTGATAATCTCGAACTTAATTAATCAACTATCACCAAGATTCCAGGGACGATCATCTAGCCGTGCGGTCGCCCGTTGGTACGTTTTTATTGGCCGGTTGCCTTGACATTCCTCTTCTTTACGAATAATTTAGCGCCGCGGAGTTGTCTTTTAATAACTTCTAGAAACAAGGAACTAGACTCTTGTCTCAGCGATTAAATCGAATGCTTAGAAGACGAGCCTTTACGCTCGTCGAACTGCTTGTTGTTATTGCAATTATTGGCATTTTGGTCGGTTTGCTACTGCCGGCTGTGCAAGCGGCTCGCGAGGCGGCTCGACGAATGCAATGCTCAAATAACGTAAAACAACTTGGGTTGGCGAGTCATACTTACCATGACGCTTTTAAATCATTGCCCATTTGTTACTGGCAGCAATTGGGCGGTGCTGGAATCGGTGCGAATTTGACGTCACCCGCAGAAGGACGGCAAATAAGCTGGCTGACTGGGATTCTTCCCTATGTCGAGCAGACAGCGTTATTCAACCAAATTAATTTCACCCCAGGCAGCATGGTCGTTCCTGTTCCTGTCAATCCGCCGTCGGCTACTGGTAATCTTAATTCATGGGCAGCAACGCAGAGAATTCCAGGTTTCAAGTGCCCGAGCGATCCTTCCCCAGACTTGATCGCGGCTCAAGGTAATCTTCCGACAACCGCACCCCTTCCCGCTATTCCTTTTGCAGTAACGAGCTATAAGGGCTGCCAGGGAGCAAATTGGGTCGTCGGTGCCCCCGGCTCAGTATACAACACTTCAGCCGCGCCTCTAGGTACGTCTCGTTTCGGCGGAGTCACTGCGGTCGGTGTTGCCCAAGGCTCAAGTTTGGACAGAGGAAACGGGGTGATTTCACGTGGATGGAACAACGCTGCCAAAACAAATCTTTCCATCATTACCGACGGCACGTCCAATACCTACTTGGTGGGCGAATCCGTTGCGGACTTTACCAATTGGAGCATGTGGTTTCTAAGTGGAAGTACCGTTGCGACGACATCGATACCACTAAATGCTAAACCAGTTTGCACCGCATACCTACCAGCCTCAATGTCGATTCGAGTAGGGAAAGTGGCCTGCAAGAATGATCAGGCTAGTAATTCAGGATTTAACAGTGAACATACCGGAGGAGGTAACTTTGCTCTAGCCGATGGTTCCGTCCGGTTTGTCTCGAGCAATATCGATAGAGACGTGTATCGAGGGACCGCTACAATTAGTGGCGGCGAAGTTATCTCGTCTGAGTGACAAAAATAATTCCAAGAACGAAACTCGAATCGCTTAAAGCATAAGACACCATTTACCCAAGGGGAATCGACGCATGAAGTTTCTTAAACGACTCGAAGCGACATTCTATTCCGCATTGTTTTTTCGTGTGGCTTTGGCTATTTGCATCGCCCCGGCTACTTACGAATTTGCTACGGCGCAAATCAAAGATGTACCCGCTGCTCCGGTCCAAACCTCACTACTGCCTAGTGTCGGAATTAGAATGGCAGATTCGGATCGTCATGTGAAGCCTTCGACGAACCCGGGCGCACAAGCCAAATTTGAAGAAGGGCAAATATCGCTGCTTGCTTTGCAGTATGCCGACGCTGCTGCACACTTTCGCGCCGCCTCCGAGCTCGCGCCGGACTTTCTAGGCTCTCATCAAAACTTCATTACTGCATCTATTTACCTAAAACTTAGCCAGACTGCGCCAAAAGCGTTGCTGCCTCGTCATTATGACAAGGGCGCTGCGTTGACTCGCAAATCCATGGCTATGCCTGGCGGAGGGGGCCCAGCAACCGATGATTTGTTGCTGATTTACGAAGCCTGGGCACAAAAGTGGATATCGGAACCCGCTGTGCTGTGGGGCCTGGGCAAAGTCCTGATCGATCGTGACAACACCCGCGCCGAGCAGATTTTCAAGCAGGTGTTAGATCTTGATCCGAACTTTGCGGCAGCCTGGCGCAGTCTCGCGTCGCTCGATTGGCAGAATAAAAACCAGACCGCATACAGCACCCATCTCAAAAAAGCCACGGACAGTGATCCGAACAATCCCGATCTGGCGTTTGAATACAACTCAACGCTTAGAACGACGGATCCAACCGCCTACCGACAAGGGCTCAGAGATATCGTGGCCCGTTTCCCACGTACCACGACGGCTTATAGTGCAATGAGTATGCAATTGGGCGAAACCAAAACCTCTGATGAGAAAAAAGCCATTCTGCAACGAATGCGTAAAGATTATCCCGATGAAGACTACACCGTCCAATACTTTAATATGCTGCAACTTTACGGACTGATCGCGCCGCAAGAACCTGACCAAGCTCTTCTTATTCTCAAGGAATTGCAAAATTTTTTTAGCAAAGATAGAGACCTGAGTGAACTTGTGCGTTATCAGGAGCAGATGATTCAGACGCGCGTGTTGGTCAATGAAAAGAAATTCACCGAAGCAGCAAGTGCGCTCGATGGTTTGACGTTGCCAAGAAGGGCAGATGCGGCGGCCTATCATCTCTTGCGCGCCGAAGCCGTGGGCGCCGGCGATCTTGGCAGAGCCTTCAATAGTTTGCTCGCGCCTGCGGCCACGCCCGATCACAACTTGGCGCTCGAAACCGTAGTGCAACAATTGGGTGCGGCGCTGAGCAAAACACCTGCGGAAATTGACGAAGAATTATGGGAAGCCCGCGTTGCTCAAGCCCTGCCGTTCACGGAATTCGAATTGGTTGAATATAAAACTGGCAACCCTGTCAAACTATCGGATTATCGCGGCAAAGTCGTATTAGTGAATTTTTGGTTTCCGGCCTGTGGCCCCTGCATGAACGAGTTCCCTCTGGTTCAGGAAGCCATGAAAAAGTATAGCCCGCAAGGATTCGTTGTGCTCGCTATCAATATCATCCCGGATGAAGACGACGAAGTGCTGCCATTACTGAAATCAAGAGGATTTGAGTTCATTGCGCTCAAGATGCCGAACAAAAATTGGGCGCGCGACCTTTACAAGGTAAACGCAGCACCATTGAACTTCCTGCTTGATGGACAAGGTCGCTTGATTTTCAAACCGAAGATTGCGGATAAAAATACGCAAAGTCGTTTCTTTGGCGAGATTGAGACGTTGATAAAACACTTACCTGATTGAATTCAGCGACTTCCTTCCAACGATCGTTGAAGCTGAGAAAGCGAAGTTGCCGACGAACCGACCGATCGACGGCCGTAGTTTTCTGCCGCGATTGAAAGGCGAAGCGTACGCGCCGCGCGAGTCAATCTTTCTTCATTACGACAAGGACCCTGAAGCGTCCGAGCCCGAATACCGCCGCGTGAGGTTTGCGTTTGATGGCCAATACAAACTTTATCCCGACGAAAAACTGTTCGATATTGCAAATTAAGAAAACGTGGGAATACGTGGGGAAAACGGAAAACGTGGGCCGGAAAACGTGGGCCAACCATTTTAGTAATTCCGCAGTCGGTCGGTCGATCCCGAAATTTTATTCCCGAAAATGGCATCTGGTGTGGGAACCGAGTCTGACTACGAATTTCGCTTCCAAAATCGCGTGAATTTGTTCCTCGTGATCGGCAAAGTGCCGAATCAGCCAACGAAGGCTCCGTGCCGACTGCAATCAACAATGAAAATTGGCTGAATCGCAAAGGCGCCGGACTCAGGTCA
>CAMDKL010000129.1 GCA_945900945.1 Pirellula staleyi DSM 6068
TAGAGCGTCGCAGGAAGGTTTGAGACTCTCGCATTGGCTTCGAGTTTCTCACATAGCGCCGATTGGGTAATGCCCACGTAAAGCACTGGTGCCGCCAAATATTGCATGCCTGTGCATACCGCAAACAGAATAAGATTGCGTCGCTGCTGTGGCCAACTAAGCGGACACGCTGTATTGTCTGCGCCGACGTTATTCGAATCAGTCACGTATGGCTCCGTCTGCTCATTGCACTATCGGGCAACGAAATCGCTTGTCCGGTTGCAGCAGAACGCAAACACGCTTCGCAGATCTCCACGGCGGCTCGACCTTCCGATCCGCCAATCTTAGGTTCGCGGTTCTCCAGGACGCTATCGACGAACTCTTGAATCACTCCGATATGCGGAAACAACCGAATCGGCGACTTGGGTTCCTTCAAGTAATCAAATCGCTCAGGAGTATAAATGCGTTCCCATTTGTCTCCCTTGCCTAGGTCCAAGTACTCAAAATTCTCCAAATCGATCATCGCATCGCGTCCAATCACTTGAAAGCGGACTTCACTGCTCGGGATGCTCGGGCTAGGCAATTCGGAAGTGATCCACATGTGCGCCATGATATCATCCTCAAATACGATTTGAGCCATGACGGACAGGTTGGTACTCGGCAATTCACTATAAGTCGTAGCCTGGGCGAATACTTTTACAGCATTTCGGCCTGTAAGCCATCGTAAGAAGTCCGCATTGTGAGTCGCCATCCCCATAAATAAGCCGCCGCTGCGCGGGTCGAGCATCCAAGCGCGCTCGTCGCATAATTGCTTGGTCAGCTCAACGGGAAAGGCGGAGACAGTCCTCAACATTCGAATCGGACCCAACGCTCCTTCGTCAATCAGCTCTTTCGCTTTCTGAGTAATTTTTCGAAAGCGCTCTGTCTTCACTACCGCCAAATTCACCTTCGCCGCTTTGCACAGCTCGATCATCGTGTCGCATTCGGCAACCGTAGGCGCCATTGGCTTTTCTGCCAAGACATGTTTGCCTGCGGCTGCAGCTTTACGCGTTAACTCGACTCGGTCTTGGTCCGGCGTAGCAAGTACAACGGCATCCACATCCGATCGGGCGATCAAAGAATCGAACGACGCCTCGTGCGGAACACCATATTCACTTGCCAGATTCGCAGCTCGCTTGCCACCAAATATTGCGGACAAGCGACAACCGCGAGCATGTCGAGCGACTACCTCACTGTAGGTCAAGCCCATGAAACCACTGCCAACGATGCCAACTCCAACTGTGTTCATGGAAATCCTTGAGAAGTAAATGTTTGTGAAAGCTTAGGATCGTGCTGAGTGTCGGCTTTCGCTCCGCGAAAGCAAGAGCTTTTGCGGAGCAAAAGCCGACACTCCAGCAAAAGCCGACACTCATTCATTTACCGACCCATCAATTACTCAGCGTCAGCTTGTTCCAGCAATTTTTGCACAGGCCGGTAGACGTATTCGTTCATCAATGCGATAGCGCCTAGATCGCTGTTGCTGGAGGCGACCGCTGCCAAAGCGTCGGAGGCACCGGTAATTGAATCTAGAGCCTTTTCGAGTTCAGCGACTTGCTCATCCTTTTTCTTCGCTTGTTTTGCCAGGCCAGATTTGCGAACCGCTTCCATCGCATTCATGAATTCAAACCCGAATTCGAAACGGCGCGCAAAATAGAGCGTATATTTACGACCACCTTCACGAGCTCGAGTGTTGGCGCGGTACATTTCGTTCATCGCATTGAGATAATGATCGCGAACCTCTCCCCACCACACTGGGACGGGTTCTTGACTTGCATGGGCTCGCGAAATAGTATCCCGATTCAGCGACCCAAGGGTTGGGTCGTTCTTCAACAAAACGTTCGTTGCCAACTCGCCGAGTTTCAGTGCCTTGGTAACGCGCTCTGCAACGCCCACACCGCTTACCGGATCAAGAAGCGCTGCTTCGTGCGCAGCTACATCCAATGTCGGCTGGAAAGCGAAACGGCTCAAGTAAATTACCTCAGGAGCTGCATCACCGGGATTTCCAATCGAAAAGATCAGGTTCTCGTCAGCACGATGGGAACGCAATCGCTCGGAAAAGGCACCCAGCCTCGTTACCGGCAAGACAGAGTTTCCAGGCAATCGCCAGCCGTCGCTCTTCTTGATGCCATCCTCTGCATTTTTGTCCACTTCGGTTGAAATACCGAATCGATGCGCCTCGGTGATCAGGCTCGCGGCCATTTTCTCTAATGCATTCGTCCTATCGATCGGCGATTGTGCAAGCCGCAAATCCGGGTTACCGAAAACCTTTGATCCACCAAACGCTGATCGTCCAACCGTATCTCCACTCACAGATAATCCCGGCCCTACCACTAGCTCGCCACCTTTCAGATCCGAAGCACGAATGATCGCGTTGGTATACTTGAGCTTGGCCAGTTGACCAAGGACTTTCCGATGCTCTTCGATGCCCCAGGATTCCGGTCCTGCCGCCGAAGGAAACATCGCATGCCAGGTACGTTTTGCGACTGTTGGTCGTAGTATTACATCGTGTCCCTGAGTGCTAAACTTGCCCGCATCGGCAGGATACAAGTCTCCAAACAGGAAGCAACGAACTCCATAACGCCATCCAAGTTCGTAAGCAGCCCAGAGGGTCGATCGCGGACTACCTCCCGTCACAACCAAGGCCGATTTGTTACCTAACTGCGCCGACTTAATCGCATGATCTTGATCGTCAAGCTTCGGCAAATCGAGTTTTAGATTTGGGAAATTCTTAAGGGAGGATTGACTTGCCAGCACGATAAGCAGCTCCTCGGAATCTCGCACGCCATCGACGACGGCTACTCGTGCGTCAAACAGTTTAGACAACTGTGCCGCCATCTCGCGTGCAGCGAGTTGTTCCATTTGGGAAGGTTGTTTGGCTGTTACAATCTGTATTTTCGGACCATCTGCTCGCGCTTCCTCAAAGGGAACTCCGAATAGGGTTACCGTGAACGCGGCTATCGCAAAAAAAGTGAGTAAACGAAATCCAGTTGGCCTGTCAGGCAGCAATTTAGAGTGGTTCAAAACTTGTTTTCCCATCGAGTTTGAATTTGAAAGAAGTCAACAACTTATGTGGCCATGGAGAACTATTATGCTGTTTTTCATGGCTCGCCCGGCAGTCCATCGACTACTGCTTAGACTTGGTGTCAGCGATGCAATATAGGGTGTTGCGAGTTCGAATGAAGATTCGACCATCAGCGATTGCCGGGGAAGCGACGCACGATTCTCCCATGTCGTTTTTGGAGAGAATCTCCAGTTTTGGCCCGGTTTTCAAGACTGTAATAAATCCGTTTTCTCCAGTGACATAAATTTTCCCATCCGCGCCAATGGGTGAGGCGTAGTAATCGCCGATGTTGCGAATGCGAGTCATTTCCCATTGCGTTTCCCCTGTATCTGGGGAAAACGAACTAGAAATGCCGCCTTTCTTGACCACGAACAATTGGTTGCTATAGACCAATGGTGAACTCAAATTCGAGGGCGACTTGTTCTTCACATTCCATAACAAATGCGTACTGGTTACGTCGCCCTTGCCACCGCCCCGCACAGCCTGGATGGTCGTACCGCCGCCAACCATATTTTCACGCGACTGAAAGCCTGCATCGAGTTCGCCATCCGTCAAGAACTGATCGTGGTTTTCGTCTGACTGTTCAAAGCGAGGGAAGAATTCCTTGGGGACTTCGGCTTTAGCGAGCTTGCCATCTTGATTGGTATCTAGCCACTCTAGCAGCGCGAATTTAAGCGTCCGCTTCTCATCGCCATAGCTCTGTACCGATATGTAGATGATGTCGTCGCGCACAACGGGAGATGTCATAACGGTTCGAGGAAGAGAATTGCAACTCCATCGCTCGCTGCCGGTTTTCGGATCGTATCCTTTAAGTTTACCGGTACCTGCCACAACGACGTCTGCCTGATCGCCCGCTTTGCAAATGACGGGAATCGCATAGCCACCTAACATCTCTGAACGCGCGACTTGCCACCGGCTAGCACCCGTCTCAGCGTCGATGGCAAACATGGTCGGAGCCAGGTCATCGTCTTGATTGAAAAACACAGTCTTGTCATAGACGATGGGCGACATGGCCGCGCCCCAGTCCATTAAATAGGCAGTCTTTGGCAAAGCGTGACGCCAAGCCTCCTCACCGCTATCGCAATCGAGGGCTACAATTCCAAGCGTGCTGAAGTGCAGGTACACACGTTTGCCATCGGTGCAAGGCGTTGACGAGGCGTGGCTGTTAGGCGGCGTGATGCGAGGTAACTTCCCGGTGGCGATATCGCGTTTCCACACTTGTTTTCCCGATGCGACGTCAAAACAAAATACACTCAGCTGCTCGTCGCCCGTCATTGCGGTTGAGTAGCACTTTCCTCCTTGCACGATTGGCGAACCAACACCGTCACCTAGCTTGGCGGACCACGCGACATTTTTTTCAGAGGAGAACTCGGTCGGTACGCTCAGTTTTGACTGGGATACACCCGAAGCATTGGGACCGCGAAACTGCGGCCAATCTTCCGCTCGGCAATTCACTAACCCAATTGTGAAGTATAGAACACACATACCGAGCACCGTAACGCTCATCACCGCAGCGACGGTGAAATTCGCTCTTGGATTTCGCGACGGATGAATCGTGGTTTGCGACGGATGAATCGTCCACAATAAAGTGAATTTCGTGAACATGCGATTGGCCTCCAATATCAAACTTAGAAACTACTTAGAAAGCAATGTAGCCATGCCTTAGTCATAAAGCAACGTTGTGCCCTGTGAAACAAGTCAAAGAATTCGCTGGATAACGTTCGTGTCGCATGGCAATTAGCACAGCAGCGCGGCGTGCGATCGTCGCCTTTCAATCCGCGAAAGGGAGTGTCGGCTTTTGCTCCGCAAAAGCTTCCTTTCGCGGAGCGAAAGGCGACTATCATAAATTCACAGCCTATCCGCGAAAGTAGCGAGAGTGAACGCTACTTTTGCGGAGCAAAAGTCGACACATTTTGCTGTAGTATTAGTATGCTTTGGAAGTCGAGTTTGGAACGGGGATGGAATTACCGCCAACTTCGCTGAGCAGTTCATCAAAATGGGCAGAGCAAGTTGTCATTTGATTAATCATAGCTACGAACTCGCTACCCAATACGACAAACAATGCTCCGATTTCGATGATGACCCGTGCATCATCAGCAGTTCCTACTGGACGTCCCCAAGCAATTCCATGTTTTCTCGCAGCGGCAGCAACCTTCTTTTGGGCCTCCATCATAATAGGATCGTTTACACTTGGGGAGCAACCGAGACGCAAAGACAGGTCGCCTGGTCCGATGAATAGAACGTCTACGCCAGGGACCGCAGCGATCGCGTCGATATTGTCGACAGCTTCCTTGGTTTCGATCTGCGCAACTAAGAAGGTTTCGCGGTTAGATTGTTCAATATAATCTTTAGGTGCTCCAAACCAAAAGCTCGCATCGCGTCCTGCGCCATCGAAGCCTCGGTCGCCCAACGGTGGGAATTTCATGGCCTGCACGAGGCTTCTCGCTTGATCCGGTGTTGAAACGTGCGGGATCATGAGCCCAGTCGCTCCATCTTCGAGCAAACGATAGAGCGCATTTTTTTCCTTGGTCGGCGGGCGCCATATGCAGTCGATGTCGGCAGCGTGATGACGCCCGATCATGGTATCGACCTCGCGGGGATCCCAAACACGATGCTCGGCGTCTACCCAAATACCGTCATAATGAAAATGAGCAGCCATCGACGGAGCCATTCCTTGAGGAAAACCGATGCAAAAGATACGCGCAACTTTGCCGGCTCGAATTTTGGCAAGAACCTTGGACTTTCTCATGCGAGGATTCCGTTACTTAATCGCTTGGAGCTTATCAAATGTGGACAGGAAAACATCGAACGCCGTTCACTTCAATCAAATCGCTCGAATGAAACATAACGCTCTTTCAGCCATTCGCACCGAGCGATGCCACCAGTACGATAGCGGAATCGGCACAAGATACCACGACCTGTAGCGTGTTTTTTACGGTTATTCGAGCTGATTTGATAGCGAGGATTATTCACGGAACGAGTCTCTATGCTCGTAACCCAGCACCATGTTTCGGGTTATGAATAATCCGCGCGGAGCGTGAGTGAGGTGCAGGAAGCGAATTTTGGAACATGACATTCGACTTTTCCCGCGTGCGCAGATATGCTAGGCAGGGTTTGAGGGGAAATCCGCAGAAGGCTCATGAAGGCCCAGGCGTTGGTCGGAGCAGCGACGGCACTCTGCGGATTCCAGG
Organism: Pirellula staleyi DSM 6068; assembly: GCA_945900945.1. GTDB lineage: Bacteria > Planctomycetota > Planctomycetia > Pirellulales > Pirellulaceae > JBKCUI01. Next base: position 6,271 of record CAMDKL010000129.1, read on the forward strand.
TTGTCTCTGAACATATCAACCAACGTAACAAGCTTCCTTAAAGAGGTCATAGCATGTCAAATCACCATTCAGTGCATCGAGTCGGCTGCCATGTCGAGGACCATCCATTGATCGGACGGCGCGACCTCTTGCAAATCGGCGGCGTAAGCCTGTTGGGGATGGGACTCAGTGATTTGCTGCGTCTCGAGGCACATGCGGCTACGACCCAAGAAGTTCGTCCTGGCAAGGCCAAAGCGGTCGTGTTTATCTTTCAATCAGGTGGACCCTCGCAACACGAGACCTTCGATCCCAAACCCGAGGCGCCGGAGTCGATCCGCGGTGAATATGGCGTCACCTCAACTCGCACTCCCGGCGAGATGTTCTGCGAGTACCTGCCGAAGCTCTCGACTCGGTCCAACCGATTCTCAATCGTTCGGACCATGCATCACATCGCGGAGCGCGAGTTTCGCAACGAGCACAACAGTTGCTCGTATTTACTGCATACCGGATCGACTTCTTTGCCAGTCGGCGACACGAACGCTTCGATCACTCAACCGAGGTCGGGGAGGATCAGTTGGCCCTCGATTGGTTCCATGATCGCCTATGCCGCGCCGACCGCTCCCGACGTGGGCTTGCCGGCAAAGATCGAGCTGCCGCGAGCCAGTCTGATGAATTATCCGGGATATGACTCGGGACTGCTTGGCCCGCAATACGATCGCTTCGGACTCGATCTCGCAGCCAAATGCAACGCGAAAGATTCAGCCGGTTCGTGCCCCAACTGCTTCAGCCACGACGATCCGAATCTCGATCCCGAGCGTAGACCCGGTCCTGGCCCGAAAGCATGGTGGGATAATTCGAGCTGCCGCCATCCAGACTTTCGCCTACCCGATTTCGGTCAAACGGAAGGAATCAATGTCGCACAACTGGAGAATAGGGCGGCATTGCTACATCGACTGGACGACTTGCGACGTAATCTCGATCAGTCTGAACGTACTACATCGCTGGCCGCCTGGGACGCACATCGAAAGCAGGCGATGCGATTCATTCTGGCGTCCCGGCCAGGTAAGTACAATCCATTCGATCTAACGCAAGAATCGGATCGCACGCGTGATTTGTACGGGCGCGAGGAGTGGGGCCAAGGCTTCCTTGTCGCCCGTCGGCTGGTCGAAGCTGGAGTCCGCATGGTGCAGATCAATCTGCGCGGTTGGGACACACACCAAAATGCCTTTCGCGACCTAAAGGGAAAGCTGCTGCCATCGATCGACCACTGCCTGAGCGGCTTCCTCGACGATTTATCCGACCGCGGTATGTTGGATGAGACGTTGGTGGTAATGTGTGGAGAGATGGGGCGGACGCCGCGCATCTATCCCATTGCGGAAGGAGGCAAAAATGCTTCGGGGGAAGTGTTCACTCCTGGTCGTCACCACTGGGGAGACGTATTTCCATGTTTCTTTGCCGGTGGCGGCATTCAACCGGGTCGTATCATAGGTCGAACGGATTCTCAGGGCGGATTGCCCATAACAGAAGCGTACACGCCTGAAGACTTGGCGGCTACCATTTTCCATTGCCTGGGAATCGGACGGGAACGCGAGTTCCAAGATAGTACGGGACGCCCTTACCGCGTCTACCGCGGTCAACCGATACAATCGTTGCTGTGACTGTGCTGACCTTTCCCAAGTTCATGTCGCCTCCGCGGATAGGCTTTGAATATATGATAGTCGCCTTTCGCTCCGCGAAAGGAAGCTTTTGCGGAGCAAAAACCGACACTCCTTTTCGCGGAGCGAAAGGCGACTTAAGAAACAGTGCCTTTGTCTTTATGCGAATCGTCGTAGTACTCACTTACCGTTGCTACTCCCGAGTTGAGAATTGGAGCGAACATTGCGATCCCGATTTAAATTTGCTATCTGCGCATTCATTTCATGCGTTTCGTTTTCCCAAGTTTCGGTGGCGGACAACTGGACGCGATTTCGTGGTCCCGGTGGCCAAGGGAAATCAAGTGAAACCAATTTGCCGGTGATGTGGACGATGACCGAAAATATTGCTTGGAAGACACCCATTCCAGGCAAGGGTTGGTCGTCGCCCATCGTTTACGATGATCTGATCTTTCTGACATCTACGGAGGAAGACGGTAAGTCGTGCAGATTAATCTGCGTTCATCGCGATGATGGCACAATCGCTTGGAACAAAGAAGTCCATCGACAAGAGACTCGGCCGATGCGAGAGCAGAATTCCTTTGCTACGCCAACCCCGGTTACCGATGGACGCAATGTGTATGCTGTCTTTTTTGATGGCACCGCTGTGGCGGCCGACTTCAGTGGCAATCTTGTGTGGAGGAATTCGGACTTCAAATTTTACAGCTTGCATGGTTTAGGCGCTTCCCCCGTGCTGGCGAGGGGACAGTTGATTATGCCCTTCGACGGTAGCAGTCGAGAGGACGAACGGGTTGGGTGGAAAATCCCATGGCAGGAAGCGGCTATCTTGGCTTGGGACACTGCCACCGGGAAAGTACTTTGGACGGGCCGACGCGGAAATTCCCGCGTCGGGCATGTGACACCTATCTTGGTCGAAAATGAAAATCAGCTGGTTAGCGCTGGCGGTGATCGCGTACAAGGCTTTGATGTGCGAACTGGCCAGCAAATCTGGTCGATCTATAGCCAAGGCGAGGGAGTTACACCGTCCCCTGCGATTGGCGACGGTATCATCTTCACTTCGTCGGGTTTCGAAGAGCCGACGATTCGAGCGATTCGCTTGGGAGGTCATGGCGACATTACCAAAACGCACATTGCTTGGGAGCAAAAAAAAGGGGTGCCGGCGCTTGCTTCGCCGCTGCTGGTTTCACAATATCTATACACCATTTCGCGAGACAACATCCTATTCTGCTTGGAGCAGGCAACCGGTGAGGTCGTTTGGCAAGAGCGGTTAAGCGGTGTCCATTCTGCTTCGCCCGTATTCGCCGACGGACGTATTTACATTCTTTCTGAGGAAGGAGTAACACGTGTGTTACGTCCGGGGAACAAGTACGACGAGATCGCTAGAAATTCTGTCGAAGGGGTTTGCAAAGCTTCTATGGTCGTCTCACAAGGACGTTTTTATATACGGTCATCAACGAATCTGTATTGCATTGTCTCAAAGTAAGCGGCCTAGCGTGAATCTTCACCCTGCAACAAGCCTCGACACCAGGATAGCCGAGCTATTCCAGCTTGCCTTTCGCGACCTCCGGAGCAGATGCAGCCGGACCGCGATGCAGTTATCACGACGCTACAAGAAAGTAATTCGATTGAATTACAGTCGCGAGTAATTTTTCAACCGCTTGTAGGCAACTTTAATTCGGCGCGCGATTTGACAACCGGGGTTGTGAGTTTTGGCCCTAAAGCCACGATTGTCACACGCATCCTTGCAATGAATCGATCACGGTATTGGAAGGCGAAGCAGAAATCACCGTTGAAGGTCGTGTTTATCGGCTGGGACCGCTGGACAACATCGTTATCCCCCGATGGCTGCCGCATTCAGCGAGAAATCCTGATGCCTACAAGTCTGCACGACTTCACATTGCACTTGCCATGAGTGTTCCCGAATGAGCGCTGGTATCGCGAGAATTCGGTCGCTCGGAAATGCCGCAGGATTCCACGGGCCTGTTAGGAGCCGAGCGAATGAACTACTTCGCATCGGCCCAAAAAATGATCGGCGTCGGTCCCGGTGCAGAGTTCATCGATTTTTTTAACGCGAGCCTGGTCCCGGGGATAGAGATGAGCGGTGGATTCGCCCGCTTTCAGCCCGGTGGCAGGCTACCCGCACATTTTCACGATTTCGATGAGTCGATTTGTATCACCAGAGGAGAAGCCCATTGTTTGGTGGAAGGACGTCAGTTCTCGCTGAGTGGCTGTACCACCGCCATGGTTCCACGCGGCAGAGTCCATTACTTCGTCAATCATTCCTCATCGACGATGGACATGATCTGGGTCTACGCAGGCCCAATGCCGGAACGGATCATTGTGAACGAATCGTGGGGGACGAAAAATCGGGAAGCCTGGACGAACGACCTATAAATGTACGTGGCGTAAAGGGGCGAGAATCCATGGAGCACATCACTCGACGGGCCAAGGCAACTGCCAATGGTCAAACCTAGTAGTTGGACTAGATAATCGCTCGCTTTAGTCCAGCTTCGAGCCAAACAAGCCAAGGCGAAGTCCGTCGTACTCACCTGGGGCGATAGTCAATTCTCGGTGCTGACCGATGACGAAATCGCTGAGCTAACCAAAGCGGTTGTCGAACGCATCAACAAGCGCGTATTCGTCCCCAGCGTGATGGCGCTGAAAGACGATTTCCTCAAGGAGTTTATCCGCAAGACTTGTTTATTGGCTCACGATTTCTGGGCCATGTCGGCCGGCGCTGCTCACTTTCCAGCCGGGTTGGCAGGTCCGGCAATCCGCACCGCCTTGCCTGGTCGTGCTTGTTGGATCAACTGCCCGTCGCGCACGACGAACTCGCCGCCGACCATGACGTGTGGGATGCCGGCGGAGGGTGTAACGGGGGCGTCGAAAGTGGCGCGGTCGATGACCTTTGCGGGATCGAAAACCGTGATGTCCGCATCGGCTCCGATGGCGAGCCGGCCTTTGTTTTTCATCATCGGGACGTGGCCTTCCAGGCGTTGCGCGGGCAGAATGGTCATCTTCGCCAGGGCCTCCATCAGCGGCAGCAGTTTTTTGTCGCGGGAGTAGTATCCGAGTACGCGCGCGTAAGTTCCCGCGCCGCGCGGATGGCCCGTGCCATTGATAAATGGCACGCCGTCGCTGGCGATCATCACGCCGGGATGGGCGATGGCGCGCTCTACATTTTCATCCTTCATCATGTAGATGATCACCCAGCCGCCCTGCTTGCGGTAGGTCGCGAAGGTTTGGTCCGTCATGCGTTCGCCCGTGGCCGCCCAAGCGAGGTCGCTATAGTCGATTTTCAAGTTATTTTGCCAGCCGGGATTGAACATCGCGGACTCGATCAAGGTGGAGGCCGCGGTGTAGGGATAGACCTCCGTGGTCAGGTCCATGCCGTTGGCGCGCGTCACATCAATGAGCTTAAGCACCTCAGGCATATCGCGGATGGCGCTGCTGCCGATGTGCACGAGGTGCAGGGACGCTCCAGTCTTCTTGGCCGTGTCGATGGCTTCCCGAATGGCTGCGATGCCGAAGGCGCGTGTATGCACAAAGGCCGGCACCTTGCGCTCTGTGGCGACACGGAATAGCGCCTCGATCTCCGCTGGCGCAGCGGCGGGGGTGTAGTTGATGCCAAAGCCGATGCCCAGCGCGCCTTCGTCCAACCCCTGCCGAATCGCGCCTTCGATAGCCCTGAGCCGCTCGGAGTCGGCGGGTTTGTTCGCTCCGTCCGGCTGCGTGCCAAGCCGGGCGACCTTTTCACGGTTGACCGCCCAATGACCTATCTGCAAGCCTGGATGAAAGGCGGAGAAGCGTGCGTTGATGTGACTCACCGATGCGCCGAAATGGATCGGCGAGGTGCCAGACATGGACTCATACCAGGCCGCGACAGGATGCGCGCCGGTCTCCAGGTCCAGCGCCGTGGTCACGCCATCTTGTGCTTTGATCTGCAAGTCCGAAGTCGTCTGCCCGTGTGCATGAAGATCGATGAACCCGGGCGCGACCACCAGATTGGAGACATCGATGATCGTTTTGCCTTTAAGCGGCTCAGCGGAGATCATGGCAATGCGTCCGCCGTTGATGCCGATGTGCCGGACAGCGTCGAGTTTCGTCTCAGGGTCCATCACGTGACCGTTGGCGAGCACAAGGTCGTAGCGAGGCGGAAACAGGTTCGTCAGCGCGAACACGGTTTGATCCACCAGCATCTGGCCGCCGTCAGGCCCTATCTTGCTCACATGCGGTAAACCACTGTAGCTGCCCCCTTGCACAGCCTCGGCGGTGGGCAGATACGCGTTGCAACCGTTGGTCAACTGCAGCACAAAGGTCTGGAGCGCCGGGCTGCGCGCCTTCATCTGCACGCCCCAATCGAGGTAAAGCTCGAACGTGTTCGTCACCAACGCCACGTCGCCGATGCGCAGGGCATTCAGCTCCATTTGATAAGGCGGTAGAGAGTCCGCCTGCTCAAACCGCCGCACGATGCCGCGCTCCATCTCCAGCAACGTGACAATTCGATTGTCCGGCTCCTTGATCAAGCTGTATTCCTTGGTCAGTCGTTTCGCTTCGTCGTATTCGCGCTGATGGATCCGGCGCGCTGGCAGGGCCAGGTCGTGCACGTGGTGGTCGAACTCGACCTGTGTTTGAATGTCCGCTCGAGCTGCGTCGAGCGTATCCAAGACGACGTTGGACAACCGCCTGCCGAGTTCTTGCTTCCTCGTGAGACCACGCAGCCGTGCCATGCGATCCTCGGAGGCGCGGCGATACTGCGGATGTGGAGATTGATCCCCGCCCGCGCCACACCAGGCCAGCACCGTTAGGTCGGGTTGGTTCAATTTGGTCCGCAGTTGCTCGCGCGCGTCGTGCCAGAAGTCGGCGTTGATCTCGCGTTGCCCTTCGACCTCTTGGGACGGGCACGCGGCATTAATGCCCACGGCAGTCAGGCGTTTATCCGCGTCCCAGAAAAACAACATCTCAACACCGGGATCGATGCCAGCTTCGAGATGGCGAAAATTCGGCCTCTTGGTATTGCCATACATCTGCGCGCTGCCGTCCGCATACACAGGGCGACGGTTTTCGCCGACCATCGCAAAGCCCATCGTCCAGCTTACGCCCCCTGGCTTTCGGCCCTGCCATGCCTTCACGGCTACCTGTGCCATGCGCTCCACCAGGAACGCCGTGTATTGTTTGGGCGTCATGATGCCGGGCGGGATCGGGTAGGAGATTAACGTCTCTTCCTTGATTTCCGAAGTCACCGGCGCGGTGTGCGTGTGGGTAGCGGAGACGATGACTTTCCGCATGTCCACCTCTGGCAAAAGCGGCCGCAAATGCTCCCTAAACTGGGACATCACCGAATGATGGATCGCCACTAGGTCGCATGAAATGAGGATCGCCTGGTTCACGGCTTTGCCATCCTCCACGGCCTCGATGGCGACCGCCGCCGCGACGATGGGGGTCTGCGGCGCGGACGAGACGCGGGTGTGAAACTGACCCGCCAGCGCCACGGGCTTGTCCGGCGTGATGTCCGCGGTGGCGGATCCAATGCGAAGTTCCGCGGCCTCCACGAGGGTGGATGACGCGAGGCAAAACAGGAGGCTGGCGAGGATGGGAGCGAGGTGTTTCATAGCGGATAGTATTACGTCTTTTTCCAAGGTTGCATGCTCACTTTCTGATTTCGCGAATCATCTCGCGCAAGTCGGGCAGCGGTGCGCATGCCGACATAGCTCTTGCCCATCAGGTAGGCGGTGTGGTTTTCATCGCCGCGCGCGAACGGCGAGAATGGGAACACGCAAAGAAGAAGGAACAGGGGGAACCGTCGCATGGTTGAAGTGCGGGCACGTGACATAGGCTTTGCATTCATCATCGTGGCAGGGCGAAGATGGCCAGTCCTCTGCCGGTGAGCGCTGCGAAGATTTCCTGGCGGCCGTCGCCATCCATATCGCCGGCGGCCACCACGCCGCTCATTTCGGGTATCTTGATCTGCGGGGCCTCGGAAACCGATTGGTAGGACAGCGCTTGGTTCTTCTGCTGAAACCAAAGGGCAATCTTGCTGGCGTCGGCCGGGCGAAAAACGATATCGCAGAGCTTGTCGCCATCCAGATCGGTGACGAGCAGCGGAATGGCGTCTTTCAGGATCACAGTGGGGCTCGCATTTTCACTGAAGCCGGTGGGGCTGTTCTGAAGATAGACCAGGGTTTGTGCGGGGGCTGAGACGACCAGATCGTGTTGGTCATCGCCGTTCAAGTCTCCCACCCACACCTGGCCGAGGAGCGGCTGGTCGCTGTCCGCGAAAGGAGAGTTCAGGGTCACTACCTGGGCTGCGTCGGTGGGTTGCAGAACCCCCATCTTCAGAAATGGGCCATAATAAATGCGGATGCGGTTGTTCGTCGGCTGGGCTAGCTTGCCCGACCAGTACGTCGTGAAGATGACGTCATCCGTGCCGTCGCGGTCCATGTCGGCCAAGGTAGAGCGCCAATTGTCATTCCGCCCCACACCGGCGAAATAAGCTTCGCCGAATCGTTGGTTGCTCTGCCACTGGCGCCAGGCCGCGCCAGTGAGAAAGTCCGCCCGGCCGTTCGTGTTAACCCGTCCGCTTGAAAGGCCACCTGCGCTTGACTCGTTAATGTATTTCGACGAGTGCTCTTTCTCAAAGCGTTCGGTGCTAAGGAGGAGAGTGAGGATTCGCGTCCCCCGCAGCGAGACAGCGAGGTCGTTGTGACCGTCTCCATCGAAGTCGCCGATGGCCAGGCTGGCGGGCACCGTTGTCGATGGCGCAGTCACATCCAATGAAATTGTCCGGTCCGCTGGCATCGAGAACTTCCCGTCTCTCTGGAAGAGCAAGTGCAACCGGAACAAAGGAACCTTCGTTGGATTCTTCTGCGTAGACGCTTCGACGATGGCAATATCGGCGCGACCGTCGCCATTGAGATCGCCCACGGCTATGGCCGACGCCGCGGGAGTGTTCGGTATCGTGACGATCTCCTGCTTCGCTTGACCGAGCGCGGAAAGCGCCATCGACCCCGTAAGCAGGAGCGTGCAGCAGAAGACATGAAAGAGTGGATTAGGACACATGCGGGTTCTCAGGTTGAGTTCAGTACTCGGCCGTTCGAGAAGCGGGATAGTCATCCTGCCTGTCAGCCGAGGCAATCTAGGTTGGAATAATTCTAGCAGGGTGGAAGCGTATCCTACAATTCTTCGGACAGATCTCATTTGGCAGGCCGCAGGACAGCGTAGCTCAACATAAACCAGGGCGCCCCGATCATGTTGTCGGAGTGTTCGAGGTTTTCGATGAGCAGCGTATTTGGCACGCCATCGCGCAGCATCGCTCCTTTGACGGGAAAGCGTTGAGTGCTCCAGCGGTCGGACGCGAAGGGGCTCGCTCCTTCGAAGATCTTGTTCCCATTCACCTGGATCCGGATGCGGCAGGCTGCCGGCGCATTGTCGTCGAGGCCGGAGATGATCAACTCCGAGTCTCCAATCAAGGGATAAGCCAACTGGAAAGCCGCTTGCATGGACGGTGCTCTGGACTGGGCACCGTTGATCCAGGTGACATGGCGGCGGGGGACATCGCGCCAACTATAAAACTGCCCTGGGCGGCCAGCGGTGAACTGGTTTGGGGTCAGGATCACGCTGGCCCTGGCATCGGTCTCCGTTTCTTTCAGCGCCAGTTCTTGGACGCGGGCATCCACCTCTGTCGCTTCCTTCAGGTTGGGGTTCTTCAGCAGCTCCTGGAGGTATTTCTGCCGGTATCCCACGAACGTCCCCAACATCAGCCAGCGGCTTTTCAGGGAGGGCGGCGCCTTGTCGTATATCGATGACAATTCATCGGTTTGTTGGCGCACGCGTTCGACATTTCGCGCTGCGAGGGCAGTCGGCTCGAACCAGCCGTAGTCATCCATGGCTTCAAGCGCTTTGAATGCCTCGACTAGTCGGGGATAGTTGTCGGGGCCGGCGAGTTTCTTCGCCGCCATCTCGCCCGATGCCGCTGGCTCATAACCGCGCTTGTTCCAGAGGGCATCTGAGAGTGTCATGTTGATATACGGATCCTCGCCGTTGTAAGCATAAAAGGCAATGCCCCGAAGGAAGGCGTCGTCATACCAGTCGCGCCAGGCCTTCATCGGTTCGCCTGGATAGGCGTAGTAGGGACTACCGTGATACGTGCCGCAGGCGTTCTGCCAAATGACAGGCTTACGCTGGACCAGGCCTGAGAACCAGTTGAGTTGTTCCGCCGACACCCGGGTCGATTTGACTCGCGGACCGCTCCAATAGATGTCAATCGCCTTTGGCAGTTGGCCGATGGCGGCGAGATAAGCGTCTCTGGATTCGCCGTAGGTTGTCGTGTCATCTGGCCCGCCCGCACCCCAGTAGAATGGCGGGCAGAAGAGCATGCGGAAGTTCGGGAACTTCGCCGCGACGGCCGCATAGACTTTGTTCAAGAAATATACATCCGCCTCGCGTGCATATCCAAAATCTCGAACATCCTCGGGACTGAGAAAGAATCGGTAGTCATCGTATAGCAAGCACAGATTACCTCCGACCTCGGCCAGCGCCAGCCCTGCTTTGACCACCAGTTGAAAGTCCTCCTCAGACTTGGATCTTATTTGCCCTAACCCAACGTGGCCACTAAACGGGAGGACCGAGTCGTACCACGCGATGTGCAGCGGGGTGAGCAACGCGCCGATCTTCTGAAGGCGAGCCTTCCACGCGTTGTACTGCTCTTCGTCGCGCAGCGGCAACCGCCAGTCCGCCGGTTTTCGTAGTTGGCGATAGATGACCGCGTTGGCGCGCAGCACGTTCGCACCGAACCACGCCGCCGACGCCTGATCGTCATCCTTGAGTGGCGTAAAGCCACGGATTCCCGGGAAGTCGGGGTAATCCAGAATGCTTGCCGCACGCGCCACCGGCTGCTCGTTTTGTGTCGTGATGAGTTGGTTGAAGGAGGTGATGGCCCACAACAGCCCGTGGAAATCGCGGCCTTTCAGAAATACGATGTTCTGCGCTCCGTTCTTGGCGCAGTGCAGTAAGTAACCCTCCGGCTTTTCCGGAATGGACATTTCGCCGAGCAGTGCCTGATGCGAGCCAGTATCCCCGACGACAATCAGCGACTCGCTTCGATCATCCGTCGATTCAACGATCTGCGGCTTAGCGCCACTCCGCCGGAGCCGTTCGACGAGGACGGTCACGCGTGGGTCCTCCGCAGCCACGTCTCTTCCCAGTAGAAGCCCGACGCTGGTCAGCGGCAGAAACTCGCCGCGGTATTGCGCCTGTTGCGGCGTGGGATAGACCGTACCGGTGTAGTAGGGAACGGCACGATCACTCTGCGCCAGGTCCGAAGCGGTAGCCCGATGCAGCGTAGACGATAGGGAAAGGAATCCCAACAGCAGTAACAGTCGTTGCAGGATCATTTCGTTCATTGGGAAAAATGCTCGCAAGTAAAAGCTTCCAGGTATAGGGTCGATCGCTCAAAGGAGAAATCATTCAGTGATAACGTTGACTTCACCGGAACTGATGGTCGCAAGCGCACGGTAAGTGGCAAAATCGACGCTTTCGCTAAAGAATCGAACGCTGCCATCGCACAATCCGAAATTTCCACCCCCAGTGTGCTTACTGGCAAACCCCCAGCCGTTCAGCCAGTCACCAGCATTTTTCGGCACCTTCAATATTCGGTTGAGCGGGATTGCAGTGGTCGCAGTGACAGCGTTTGGATTGTACCACCAGTTCCACTCGCACCACCCTGGCAACGCCTCACCTATTGCAAACGTGTTGGAAGTACCGTCAGTCACGTCACCTATTCGCGTTACGGGCATCAAATTCTGTTGATTGGAACACAAAAGGCCGTTGCCAAGATTTACTCCATCATTAGATCCAGCATTCCTTCCGCCTACACCGGTCGCCCCGAAGTTGTTCCAACTAAACACGCCCCAATTCCAGTTGCTGCCAGCACACGCTTTGTAATTGGTGACAGCCCACTGATCATTGGGCCAGGCCCAATCAGAACGGCGATTGAGAAGACCGTTGGGAGCATCGCCATCCGATGGGCAAAGGAACGATGGAATTGGCGAAGCTGCGACAACTCTGTTTTTCTGTATATTCGCCGCTGGGCCTGGAATTCCGCCGGCAAGCCGAAGTCCAACGGTGAAATCGATATCGTTGAACAAATTGCCCTGTTCTAAGTACGGGAGGATCATTTGGCACCAGCTTTTGCCAGTATCTGCGATTGCCAATCCAGAACCACCGAGACCAGGTCGCGATCGCCATGCCATATTGATCGGAAAGTTTTTGAAGGTGTTTTCGTAGTTATGAAACGAAAGACTTATCTGTTTCACATTGTTCGAGCAGTGCATACGCCGCGCCGCTTCTCTAGCAGCCTGAACGGCAGGCAAAAGCAAGCCGACTAAAACTCCAATAATCGCGATGACCACCAGCAATTCAACCAACGTAAATCCGACCATACGTTTCGATCGCATTGTATTATCCTTGTGAGTGACTATATGAAAGTTAGAAAATCAAAACCTATCCTCGACTCACTTC
>CAMDKL010000130.1 GCA_945900945.1 Pirellula staleyi DSM 6068
AGAGACCTCTTCGGGTGGCTGATTGAAAAAATGCCACTTCCATCACGTCCGCGTCACAAAGTCCAACGCTAAAAATCTTGGACTCAAATTCGAGAGGTCGCTCGATGAGTGGCTACCGGTGCGCAACGACTCTCGCAATTCTCGAACCTTTCGAATACAATGCTGCCATTCAAACCCCTGCCCGAGTTATGATCGAGTCGTTTAATTAACCCGTCGCTCGCTCTGTACGGTTTGAGATCGCTCCAATTCTTGGCCGTATTCAGGTCGATCAGGATGAGCAGCGACTAGCTCTTCAAGAATCCGAACCGACTTTTCTAAATCTTGACGCGCGTTGGCCTCACCATCGGACTCAGTCACCTCGGCCCGTGTTCGAAGCGCAACGGCTAAATCTTCCTTCAGATCAGGGGTGGTTTGGGCATCATTGAGTTTGTCCAGCAACTCGATGGCAGAGGTCAAGGATTGCCAAGCCGATTTGCGAGCGGTTCCCTTTTGGATGTTTGCCAGATTCATATACAATCGTGCGAGTGCTAACTGGTATTCGAACACTTCAGGATTGCGATTGGCAAGTGAGAGGAATAGTGTCAGCGCCCGCTGATAGGATGGAATTGCGAGGGTTGGGTCATCGCCACCGGCTACGGAATCGCCGACCAAGCGAACGCAAGTCGCTAGCAGCAACTTTTGTTCCAGGTCCAACGGTTGCTGCGCCACCAGATTTTCGAGAATCGAGGCGGCTTGCTCAAACGCCTGTTTCGCAGCGTCGGCATCATGACGTGCTGCCGCTAGCACGCCAAGATTGTAGTAACCTTTAGCAAAATCGCGTCGCAGAAGCCGAGCCGTAACCGTGTCCTTCCAAGGAGCACGGATGGTTTGTGCCCGCTGCATAGATTGCGAGGCTTCGTCAAGTTTTCCCTGACCTAGGCTTACCAGGCCGGCATTCATGTGGCTACTCGCAAGTTTTCGTTGATACTCCATGTTTTCCAAGTCGGTGCGAGCCAATGTTTCGCGGAGCTGCATTGCCTCGGAATTGAATTGAGAAAATTTGTCAAACGCTTGAAGCTTTTGGTACACGCGCCCGGCAGCGGTCAGCGTATCGCTCAACGCCTCTGTCGCCTTGAGATTGCCTTGGGTAGTCGCAATCGCTTCGCGTTCTGACGCGGCGGCTCTCTCATAGAATGCTAACGCTTTATCAAACTCACCGAGCTCTTCTTGAATGCGTCCGAGGTTATGCGAGGCTTGTGCGACGTCCTCCTTTAAACTTAGATCATGGCTGTGCTCGTCGAGAAACGCTTGATAGTAACTGAGGGCGTCGGTTAGCAACTCCCGTCGAAGCAATTGTAATCCAGGTTGATTCAGAAGTGTATCCTCGGCCACTAGCGTAAAGTACCCATCCACCATTTTCCTAGCCGTTCGAAACGATTCTTCGGCCTGTTGGCGTGCCAAAGTCTCCCGTTGATGCGCAGTCGAGAGTAACCAAAGACCGACACTCAACAGGACAATCTTAAGGGCGGCTGCGGCAACGATCCACGTCACCAGTCCTTGATTCCGACGCGTCCATCGTCCAAGCCTTGTCAACCTGCTTTCCGGCAGTGCTGTAATCGGCTCATCGGCTAGCCAACATTGCATATCCGCTGCCAGATCCGCCGCGCGCCCATAACGATTGGCTGGATCAACAGCCAATGCCTTAAGACAAAGGGCCCTGAGGCGTTTATCCAACGATGGATTGAGTTCTCGCAGACTCTTGATGTCCCCTCGTAGCACTTTCTTTAGGATCTCGCCTATGTTTTCACCATCGACAGGTGGCTCCCCTGTGAGTACGCAAAATAGGGTTGCTCCCAAGCTGTAAACATCGCTGCGTGGCCCTAGGATATCCAATCGCCCCGCAGCTTGCTCCGGACTCATGTATTGCGGCGTACCCACGGCTGATCCCATGAGCGTTTTTTCTGTACCGGTACAAATCGATGGTTGCACTAAGCCTTCATCGGTGATGGTCGATTCTGTTTCGCGTAAATCCAAGGTGCGAGCGAGTCCCCAGTCCACAACCAACGTTTCGCCAAATCGTCCGAGCATGATGTTTCCCGGCTTTAAGTCGCGATGCAGAATTCCACGACAATGCGCATACTCAATCGCTTCACAAACATCGATAAACCTCCCCATCAATCCTCGCAATTTCAAAGCATTGCCGTCGGACCGGCCAATCTTGCGGGCAGCGTGATAGTTTTCCAGGGCGTCCTTCAAACTATCACCGCGTATTAAACGCATCGCATAATAGGGCCGACCATCTGAATAAGTCCCCAAACCATAGATGGGAACAATGCCGGGATGCTCCAAAGCGCCAGTAATCTCAGCCTCCACTATAAATCTTGCTCGGCTCTCCGGATTATCAGCATGCGGATCTCGAATTTGCTTGAGAGCGACCGTCCGCTTCAGTTCGTCATCCGACGCAACGAATACTTCGCCTAGCCCGCCACGCGCATGGGGACGAAGCACGCGAAATCGTGAACTCGACGGGCCGCTTGTACCGCCACTAGCAAGCATTGTTGCCATCGGATCAACAATAGGCGATGACGAAGGCTGCGGCGCACGAGCCAAGTGCCCTAAACTCGCTTGCAAGTCATCGTCGAAAACGGGCTTCAAATCCAATACGATCGAGCCCGCCGAACTAATGGCCGCTAAGCTCGCTTGTGCATCTCCTCCATTCTTCGAAATGTGACGGTCTACCAACGCTTCGATGAGCGTTCTTTCCTCTCGAGTGATGACTTTCATCTCGATAAGTACGTCCGCAAGCGACTTTGTCTTGTCGCTAACCCAACGGTCAAACGCCGAAACCAATTGGTGCCGATCGACAAAGTTGTTCTGCAGGGCAAGGACTCCCAATAACAAACTGCGGTCGGCGCTCATTCAAATCTCCACGAACTAGGTCGCTGGGTCACTCTACTGGTCAGTATGCACTCCGATTCACTTTCGGCCAATACGGATATGCGGCAAAACGAAGATTCCCATTTTTGCATATTCAATCTAATATTTAACCGATTGAGGCCCTCAAGCCTCGATCGCGGGCGTCGGGGAAACTCTCTTGCGTTCTCAAGCGGTTTTTGAGCGATTCATTTGGTGTCTGGTCTGGCCAGCCGCTGAGCGGGTTAAACAAGTCGCAAGACTTAGTTTTCGCCCGCGAGAATGACCATTCCCAGCTAGCGACTAAGGCTACTCATCGAATAACATGTGCTATCTGCGGAGCTATAGCCTGTTGATCGACCGGAATTCATGACACGTCCACGCAAAGTGGTTAACCAAAGTAGATATCAAAATGGAAAATTTACAGAAGTATTCCGACCCATTTCTGAACGCAATTCTGTATCGGGAGGGGCGTCAACTCATCTCCTGTCGCCTCGAAAACAGACTTCAAATTGGTCGACGAGACAAGTCAGAACCAGCGGCTCCGAGCGTGGTCATGATCGACGCATCGTGCAAGAAGATAGTTGCTGCGGATATCGATTGCCCAAGCTTCCCTCGATCGCTCGTTTTAATTCACCTGGTGTCAGGTAACCAAGTTCGTATCACCAATATCCACCAGACAGTATCTTTTTCCGTATCAGGAATGGGAACAATCGAGGCCAAACAATCGAAAACGGTTGCTACCCCTTTGACCTTGATTCTTCCCGATGGCTTTACTTTGGCGATCGTTGAAGCAATTGTTCCATCGTCTGAACGACGCCCGGCGGAAGGCGAAGTGACGGGATTGCGAGCAAGGTTGAGAATTCCCAACGAAAATGTAGAACCGCGCCAATACAACACGCAGATTTCAAACTTGGGGAACGGCGAAAACAAAGTAGAACAATCGATTCTCTCGTTCAAATTAGATAATCGATCGCAATTGGTTCCAGTCGAGGCCTCCGCATTCCTCGAAATCCTTGATTTCGTTGTATTGACGGCTCAAAAGCCAGCCGCTTCGGTCGAGTTTTATAGAGGGATCGCGGAAGCGGTAACACGCATTATCGACGTGGACCGAGCT
The DNA here is from genome assembly GCA_945900945.1 of Pirellula staleyi DSM 6068. GTDB lineage: Bacteria > Planctomycetota > Planctomycetia > Pirellulales > Pirellulaceae > JBKCUI01. Next base: position 4,010 of record CAMDKL010000130.1, read on the forward strand.
GAAGTCATCTTGTGGCAGGAGAATAAATGGGAACGGTCCCACGATCGAATTTTTTGCAACGCATCCAAATCAGATGCTTCACAACGTGCACCGTCCTACACCATGCTCGAAGCAGCGCTAAGAAATCGGGCAATGGTTGTTTTTCCAGATGATACTCTCGACCTGAATCAAGTCAGTCTGCGAAAGATGGTTACCGCAGTTGCTTGCCCGATACTCGATGAAGAAGGCGGAGTATTGGGAGTTTTGTATGCCGATCGGGCGTCGGAAATTGGCAGTGGAAGAGAAAAGGTCACTCCCATCGAGGAAACTTTGATCGAGATTCTCGCCACCGCCATCGCGACGGGAATTGCCAAAACGAAACGGGAATCCCTGGTCACAACCTACCAACAATTTTTCTCCTCGAAAGTCATTGACGCGATTCGCCGAAACCCAAAACTATTGGATGGGGAAGATTGCGAGGTGACCGTTCTGTTTTGCGATATTCGAGGATTCAGTCGCATCACCGAGCGAATCGGTCCAGCCAACGCGATGGCTTGGATTCAAAACACGCTAACCGCTTTATCGAGTCACGTACAAGACCTCGACGGAGTCTTGGTCGATTATGTAGGTGATGAAATGTTCGCTATGTGGGGAGCACCCGATGCGTTGCCAGACCACGCTGTCCAAGCTGCATCGGCTGCGAGACATATGATGGCGTTGTCGGTCGAACTGTCAGATCAATGGAAAGAAACCATTCCGGAAGGTTTCGCGTTCGGAATTGGGCTCTGCACAGGCGCCGCACATGTTGGAAATATCGGTTCAAAGCAGAAGTTCAAGTATGGACCGATGGGGAGCACGGTCAATCTCGGTAGTCGAATCCAAGGGCTGACAAAACATTGGCGAGTACAAACCTTGATGAACGAAGAAACCGCACTGCGACTTCCGCCATCCATTCCTAAGAGACGACTTTGTCAAGCAAGGGTTATCGGTATTCAAGGAAGCGTGACGCTGTACGAACTTGGTTTGAACCCTAATGGTTCTGAAGAAGTACTTTGGCGCGATTACGAGAAAGCTTTGCTCAGCTATGAAATCGGAGAGCATCGAGAAGCGGCTCAGGCCTTTAGCGATCTCGCCAAAAGATACCCCATGGATGGCCCCTCGCTGATCATGCTAGTCCGGGCGGTCCAGGAACTGGCACATCCGCAAGAGCATTTTGATCCGATATGGGTTGCGTCCGAGAAATAGCTCCAAATAAGCCGTAATAGCTGTCCAGCGAGCGGAGTCGCGGGACCACTCGCGTTCGGGTATAATAAGTGGGCCCATCCAAAAGGGTATTCGAAGTGTAATCTACCCTCCTCTCCCACCTCCACATGAGTCCGCTATGCCACGGCGATTCAACCTTTGCTTTCTTTGCTTCGTTGCCCTGAGCCCCGCCTTCGGCCTTCGGATCGCTGCGCAAGAAAGTCCTAGCAAGTACTCCGAAATGGTGCTTCGCGAACAACCAGTCGGATACTGGGATCTTTCCGTAACAAAATCGGCCAAGTCGATCCCATCGAATGCAGGCATCGAACTACCAGCTAAACTGTTTGGAAAAGTCATCCTGGCACAGCAGGGACCGCGACCAAAAGCTTACCCGCTGTTCGACCAGAACAACACCGCCGGTGATTTCCCAGGTGGCAAGGATTGCTTGCAAGTCAACGACCCTGGTGAAAAGAGCCCGCTTGATTTCGATTCCGGCGACTCGATCACTTTGGAAGCATGGGTCTTTCCTCGCGCCATCGGAAATAATCAATATGTGTCTGTCATCAGCAAAGGCCGTACAGGCAATACTGGCTTCGAAAAAGAGAATCTTAATTACGCGCTTCGACTTCAGGGTGAAAACCAAGTTGCCTTGCTTAACTTCTTGTTTCGAAGTCGCAATGTTGAGGGCGATTCCGCCAGCAAGGAAAAACCTAATGCTGCACCGAAGTTCCATCGATGGACTAGCAGTATTGGATTCCCCGTCGAGAGCGGTTGGCACCACGTGGCCGTAACCTATTCCTTTGGAACGGTAGGAACCTTGCGAGCGTATATCGATGGCCAAGCGGTTGGCGGTTCATGGGATATGGCGGGCGATACCATCGACCCTCCTTTCGTAGACAATGATCAACTTTGGATCGGGTCCGGACAGCCGAATCACACGGCGGCTTTCAAAGGATGGCTTGATGAAATTGCCATCTACCGCAAGGCGTTGACCGCCGAACAAATCGCAAATCGTTATCGCTGTAATGCCACCCCAACCAACACTTGGATCGCGGCCGAAGATCTTCCAGACGATCGTGTCGTGGTGAAGCTTTTTGATGGACTGATGGATCGCACGTGGGGATTTGCACTCGATAAACCATCGCTCGAATTCGATTTACCGTTCATGGCAATGAGCCAGCTACCAAAAAAATACAGCGAGCGTGGAGTTGTTGAGGATCGACCGCTTCCGATATTGACGCAGTCTTATCTGAAACGATCTCTGCCTGCTGGAAAGTACTCGATTCTCTTGCGATCGAAGAACGCGACTCGACTTTGGATCGATGGAAAGCAAATTGCATCGCAGAGTTTCTTGACAACCAATGGCGATGGACATGAGGAGGTGCCTGTCCTGCCGCAACCACCTCGACCGAATTTGGTTGCAATCACACAAGGGCATCGAGAGGATGTTATCGAAGTGGAACTCAACAAAGGGGTCCACGTATTTCGCTTGGATGCCATCGCGGGAGGGAGGGCTATTCGTCCCGAGATTGGCGATCTGTGCGTGGCTATTGCGGCGGACGAGGGCGATTTTTTTGTCCTAACGCCAGACGCAACAGAGCCCTGGGTCCCAACCGAGTCGCGCTGGAAAGAATTCTTGGCAGAAGAAGCGAGCCGCATGCAAAGCTTGAACCAACGACTGCGTTTGGAGGCAAGCAGGAACGAACAGAAGTATTGGGAAGAACGACACAAGATTGCGAAAGAGAGAGTTCTGGTCGCTTCTGCGGCGATCGGACGATCGATTGATCAACTTTGCCTTGAATCGTCAGGTCGTGATGCCGATGCGATCACGGATACCGACGACTATGCTTTTTTGCGTCGAATCACACTGGATACGATCGGTATTGTTCCACCACGCGACGAGATCGTTTCGTTTGCCGCTGATAGCTCGTTTGACAAACGTGCCAAAAAGATTGATCAACTTCTAGCCGACGATCGGTGGGCAGACCATTGGGTTGGTTACTGGCAAGATGTACTGGCGGAGAACCCTGGGATCGTCAAACCAGAACAGAACAACACGGGCCCGTTCCGTTTTTGGATCCACGAGTCTTTCCTGGACAACAAGCCGTTCGATCGATTTGCTACGGAACTCAGTCTCATGGAGGGGAGCAAGTTTTTTGGCGGTCCTGCTGGATTTGCCATGGCTTCACAAAACGATTCTCCGATGGCGGCCAAGGCTCAGATCTTGACCAAGGCGTTCCTCGGTATGGAAATGTCGTGTGCCCGCTGCCACGATTCACCAAATAGTCCGTTCAAGCAAGAGGAGCTGTTTTCATTGGCCGCCATGCTTCAACGCAAATCGCTGTCCTTGCCTATTTCGAGCACCGTACCACTGAACCCAGGTGGACGTAAGCCGCTAATTACTATCTCGCTCAAGGCGGGAGACAAGCTCGCACCAGAATGGCATCTCGCATCTTTTCCAAAGATCGAATTGCCTCCAGACTTACTTCGCGATCAGCAGGATTCGCGTGAACGATTCGCCGCGATCATCACCTCCCCCTCTAATAGTCGTTTTCCTCGCGTCATCATGAATCGCCTTTGGCATCGCTATACAGGATGGGCGATGGTCGATCCGATCGACAATTGGGATGCGGCCGAAACACTCGATCCAAAACTTCTGGATCTGCTCGAACGAGAATTTGTGGTCAGCGGCTACGATTTGAAGCATGTAGCTCGTTTGATTTTCAATTCGCAAATCTACCAGGCTCGCCCACTACCTCAAAAAGAACTGGACGCTTGTAAAAAGGACAAGCAACTGGCGTACGGTCCGGCCCGACGCAGGCTGACGGCGGAGCAAACGATTGACTCGCTGTACGCTGTTGCGGGCAAGTCTTTGGATGTCGAGCCCATGTCGCTCGACCCAGAGGGCCGCCGGCCACCCGAACAGTTTTTGCATTTAGGTTTTCCAACTCGGGCATGGCAGTTAGCCTCGACCTCAACGGACCGCGATCGGCCAGCACTGATGTTGCCAGCAGTGCAACAGGTATGCGATTTGATGATGTCCCTTGGGTGGCGAGACTCGCGACCCACCCCGCTGACTCTGCGAGATGAGTCGGCCAGTCCACTCCAGTCGCTGATCCTCGGTAACGGGCTGTCGGCGACCAAATTGGCCCGGTTGTCTGATGACAGTCGGTTCACGGAAATGGCTTGGAATGCACAGTCCCTGTCGGTGTTAGTGGACCACCTGTTTCAATCCATACTTGGCCGTTCGCCAAATCCGGCTGAACGAGCGGATTTTGAAGCTTTGCTAAAACCAGGTTTCGAGTCTCGAAAGCTGAACCGATTGGTTCGCTCCAAGGCTTCGGAATCCTACAAACGCAATTCGGTTTCATGGGCCAATCACTTGGTGCCTGAAGCAACTCGAATCAAGTTATTACTTGAACAAGAAGTTCTTCGAGGTGATACTCCGACTCAATGGTTGGAGGCGGATTGGCGTGAGCGGATGGAAGACGCTTCGTGGGCGCTAATCAACAGTCCTGAATTCATGTTTGTACCCTAGCGGACGATCGCTCGAAAAACCTACGATCGCGAAGCGATCGGCCACATTTTGTAAAGAACTAAAATGAAACGACGAGAATACCTAAAGTGGATGGGCAGTGCGGCGGCTTTGGGCTGCATTGATTCGACCGCCATACGGCCTTCGTTGGGTGCAAGTCCCATTGAGAACAGGCCGCGTGCTGCTTCAGCAGATAGCTGCATTTTTTTGTGGCTGGGTGGGGGCGCTTGTCAAGTGGATACGTTTGATCCGAAGCGAGTCAGTACAGGTCGACTGGATCCGGGATCGTATTACGCTGCGGTGGACACAGCGATTCCAGGAGTGCAACTCTGTGAACATCTTTCCCGAACTGCCAAATTGCTTGATCGATGTGCGGTGGTTCGAACTCTTAATCACAACGTGGTCGATGAACACGCGGCAGCCACCAATCGCGTTCATACCGGGCGACCGCCGGCCGACTCGACCGTGTATCCTTCCATCGGTTCAATCGTCTCGCATGAGTTAGGAGCGAACGGGGATGGGGTGCCCGCTTATGTGGTGGCTGGCTATCCTAGCGCTTCGCGTGGGCCAGGGTTTTTAGGGGCCAAGCATAGTTATGTCTACTTGACCGATACCGAACTAGGCCCAGCAGGTTTGCGTCGCCCAACCGGATTGTCCAGCGATCGATACCTTCGACGCAACGCGATGGTAGGAAAGCTTCGTCAGGAATACGCTGAAAAAAACACCGATGACGAACGCATTCAAGACTACGTCGCAGCCTCGGAAGCCGGATCGAAACTAACGGGTCCGAATTTCATGAGCGTGTTCGATCTCAAATCGGAATCAGACGCTTTGCGACAGGAATACGGTAGTGAGTTTGGTCAACGTTGCTTGCTGGCCAGACGATTAGTCGAATCGGGAGTTCGATTTGTAGAGGTCTCCTTTAATTTGAATTTCATTAATGGAACCGGGTGGGATACCCACAACGAAGGCCAACTTCAGCAGCATGTACTAATCGATCAATTGGATCAAGCCCTCGCAGCCTTGTTGCGCGATCTCGAAGCCAGAAAGCGGCTTGATCGAACCTTGGTAGTGGTCGCAACGGAGTTTGGCCGACCGCCTGAGTTTGATGGCCGTGGTGGGCGTGGTCATCAAGGGGCCGCTTTCAGTGGCTTGTTAGCTGGTGGTGGTTTGAAGCTCGGAAAAGCGATTGGGGTGACCGACGAGTTAGGTCGCAAGGTCGAATCGCATCCGGTCTCGATTCCCGATTTTCACGCCACGATCCATCATGCATTGGGAATCGATCCTAGCGAAGAGCTCTACGACGGCGACCGACCGATACCGATTACCGATCGTGGGCAACCCATCGCCGAATTGTTCTCATAAATCCGGCTAGGCTTCGATCACAAATCGGCCCCGACTAGTGAACGACGTCGAGAACGACGCAAGGACTATGTAGCGACGAATTCAAGACCTCGCATGGTTCCAGTCGATGTTGCGAATTGATCGACTTCCATCCCCAATCGTTGTAGCATCGACACATACAGATTGGGCAATGGATAGTTGCTCTGAGTGTCAAAAGCGAGGTGTTGCCCATGCTTAAAACCGCCGCCAGCGAATAGGACCGGTAGGTTCGTAGTCACATGCGTGTTGGCGTTACCGAGATTGCTACCGTACAAGATCATCGTTCTGTCCAACAGTGTTTCGTTCCCTTCCGTTACGTTTTTCATGTTCGTAAAGAGGTCGCCTAAAAGTCGCATATGCCATTGATCGATGGCTTCTAGTTGCTTGATTTTTGCGTCGTTCTTTCCGTGATGCGACAAGCTGTGGTAGCCTTCTGTAACATCCGTGCCTTGAACTTCGATGGTTGGCGAGTTGACGCTGTCCAACATCAACGTAATGGCTCGTGTCGAATCTGTTTCCAATGCCAGCCGTGCCATATCGTACAGGAGACGAACCTTCTCCATATACTCCTTCGGATCGCTCGGATCTATTGGAGCAGGCACATTGGTCTTTGGTTTGGGGACGTTCTCCCATTGCTCGGCAGCTTCCAGTCGCAGTTCTAGCTCGCGAACTGCGGTCAAATACTGATCGACGCGATCACGGTCCTTCGGTCCTAGTGTTCGCACTAAGTCTTTCGCCTGCCCCCCAACGGCATCCATAATGCTTTTTCCGACATCGAGTCTTTGCAGCTGGATTTCGATATCTTTCTTCGTGCCTTGAAGGAACAACTGTTCGTATACTTTCGAAGGTCTTTCTTCGCATGGAATCAAAACACCAGCACCGGTCCAAGACAAACTGCGTTGCCCCTTCTGCACGTTGACACCAAGGGTTAGCGAAGGAAATCGCGTGAGATGGCCAATACGCTCGGAAATAAACTGGTCGAGTGAAATCGTGTTGCGAAATCCACCGCTTCCTGGATGCGGCGCCGCGGTCAGGAAGCAAATGTCAGCCGGATGCCCGCCATCCACGTCGGGATGAGATACACCACTGAAAACAGTGAAATCGTCCCGATGTTTCTCCAGTAGCTGCAGGTAGGGAGAAAGTTCGTATTGACTCCCTGCCGCTTGAGGAAAAAACTTCTCAGGCAGGAGTCCGAGATTGTTGCAAATTCCAAGCATTCGTCGAGGTGGATTATTCACATCGAATTGGCCTCGACTAGCTGCCGTTGCGATCGCTGGTTGCATCGCGTCCAATAGCGGTAGCGAAAGCGCAACGCCGACCCCGCGTAGAAAAGTACGACGATGCAGTGCTTTATTTGTTAGGTTTTTCATAGCGTTTGGCTTGTCCATGACATATTTTCAAGTCGAAGTGACAAATTTGAATTTCGTCTTAATTCACTTATACAGAAACAAATCACTGGTCACAATTTCAGTGATCATCGATTTTACCCGATATTCGTCCTTTGCCAGTCGATCCAAGATACTTTCGATCTCGACGCGATCGCTGAATCTTATCGGCGCACCGGTAGCAAACACGGCAAGTTGTTGAAGCAAATTTTTAGCGATTGTCCGCTCCTCTTCCATCAAAAGCTTCTTAAGCTCTTGGATACTCGCAAACTTCTTCCCGTCCGGGAGATTTCCTGACGCATCGACTGGTGGGCCCTGTCGAAACGCAAACGGTTGCCCATTCTTTCCGAATCCTTCAATTGGACTACCCTCGTCATTGAGACTTCGATAACGGTCACGCCATCCGCCAGCGACGTCGAAATTCTCTAGAGCAAATCCTACCGGATCAATAATCGCATGGCACCTAATGCAAGTCGCATCAGCCCGATGCAACTCCAGCTGCTGACGAATGGTTGTTGCACCGCGGATGTCGGGCTCGATCGCTGGCACACTTTTGGGAGGTGGAGGGCTTTTGATTCCAAGGATTCGTTCGTTGACCCATGCGCCACGCACAACGGGTGAGGTAGTCGTACCATTGGCAGTCACCTTCAATACGCTCGCCTGAGTCAACATGCCGCCGCGCGAGGTGCCGATCGGCAAATTCACTCGCCGCAATGCACCCCCTTCCATTGCTGGGAGTTGGTAGTGCACCGCGAGTCGCTCGTTGATGAAAGAAAAATCCGAATCGACAATGTTGCGAGCAGGCAGATTCCTGTGAACCAGCTCTCCAAAGAACAATTGCGTTTCGGCCAAAGCGGCATCGACTAGCGAATCATCCAGATAGTAGTCGGGATAGAGCCGCTCGTCAGGAGACGTCTCGTTGATCTTGCGCAGATCAAGCCAATAGGCCAAGAATGAATCGATAAACTGCGATGATCTCACATCATCCAACAATCGGTTGATTTGGCTTTTGAGAATCGATTTATCGCCGCTTGATTCTTGGTGCAGCTTGCCCTCGGTAGCGAGCGATCGAAGTTCTGCGTCGGGAAGACTGTTCCATAGAAACAGACTTAATCGGACTGCAATTGCTTGGTCATCGAGCGGACCGACATGTTCTTCCAGGCAGAGAAACTCGGGCGAGCACAGGATGGCCGTGTAACCCGCCATAAGAGCTTCATGAAAGGAGAGCTTCGCTTCGATGGCTGCATTCACAACACCGAGAAAGCGATCCACTTCGGACGCTTCGACGCTTCGATGATAGGCCGCCTTCAAAAATATTGAGAGCAGTTTCTTCGCCTCGATCGCTGTACCGTTCGGTTCGACATTGGCTTGGTCCCCATTCAATGGCATCCAATTGCCATAAAGTAATTGATGTCCTTGAGTCGGCCAATGATCAAGAATCGGGCCCTCGACCTCTAGGTAACTAAACGCAACGCCTGGCATCCCGTCCTCCTCAGCCAAAGGATTATGCCAGTTGGGCGGACGGGAGCGAAACAAGCGAACCGCATCCGGTTGGATTGACTCGCCCGCAAGCAGATAAACATCTAGCTCTTGCACTGTAGGTTCAATCTGAAAATCGAACTCACCCAGCTTTCTTAGTTGGCGAGGCGTTGAAACAGAGTAGATCGCGATGGGTTCTGACCGACGTCCACGCGAAATCTTCTCCCGATCGGGTCGCCACCATTTCTTCTCCTCACCGGCAGCCCAAAATGTGTAACCTTTAAATCGTAGTCGGTAACGTCCGGACTCGGGTGCTTTGAAATTGCTAAAGCGAGGCTCGATAGGTTCGTAGCTGCTAGCAACCACTCCAAATGCCTCTCTTTCGCGTTTCTCGGGATCGCTTTCGCCAACGGTAAAAGGTTTATCCTTGTTATTTAGAACTTCCATATCTGCGTCGTAGTCGACCAGCGGAAAGGTTGCGCGTTCGGGACTGCGGTTGAACTCGGTGTAGCGGACCTTGCCACTGAAACTGCGTTGCTCGCGAGCGTAAAACCGTCGATTCATTTTCTCTGGGGAAGTCGGCGTTTTCGCGGTAACTTCTCGCAGCGCATAGTCAGCAGCTTGCATGTAACGAGCAAGATTCACATGCGACGTGTCCAGTGCCTCGCCGATCTTGTTGAATCGTTGCAACTCCCCATCCTCAGGAAGGACTGTTTTCAGCTGCAACCAGGGCGCGCCGAGCAATTGACGAACACTGTTCTCGTATTCGTATCGATTCAACCGTCGCCATACAGACCGACCGGAGTTAGCCAATTCATTGCGATCGAGTCCTACCAAGTCGTCGAAAAGAATCTTGTTAATCGGTCGAATTTCCTCTTCCGACAGTTTGCTCTTAGGTGGCATTTCACGGGCTATCACTCGGTCATGCACCTTGGTCCAAATACTCAGCGCGCTACCGGCCATGGACTGTTCCGAGAGGGACACCAAGTCCAATCCACCCTCGGGGGAGTCGGCCGAATGGCAATCGACACACTGTTGCTGCACAAAGTTGATGACACTTGCCGGAGCCAGCTTAACGGTGTAGTCCAGCTTAACGGTGTAGTCCAGCTTAACAGATACTTGCGGATCGACGATAGGTTGAGCAGGCAACAAGCTCGCATTACTGCCAAGGATGGCTATTGCAATAATCTTGAAGCACCACAGGCACAGGCGCATAAGCTAGAGTTCCGGGGAGGCGAGAAGAGCTGAAGGCGGGTGGAATTCTTACAATGGAACAGTAACCTGTTCTTTTGACACTTTAAGATACTTGAAAGGACTTACTAATACAATTTAGCATCGTGCGGAAAAAAAGTGTCGCCTTTCGCTCGGCGAAAGTAGCGTTTTCCCATTCTTTCGCGGAGCGAACGGCGACAATAAAAGATCGCTCGATGCTTAACAGGCGAAATCGCTCAGGATAAGGGATCGCGAAATCGGCGGATATTTTTCGAGAGACCCTTTTCCGAGAGTAGGGTTCCAGGCTACTACGCCTTGAGCCATTGGTCAAACCACTGAAATGCATCGGCCTGCATTTGGAGATCGAACTTGTGAGGTCCTGAGTAGAATTGGCAACGATAACGATCTGTGGCATTGGCCTTGGCATAAACTTCAGCCAATATCCGATCGGCGCGTTGCATTTCTGGCAACGTAAAGAGCGAATCCTCGTTGTTGTTCATGACCATGGTGGGCAAGGGGACTCGCAATCCTAGAACCTCGGGATAATCGAGATCCAGTGGCAGGTTTGGAATGTAGATCATCCAAGTATGCGTGTGGCATTTGTACAGCAGATAGTCTCTCCAAGTCGACATCATCCCCACAGCGCATGCACAACGGATACGTTCATCCAATCCGCCGAGGTACACGGTGCGCAATCCGCCGCCTGATAGCCCTGCACAACCAATTCGCGAAGCGTCCACATCGTCGCGAGAACATAGGTAGTCAAGAGCACGTTGATCTTCCGAGATGAATACTCCCGGCCAGGTCGTGCCGGCGCAGAAGAGACTTTTAGCCATCAAGTGTTCATGATCAGAGGCGAATTTGTTGTATGTCTTGATCGACTCCTCTGTATCGTCGTCGACGGGTGTGACCTTGCTGCGAGCTTGTTCCGAGACATCTTTCATCAGCACGCGTCGACTACCAAACGTAAATGTATCGTGCACCAAGACAGCGTAACCACGACGCGCGAGCGCGTTGGCCCATGGTTCACCTCCATAGTAATGCTCCCGATGGTACTTCATCATCGGATGTTGGCTGGAACCCAACTTGGTAATCTTCTCATGGCCGAAGTACTTATTGCCGCCATGGTCGTGCAAGCCCAACACTGCCGGCAGTCGCCCGGTGGCTCCAGCGGGCTTCAGTAAGACCGCGCTAGTGCGAGGGCCGTAGGGTAACTGCCAACTGATGCGTTCCGTGTGCAGGCCATCTTCAATCTGGGCCGGTTCGGTTTTGACTTCGGTAATCGGCAAAGTGTTTGGTTGGGCTAGGCAATCGATCAAGCGCTTCTTTGCGAGTTTGCGCCAAGAATCCAGATCCTGATACTGTGGCTGGCGGTAGGAAAGTCTGGCGGGTTTATCCCCTGCAATGCTAGCGGCCCAAGGGCCATAGACTCCCATCATGTTTGGTTGCACGTTAGATTCTCCGTGATTGTAGAGTGATGCGTCTGTTGGCGACGTCGGCCCACTGGATAGCGCCTGTTGCATGACGGCCCAATCGGCCATTAGGACTCCCGACGCGACCGCAGCTTGCGTTAGAAACTGACGTCGTTCAACTGGTTCTTGGTTGGGCTCGGGGTTCGACATGTTTGTGGTCTACTTGGTTTTGTCGGAACGGTCTGTAAAGAATTTTAAAGCTATGGGTTTCTTGCCTTCGACGTCGTGAGATGCGGACAACACAAGACCTCGATCGCCTCCTACTTCGATATACTCTACTCGAAATGGCACGAGGCCACGAGGAACACGAACCCAGCGAGTCAGCAATTGCAAAGCCATGCGCCAAATCGTTGTCGATGAGTAGTTGATTGTTCAAGTAGAGCTTGCTTCCGTCATCGGATCCTATCCCAATTCTTACCAAACCCGCCTCTGGGAATTCAATGTAGCCGGAATAGACAATGGAGTAGCTGCGTTTGTCAGAAGTATTCACTAGGTTCAAGTCAACCTTATCAACTACTCCTTGCCGAATCGGCTTGAGTTCGTTGTAATCCGGGATAGACGGGAACAGACCATCGTAAAGCTGGTACTGCACTCCTGGTGTCTTGTCTGCTAGCGAAACAGTGGAAAGGACAGTGGCAGCTCGCAAATCGAGCGATGCATGACTTGTTTTCGACGCATTCGAGAATGCAACACTCACTTTATCTCCAAGTTTGCGTCCCCAGAGCGCGATCAACCACTCGTGTCCTTGTCGAATGGGAGAATTGTCTATTTGCTGGATCACGTCACCTGACCGAATCCCTGCGTCCCATGCAGACGATCCTTCTAACACATTGAGGACTCGTCCGTCATCGGCTAGCATGTCGACTTCAAGTCCAACCTCAAATCCGCCAATCTCCTCTGCTGGAATGAGGTAGGGCATGAACATTCGTATCCGGTCGACCGGAATGGCCCAGTTGGCCCCTTCCTCTTGGGTGCTTTTCAATGCCGCCAGTCCAATAAGCGAGCCATCGAAATTGACAACGGGCCCGCCAGAGTTGCCCTTGTTGGTGGTTGCATCAAACTGGATGAAGTCCGGGCGACCGCCGGTACTGCGTTCCCGCTTTCCCTGCAAATCATCCGTTTCCTTTTGCCAGTATGACTTAACCAAAAGGTTTGGCCAGGCAGGATGGTTCGATCGATGCTGAATTGATGTTTCCCTGTGAGTACACGATGCCTCGGCCACCTGGATTTCCACCCACAATGATGGGTTCCCCTAATTGAAGATCATTGCTTCGATCAACTCTAATAGCCGCCTTCAATCGTGATGTATCGCTAACCTCGAGGATTGCCAAGTCGCGCTCGGGAACTCGACCGACAATCTCATAATCGGCTCGATGTAGCCCAAAGAGACCGATTCCCGGTGAGTTTGTAGTAACGTGGTCAGCAGTTAGAATGAATCCAGCTTCGTGGAATACCGCTCCCGACCCAGCACTATTGGTAGCTGTAGCAAGGACCGGCACGACGAGGGGACACTTCTTTTCGTCGGGCGGTAACTCTGATCCGATCCGAGCACACCACCACAAAGTTGACTGTATCGTTTCGAATCGAATTTACAACCCGTTCCGTTTGTGTAGATCAAGCCGAAGTTGGCAACATGGAACCAGCAAAGGTCGGTGACGAGAGGACGCGAGATCGAAGCTATTTTGAATTTCGTTCAAGTGTTTCTAGGTCTGCAATATCCTTGGCTCTTCCTGCCGCACGTTTGTTTTTAATAAGATCCTCAAGTCCAATAACACTCATGGAGCAACCATTCATTTCGATTGACATTTTTCTTTCCCAAGCATCCGAAAAAATCACCCCAGAAATCTCGGTCAGGATGTCGATGCGAGATGGTTCAACGCCAATCTGGAAAATGATTCCGGGCCTCGAAAGGTCTTCAATTGTAAGATCATGAAGTGGAGCTCCAAATCTGCTTAGTGCGACAAGCACTTTCACGGCATTATCGGGATTGGCTCGCACCCAGATGTCCAGGTCTCCTGTTGCACGAGGATGTCCATGCGCAGCCATTGCATAAGCTCCGACGAGCAGAAACTCAACGCCCGAATCGGATAGTCCGGACAGCATGTCTTTGAAGTCGGGGTTGAGCAACGTTCGGTTCCTTAAATGCCCAAGCGGTTAGCGTCAGAGGCCAAACCAATCCAATGCGTTCTGCAGGTGTCGCATTCGGAACGCCCGAATCCTGCCCTTGTTGTTCGAGAGTCGAACGCGTCACAACTGACCGATCCATACGAGGCAATGAATCCATGAATTGGGAACGACTTTCGATGAAATTGTGAAAAACGAAAAAGCTGTTTGGTTGTGCCTACTGGATTCACAAAAATAAAACTATACCAGATCGACTTTTTGAACAAGTTGTGTTTTGGGGGCCCGTCGGTCGGCGCCTTTCCTTGAGAAAGGCATTTAGTATGTAACACAAGGGCAGCACAAGAACACAAGGCAACACAAGGGGCCAGCCATACATGTATTGAGGCAACACAAGGGACCATCCATATATGTATTGTGCCGATTACCGCATTTCGGTAAACTTTCATCCTGTTCCTTTCATTTCGATCCGGTTTGCAATTGCGGGAGGCCATTATGGCTAGGCAGAATCGACGCGATATTTTCGACCCGAATGAGGTTGGAGCTTTCCATGCCGTTCAGAGAACCGTGCGCCGCGCGTGGCTCTGTGG
>CAMDKL010000131.1 GCA_945900945.1 Pirellula staleyi DSM 6068
GGCAGGCAGATACGCCGCGACAACAAGAAGGGCCGGATCCCAAGCGATTTGGCACCGATCCTGGAACGAGTTGGACTATCAGGCGACTTGTGGTGCGATTTAGTCAAGCGATTCGGCAAGATCTTCAAGCGTGTCGCCGGGACACCGGAGTCACTTGCTCAGGAAGCGATACGTCGAGGGCAGAGCGGCTTCAGAACGGGCGGTTCGCCTCTACCAGCGTGACGTAAGTCCTCCGCCAATTGCATTTCAGCCACCGTTGTTTGGTTGAATGAAATCGACAGGGGTAGTTTCGTTGTCTGATTCTGGTCACTGGCGTCCGGGAAGGGCGATTTCTTGTTGCGGAATTCGTCGTAGAGCTCTGTTCCGATCGTTGGAGATGTATTTAGGAATAGAATTTTGCGATCGATCGCGGCTTTATTTAGATGGATGGCTCCTGCGTAAGCCCCTGGCTTGATGGCTCCTGCGTAAGCTCCTGCGTAAGCCCCTGGCTTGCTTGGACTCCCGTTGGGGAGCGGAGCGGTCGAAAGCAGCATTCGCCGCGTCATCAACTTGCGATTGAAGAGTAACGGGTCATTTTGGAAAGCAGTCAACGCGGAAGCTCTCCTGCAATTGCGGAGCTTTTACGTTTGTCGAAGATTGGACGATCGACTTGCCGACAAGCGAGTATCGCTGAGTCAAAACGGCAAACTTGACAGGGAGACAACATACCCAAATCTGGCAAAAAACGCGGACCCCTCGCTTGCAAACTCCGCATGACCAACGAATTCATTGATATTCGAATACGCAATAACGAATCGCACCAGTTTCCAATCGATCGCGGCTTTATTAAGATGGATGGCCCCTGCGTACCTTCACGCGCCAGAGAGCTGCTCGCGACCCCTTAACGCAGTTCTACCTAACGTTCGTTGAAATCTCTACGAATGCTCGACAAGAGCCCTGTAGCGAGCTATTGATTTAGCTCGTTTTCGATAGCTGCTGGTCGTCTTTTCGCAAAATCCTATCGGTCGTTGGTCGTAAACTTCTGATTAGGCAACGTTCCGACAAAGCCTCTTAGTGAAAAAACGCCATGTCATTAGCTTGCAATGCAATCCACGCAATCTCTAAATGTCCTGTGTCCCCATGTGTCGCCCTGCCCCCATGTGTCGCCCTGCCTGCTTGCAAGCAGTGGTACAAAATCCGATCGCGAGGCATATTCGACAGCCTCAACTATTCGTTAGCCGCGTTGCTTGTTGAAGAACCGATATCTAGTTTTACCCATTTCTTGGCCGAGAGCTTTTTGAGACCCGCTTCGGTTACATCGCCGTTTTCCTTAAAGGTCAACGACTGTAGCAAGGGCATCGCCAGCAGCTTTACAACGGATGCATCCGTTACCGCCGTTGAACGGACTGTCAGTTCCTTCAGATTCGGTAGAGTGGCGATCACGTCTATGGTCGCGTCCGTCATCTGCGGAACACTCCAAATATCGAGCAGTTCAAGGGCATTGAGCGATCCTAGATTCTTTAAGCCGATATCGCTAAAGCCGTTAATTTCGTGAAGATAAAGCCGACGAAGTTTCGGCAACTCTTTCAATACCTCCAACGCGGAATCATCCACGACGGGCAAATCGCGTAACGTTAATCGCTGCAGATTGAGGCCTTTCAACGCCAACACGCCTTCGCTACCGAATCCCTGGCAACGAAAAATCTCTAGCTGCGTAAGTTTCTTGAGCTTTGCTAAGTGATGTCCCGATTGACTCGATATTGCAAAATCTTGGATCAATAAATTTTCAAGGGTGACATTCCGCGACAAGTTCTCCATGCCGTAGTCGGAGACAGCGGTACTACGATGTTTGAGTGCCTTCAGCATTGGAAGGCCGGCGAGCACGTCAAGCGTCATATCTCCTGCTTGCATGTTTCCACGTAAATCGAGTACACGCAGGTCCTGCAGTTTAGAAAGCCTCCTCGTCCCTACGTCGTTGAATTTGTTTTGCAATAGTGATAATTGTTGCAAACTTTTCAGTTCTGAGATTGCCTTGAGCACTTGGCTCGACATGTTTGCATTGGACGACAGGTCTAATGCAATTAGATTTGGAAAGGATTGGACGATCGTTTCCACGGCGGCATCATCTATGATCGTGTTGGTCAACGCGAGGGAATTGAGCTCTTTGAGACCTTTCAAATGATTCACCATTTCCGAGTTCAGCGTGCGGCAGTTGTAGATTTGTAGCTTTTGCAAATCAGACAATTTACCAAACAGGGCGAGGTCATCTGATGTTAAAAGCGATCCATCTTGGATCGTGATCTCAGTCAACTTTGTCCCGAGCATTGTCAATTTGGCGATGGATCCAAGTGCATCCATTCGTTTCTTCGCAGCGCTTACATCCGCAGTATTTGCTGAAGCAGGAGTCTCGGAGGTTTGCAAAAAATTGTTTGCGAAGGCGGTGGCGGCGAATCCCACCGCTGAAAAACCGATCGATGCCCAGCATACTCCAACCGCACCACGCCACACTCGGCTAAAATTCATCGAGAAAACCCTTTAATTTAAATAAGAAAAGCAGGGGAGTAGCCAAGCCACGCCCCTGCCGATTGTTTACACCCGTGAGGTATCTGATCCCGTTGGATCGAGCACCTTAATCCATTCGATATCCATCTCGATATTTTGGTTTGATTAGATCAGCAACGCGAGGCG
Organism: Pirellula staleyi DSM 6068; assembly: GCA_945900945.1. GTDB lineage: Bacteria > Planctomycetota > Planctomycetia > Pirellulales > Pirellulaceae > JBKCUI01. The sequence goes on from CAMDKL010000131.1 coordinate 2,668, forward strand.
TCTTTAGGGAAGCGAGATTGGTCACGACAAGATTCTTGGCATCCCATTCGACTTTCTCGCCCCATTCCCCCATTTCACCATCTTTTCCGCCCTTAGAAGCGGCCCAGACAGCGAGGTTTCCGAGCAGAATTGTTTCCGTAAGCGGTCCAGCACGTTCAATGAAGTTCGACTTGCAGATCATGGGATCGCCGGCCATTTTCGCACGGAACAACTCGTACATATTGTTGGTATCGTTGTTACCTTTGTTTTCCGCCTTTTCAAAGTCGACGTTAACCTTGTCGACACCTTTGAGTTCATACTTGCCGCAATAATCATCCGAGCTGTAGAACGCTCCCTTTTCACCCACGATGAGCACACCGCTGTCTGCTACCTTGTTGATACCCCATTTCTCGAAGACTGCGGAGGGTGGCTTGTTTCCTTTGCGATCGTACCACCAGAACGGGATGGCAGGACGCTCTTTTGTTTCAGGGAACTCGAACTTGATGACAGAGCTTGCTGGGAAGCTGTCGAAATCATGTCCGCTTGTTTTGGCAACCACGGAGATCGGGTCGCGCAGTCCGCACGATGCGAATGGGACGGTCAACTGATGGCAAGCCATATCGCCCAAGGCGCCTGTTCCAAAATCCCACCATCCGCGGAACTCAAAGCTATGGTAATGTCCAGGCCAGTATTCTCGCTCCTGCGCGACGCCGATCCAACTCTTCCAGTCCAGTCGTCCGAGGGCGCGAGCGATTTCCTTTTGCTTTGCTTCAATAATTTTTGGAGCTTCGGCAGCATCATCCTTCTTGGCTTCGGCAGCAAATTTTTCTATGTTCATTCGACGACCTGGGCCTTGAGCCCACACTGGGCGATTCGACCAAGCGTAAACTTCCTTGAGTGTTCCAAGCACGCCTGACTTTAATTGCGCGATGGCTTCGCGCGAAGAGTCGAGGGCGGTTCCCTGGTTTCCCATCTGAGTGCAAACACCTGTTTCCTTGGCAACTTTGGCCAGAAGCCTCGCTTCATAGATTGTGCGAGTCAACGGTTTTTGCGTGTAGCAACTGGCACCTAACCGCATGGCGGCTAATGTAACCGGACCGTGCATATGATCTGGCGTGCTGATGGTGACGATGTCGAGGTTCTTGCCATACTTGGCGAAGAGCTCGCGGAAGTCAGTAAATTTTTCTGCGCTCTTGAATCCCTCCGACTCAGCCTTTTTATCCAACCGATCCCGATCGATGTCACAAATAGCGACTACATTGCCGAATTGAGACGCATTATTGGAGTCGCTGCCTCCTTTGCCTCCGATACCAATGCAGGCGACGTTGGGCTTTTCATTCGGTGAAGTACTAAGTGCTGAATGCGAGCCGGCAGCAACGAAGTATCCGGCGCTAAGTACCGAGGTATTTTGAATAAACTGTCGGCGATTTGGTCTCGTCATTGGTTCTTCCTAATCTTGGGAGGCAAAAAAGTAGCAGGCCGATTATACTAGCGGGTGACGAACCAAGCAACAATACGCCGCACTACCGCCGATTCGTACAACTTACGGCCCGGCTGCGGGTGGAGTGCAGCCCATTGCCGGTCCCAAGCTCCCTGCTGATGCCTCTATTTCCATTTAATCCTATTTTCCGACGAATAACTAAAATTCATTCCGAGCTTCTGTAAAGTTCCGAAAAAACCTAAATCGAAGTTCGGTTTCGCGGGAACGGTTGCCGAAACGAAATGTGCGAGAGAATTCACAAGTTGCGAGCATTTCTGTTTTTGACTCAAATAGGTGGACGAATTTAAATTCGTCCAAATACCATGTGGCGAGCATTTTTTTGTGCTGTTGGAATTGTGTTGATGATCATGGGGATCGAATGCCATTTGATCGACAGTGCTGTTTTGGTGGCTGGAGTCATGGACGATCCAACAGTGCAGGTGCAACAGCAGTCTGGTGGAATATTCTCGGCAGCTGTTCCGAAAACGATTGATCGGGTTTTTAGACCGTCGGAATGGTTTCCGTGGTCATTGCTGGCGAGCGGAGCCATTACATTGCTCTATTCAATATCCTTGCGCAAGAATAGTCCATAGAGCGGACTACATGGTTGTATACGGAGCTTCCTCGCCCCGGAGCTGAGAAAGCGCGTTTCCAGCAGCTCGCTGCTCCGCTTCTTTCTTGTTCCGCCCCCAGGCGGGTGCAAACCGACGTCCTGTTACTTCTGCCGCGATTTGGAAGTGCTTGCTGTGGTCTGGACCGCATTCGTCAACCAGCCGATAGACAGGAGTTCCTTTCATGTCTTTTTGAGCTAATTGTTGAAGCAAGGATTTGTAATTTCCGCCGCCATGGCCATCCGCAGCCAATCGAATTTCTGGCTCCATATGCTCCAAAATGAATCTGCCGACTTTCTCAACGCCACCATCGAGAAATATCGCAGCCACAATGGATTCAAAAACGTCGCTCAACAACGATCTAGGCATTCCGGTCCGCAACATCCCACGCCCGACGATCAAACAACTATCGAGACCTAACTGCCGGGAAATTTTTGCGCAAACTCGACGGGAGACGACGACTGATTTGATCTTAGTCAACTCGCCCTCCAAATATTCAGGATACGAGCGAAAAAGTCTTTCGCATACCACCATTCCCAAAATGGAATCACCCAAGAATTCCATTCGCTCGTTCGATTCAGTCCGAGTAGAAGCGACGCTGGAGTGGGTCAAAGCGGACAGCAGAATGGCTGGCTCGACAAATCGATAGCTTATAATCTCTTGGCAACGCTCTACTTTTTCTTCCACGCTGAGAGTGTCGTCTGGTGGAGTTAGGTCATTCATGGCCGATGAGTCAGGATCGCATCTGTTAGGTGACTAGATCTTTTCAGTTATCGCAGGTTGACGGACTAAAGACTAGCCCGTGCAATAAAATCTCAGAAAAGTGATCCTTCAGAATAATCTGAGTCTGCGTTGGCATCGGAACTTCTAATTGAATGGAGTCAGACGATTTGCAAGGAGGGCTACAGACGAATGAAGAATACCATAAAGAACCGCTTGGATGATGCAGTCAACCCTCATCGCCGTCATTTGTTTCACAGGCTATTTAGTCATTATTTTGCTCAGGGCTGGGTATGGCATTTCCTCGGACATTCTGCAATATCGCTTAACAATCAAAAGGCATTTTGCGGCTGAGCATGCTGCCTTGCAAGAACTCTCCAGCAGGCTCAAGCAGACGTAGATCGACCTTACTCTCAGTCGCCGTCAGATACGATGGCGAGAGGTATTGGTCGCTAAAGTCGTAAAGGAATCGGAGGACGTTCGATCCTTTTACTTGGTGGATCAAGAATTCGAACCATTGCCGGCATCATTGCCAGGTCAGTATATTTTGGTGGAACGCCCCAAGCGAGTTGACTCGCAATGCGGTTTTCGCTGTTATTCGCTTTCCGATGATTGCACGGCCGGCCACTGGCGAATTTCCGTTAAAAAGAAACGATAAAAATCCTTTTCGCTGGCGACATTATGCTGGATGGGGGGCCGGGCAATTACGTGGCCAATGGCAAGGATCCATCACCCTGGATTGAGCAGGGTGTCCAAAACCCGCTACAACAGACTGACAATCGCTATTTCCGGCATTTCCCTGCCAGTTCCTGCGGAGTGAACTATTCAGCCTAACTCGCAGACGGTTGATTTTGGACGACATGACTGGAATCTGCGCTTTGAGTAGACTAGTCTAGGGCAATAGCAAATTCCCTCGTTAGTACTCTCTCATTCAAGTGACGATCGGCATGGCAAACTACGTATCGCTCGACGAAGCCGCAAAGATTCTCGGTATTCCCTCCGACGAACTCGTTGAGATGCGATCGCGCGGTGAAATTTTTGGCTATCGCGATGGGAAATCCTGGAAATTCAAAACCGAGGAAATCGAACGCGTTCAATCGGAATTGGACGGCGACGCTATGGATGAAGAAGCCGGTGGATCGTCAATTCTCGTGTCCGAAAGACAAGTGGGGCCGTCGGGCAGCAAAAGTGGGCCAACGATCGGCAACGCGGGCTCAAGCGATCTCGCACTCGGAAGCGATCTCAATCTTGCCGACGATGACGAACGCATGGGTAGCGACGTCGCATTGGTTCCAGACCCAAAAAGTGGCAGCGGAGTACGATTGGTAAATCGAAAACCAGGCACGGACGGAAGCGGTAAAGTAAAAAATGGCGAAGGCAAGAGTGCCAATGCGCTATCGGATGTAAAGCTTCAAGAAGAAGGTGGATCAAATAGCGAAGTGGAGCTCGGCAGCGATCTGAGTCTGCTTGGTGACGATTCGGGCGTTGCGAGCGGATTGAACGTGATGGGCAATGACTCCAAGGGTGCAGGATCAGACAGCGGCAGTCTCGGCCTTGGCGCAGATCTCGAATTGGAAAGCGATGATGAAGACGACTTGGTGCTGGGTTCCGATTCTGGCGTAGGACTGGCTTCCGAAAGCGGAATCAATCTGATGAGCCCATCGGACAGCGGTTTGTCCCTGGAAGACGAACCACTCGATCTCGCTGGTACGGGTATTTCCGGCCTTGATCTTGGGGCTGAGGTTAAGGGCGGCTCGGGTTCAGGCGCTGGTTCCGCAAGTGGAATCAGCGGGCTAGGTAGCGGTGCCTTGATCGATTTCCAACAAGGAGAAGAGTTCCAACTCACACCCTCGAGTGGCGGCATCGAAGTGGATGACGATAGTGGATCTCAAGTAATCGAGCTCGATGATTCAAGTGAGTTTGGTGGCATTCCCGTTGGGGGAGGCATTGGTGGGATGGATCCGATCGATGAGCAGGGGGGATTCGGCTTTGGTGACGAAGCGGGTTTGGCGAGCGGTACGATGACTGCGGGTGTCGGCATGCGAGGTGTTCCAGAAACGCCCTACGGTACTCTCGATGTCCTTTTGCTTCTGGGAATCTTGTTGCTGATGGGAATGGGCGGAATGTTGGTTTCAGACCTAATGCGAAACATGTGGGCTTGGGACAAACAAAATGACTACACTTCGGGCATTACCTCCATGCTGGTGAACGCAATCGGTGGTAAATAATAGGTAGCCGTTCACGACCTTCGGCCATGAACTTCCTGAATCGCCTGTCTATGCGACTAATCACCGTTTGGCCATATTACAAGATGCTCAGGGAAGCACCCGGCTGGATCCGTTCTGAAATCTGTGGTCATCTACGAAGTCTCTTGACAACAAACGAGCTTCATTTTCATCCGCAGATTGCACAGATTCTCTCCGATTGAGAGCAATGTCACCGGCACGACAAATTATCCATCCATGAATATCGTCAAACGCGGTACGATTTTTGACTGCTATCGAGTTTTGATGCGATTGTAGGATGAGGGGATATGCGAGATGCTATCTCATAAGTAATTTCCTCAACATACGTTGCCCTCCATTAAGCTAAAAACGATTGGTTCGGCAGGACCGTTTTAATCCATTTGAACGGTTCTTCTTACCCAATGGGTTAATTTAACTTGCTCAATCCGGAATGCTTGGCTATCTCGCCACAGAATGAAAGCAACAGTAACTTGGCTGATACTTGGGGACGGTCAGGACCAAACCCTGTAGGTAATCAGTAAAGCCCAATCTGACTTCACATCACTTTAACTCCATTCGTTTTCCGTCTCGGACCCCATTTTTATGCGTCGGCTTAAGAGCACCTATAAAATGGCGATCATCCTTGCGGCGATGTCGTTTGGACCGATTTCGTTTAATGGGTTACTTTTGCTGTCAGTCGGATTTGCTGTGAATTTCGGAGGCTTTTCGTTTTTTTATCCCGTTCTCTAAATGCACTCGACTGAAATCATTGCCGATCTATGCGTTCGATGATATTTCCAAAACCCGCGTTGTGGCTGCAAGCCTTAGTATTTGTAAGCATTGCATGCACATTCCTTTTTTTCTCGCCCAACTACGAATGGCAAGCGGAAGAATACGATGCGGCATACGGTGCGGATTTTATGCAGGAATGGGTTGGGGCACGCATGCTGCTGACCGGCCATGTGGCTGAGCTTTACGATGTAGATACATTTCGAGCCTGGCAGTACGACCCAGAAATTGTTGGATTCGCGTGGAAGACCGACCAGTTTTTTCCACCGGTTTACCCGCCTTCACATTACGTTCTATTTTCCCCATTTGCGTGCCTGTCCTTTAGATGGGCGGTCGTACTCTGGCTTTTGATATTGATCGGAGCAGCATTCCTGTCTTCAAAGCTGATTGCCGACATTTCAAACCACGTCAGTTCGAAACTGGATGTTATTACTGCGGACGCGACTCGAGCCAAATCAAAGTACTTGTGGATTGGTCTGATTTTGTTTCCGTCTTTGTTGTTTTCCATTTCGCTGGGTCAAAAAAGCGTAGGTTGGCTACTGCTTGTCTGTATGACATGGCGTTTACTTCAGTGCCATCGCGACTACGCAGCTGGCATGGTGTTTGGAATCCTTTCGATCAAGCCGACGCTATTCTTTTTGATGCCGTTGGTCATGCTTCGAAATGGGCGTTGGCGTTTTTTTGCCGGAGCGAGCGTAAGCGTTTGTATCATCTGGGGAGCCACCGCTTGCATCGTTCCGATCGAGACATGGATGGCATTTGCAAATGTGCTAGGCACGGCGGGAAGCTATGCCGAGAATGTAGGATACCGATTGGACTGGTCATGCAATCTCATGACGATGGCTTACAGTCTACCGGTTGAATTAACGCAGTGGTGCAAATGGGCGATATGCATCCCTTTATCGATCTACTTGCTCTACTGTGTCTTTGAAGACCGACATTACGCAGTCGAATCGCCAGAAAAAGCCCTCATGCTTCTCGGCTCGACCATCCTCATTAGTCCGCACACCTATCACTACGATCTGTGCGTTTTATTGCTGCCAATACTTTGGCTCGCAGTTACCGATACGAAGCGTGGTATCGCGACCTATGCACTCGTTGCAATCGGAGTCACGGTGGCCAGCGACACCCAAGTCTACTTCCACATCCCAATCGTTCCAATCCTTCTTGTTGGCATGGTATGCGAACTTAGGCTACGCGGAGTTCTTCCATCGATCGAGCGAGTTGCCGCAGTGCCCGCACCAAAACGATTGCCCGCTTAAAATAAAAGAGTGAAAACGTTCTATCGGCTCCATTGTTCTTGGTTGGATTTCACCCAGGAACTGATTTCTTGAACATCCATCCCGCCGATTCGATCGTCAATGACTTTCCCACCAAGGAAGAGAAACGAGTGGGGGATGGTACTGACGCCGTAGTGCCTCGATATCTGTGGATTCGCATCGACATCCAAAATCACGATCTTGACCGCCCCTGTCGACGAGCTTTCGTACTCTGCTAAAGCTCGGTCGGTAGAAACGCACGGCCCGCACCAAGTCGCTCCGAATTTGACGAGTACCGGTCGCGATTCCTGCGCGACCACCGACTGAAAGTGAGCGTCTGTGGACGGTTCGATGTTGCGACGATCGCTCGGTTTTAGATACAGGAAAAAGACCACGACAATCAATGCGCCTAAAATCCAATTGCTGTATTGATTCATGCTTTGTAAGATATTTTTCACGACAAAAACTCCGAATCCAATTCCGTAGAGCTAAGGTTCCTTATTGTCTAACTTTAGCACACAATACCCCGCGAGCCAGCCCCAAGGAATGGATCGTTTATGCAGTACAAAATGATGTCTGCACATTCCCTGTATCTTGGTGCTCTTGATGGTGAGTATTAGCCCTGCAGACACGCCTCGGGTATAGTATACTGAGTCAGTCCCCCAGAGGACAGGATTTTGAGTCCGATATCCCTCCTGCCCCATGAGCCATCCAAATTGAAGCAATTCATTCTCGCGGTCATTTTAAATCGCTGCCAACCTTGGTTTGGTGTCGATGTAAAAGCGATCGCTTGTTCCGCTATTCTCGCTGTCTTTTGGATGAATTGCGCTTTAGCGGCTCCCAACGCTTCCATCGAAGTTGATTTTAGCCGGCAGATTCGACCCATCTTGGCCAAGCAGTGTTTTTCGTGTCACGGACCAGACAAACAGGAGTCTGGTGTGGCTTTGCACGAATTCGCGAAAGCAATCCGCGAAAGTGACAGTGGCGTCAAGCCAATCGTGCCAGGCGATCTCGATTCGAGTGACCTTTTCCGCAGAATAGCATCCGACGATCCTGACTTGCGAATGCCGCCTGAGGGGCCAGGACTTACGAAGCAACAAGTCGAACTATTTAAGAATTGGATTCAGTCAGGGGCAGAGTACCGGGAGCATTGGGCTTTCTTACCACTGAGCAATCCCGTGCCGCCATCAGGCGTTGGTCCAACTCAACCCGGCAATCCAATCGATGCATTTGTGCACGACCGGTGGAATAAATACTCGTTGAAATCTGCTCCATTCGCGGAACCTAGAACGCTCGTTCGTCGATTGTTTTTTGATTGTATCGGAGTACCACCCAGTCTAGACATTGTCGAGCGATTTGCGAGTAACCCAGTTGAGTCTGCCTACGCAGAACTTGTTGATCAACTCCTAGCCGATCCGCGATTCGGTGAACGCATGGCTCGCGACTGGCTTGATTTAGTCCGCTATGCAGAAACGAATAGTTTCGAACGAGACGGTCCGAAGCCAAACGCATGGAAATATCGTGACTACGTCATCGATTCTTTCAATAGCGACAAGCCCTACGATCGATTTTTGTTGGAGCAGTTGGCGGGTGACGAACTCGATGTTCCCGATAGAGAATCACTTACTGCAACAGGATTCTACCGGCTTGGAATTTGGGACGATGAACCGGCTGATCCTCTACAAGCCAAATTCGATGGCTACGACGATCTCGTTACGACCATAGGACAAGGTGTGCTTGGGCTCACGCTCAATTGCGCACGATGTCATGATCACAAGATTGACCCGATTCCTCAAAAGGACTATTACCAGATGGTCGCATTCCTTCGCGATGTCACACCCTATGGCAATCGTGGCGACGAAAAGTCCAACAATCAAATCGATGTATCGGGCAATGACATGGCCCGTAAGAACGACGAACTCAAAAAACGCATGAAGGACGCGAGGGATTCCATTCGCCGACTAGAAGAGATTGGCATTGCGAAGATGACGGACGAAGACAAGAAAGCAGCCAAAGGACCGGATCGGGACAAAGTTGCACGCGAACGACTCCAGTCACAACTAGAACCCGCGCAATGGAAAGAACATGAGTCACAAAAAAAACTAGTCGAGGAGACGCGGAAAGAAATCGAATCCCTACCGCTTGATTTTCGGTTGGGACTAGCGAAATGTGATTCTATGCCTGAGCAGACCTTCGTTTTGATGCGAGGTTCACCTCAGGCACCAGGTGACAGGGTGGAACCAGGCTTCCCGAAATTGTTTCAGGATGAACTACCCGTTTTAGGCGATGCAAAAGCCAACTCAGCCGGGCGCAGAACCGTACTGGTCAAATGGATGACTTCGGCCACGAATCGATTGACAAGCCGAGTGATTGCGAATCGCATTTGGCAACGGCACTTTGGCCGAGGTATCGTTCGATCGTCCAATAATTTTGGTCAACTTGGCGAACCACCAACGCATCCTGAATTACTTGATTATCTGTCGCAGCAACTCATGCGATTCGATTGGCATTTAAAACCACTGCACCGAATGATGCTGATGTCACAAACGTATCGACTCGGTTCAACAGGAGATTCGGAGAGCGTCCAGCGCGATCCTGGAAACGATTACTTCTCACGTTTCAATGTTCGGCGATTGAGTGCTGAAGAGATCCGTGACGCGGTCCTGACCGTGAATGGGCGTATCAATTGGGAGCAGCATGGCCCCAGTTTTTACCCCAACGTTTCTGATGACGTGAAAGCGGGACAAAGCGTTCCTGGCAAGGGTTGGGGCAAATCCGACGCTGCCGATAGGTCGCGACGAAGTGTCTATATCTTTATAAAGCGTTCGTTGATTCCACCCGAATTGTCCGTATTCGACTTTCCAGAGACGGACTCGAGTTGCGAAGCCCGCTTTTTAACGACTCAAGCAGCGCAAGCAATGAACATGCTCAACGGTGCGTTCATGCAGGAACAGTCAAGTCATCTGGCTGAATACTCGGCAAAAAACGTGGCTACATTGGTTGAACCATTGCGAGCGGCGATCGAGTCTGCTTTCTCAAGGCCCGCAAACGACGAAGAGATTCAAAGGGCAGCCAAGCGAATAAGTGCTTTGCGAGAAAAGTTCGGGCTTAGCGAACAACAGGCTTTTCGCGAGTATTGTTTAGTCCTGCTCAACAGCAACGAATTCATCTACTTGGATTGAAAAAATTATGGCAAGACGAAATTTCTGTGGACGTACTCGCCGTGAATTCATTTGGGAGTCCGGCTGCGGTTTTGGTAGCGTTGCACTCACGTCATTTTTGACTGCAGATGGTTTTTTTAATAAGAATGCATCGGCCAGTGACCGTGCTGCAAGCAGTCCAGGCTCGGGCCATTCCGCTGTCTCTAGTCACGGTGCGGCCATTCCGGCCAAGGCGAAGTCGGTTATCTTTCTTTTCATGTACGGCGGCCCCAGTCAAATCGATACGTTTGATTACAAGCCCAATATGATTGGGATGGACAACAAGACCATTGAAGTGAAGACATTTGGGCGCGGCGGGCATCGCAACCAGGGCCGAATCGTCGAGCCGCGTTGGAAATTCAAGCAGTACGGCCAGTGCGGTAAGTGGGTCAGCGACTTGTTTCCCGAATTGGGGAAATGTGTTGACGATATCGCGTTTCTGCATTCTATGACGGCTGATTCACCGATCCATGGTTCGGCCATGCTCATGATGAATTCGGGCAAGATCCTGAGCGGCTCCCCCTCGATGGGTTCTTGGATCAACTACGGAATGGGTTCGCTCAATGAAAACTTGCCCGGTTATGTGGTCATGTTGGATCCAAAGGGTGGTCCCATTAGTGGTGCCAAGAACTGGTCCGGTGGCTACATGCCAGCAAATTACCAAGGAACCATTCTGAGAGCAAAGGGGGCACCGCTGCTCGACCTACAGCCGCCTGTCGGTACATCGCGAGAACTACAACGCGATTTGATCGATGCGATTGCTGAAAACAACCAAGCGCACCTTTTAACGCGGTCAGCCAACTCGGAATTAGCCGCGCGCATCTCCAGCTACGAGCTTGCGTTCAAGATGCAGCAATCGGCACCCGAGGTCGTGGACTTGGCCAGCGAGGACGCTGAAACCCTTCAGTCTTATGGTATCGGAGAGCAGCGGACCGATGATTTCGGTCGTCGATGCCTAATGGCTAGGCGGTTGGTCGAACGAGGTGTTCGTTTCATCCAGCTCTATTCGGGCGGAGCGCACAACGACGACAATTGGGACGCACACGGAGACCTGGAAAAAAACCATAATCTCCACGCTGGCAATACTGATAAACCGATTGCCGCTCTGCTCAAAGACCTCAAGCAACGCGGGTTGCTCGACAGTACGCTCGTTGTATGGGGAGGCGAGTTCGGACGACAGCCGGTAGCCGAGTATCAAGCGAGCACCGGTCGCGATCATAACTCCTACGGTTTTACGATGTGGATGGCAGGTGGCGGCATCCAAGGTGGCACGACGGTAGGAACGACCGATGAGCTTGGAGCCGCGGCCGTCGAGCGGCCATTGCACGTGAAGAATCTTCATGCAACGGTGCTCCATCAATTAGGCTTGGATCCAAATAAATTATCGTATTTCTACAGTGGTCTCAATCAAAAGCTCGTCGGAGTTGAGCATGTGGAACCTATTCAGGAAATCATCTAGGTGATCCTCCTGTACCCTCAGGGCGCAGGATAGAATAAAGCTTTGCCCAACGCGAAAGCGGCGGGTTTTTTAATCGCAGCCCGGGGCTAGCGCCCGCCGGTTCACGAAACCCACAAACTATCACTTCAAGTCCTTCGTGCCGTTGCCTTGAGCAAGAATTGGAATCGTGTTTTTTTGACGCTCCCGTCGATATCACTCAGCCGATGGCAATGGATGGTTAGCATTCTGCTTTTGCTAGCGACTATGATCAATTACATGGACCGTCAAGTTCTAGCGAACATGTCGGTTCGGATCACAGATCAATTGCAACTATCCGATCCTGAATATGGAAACATTGAGTGGGCGTTTGGGACCGCGTTTGCCTTCGGATCGTTGGCCTTTGGATTCCTCGTCGATCGCGTATCGGTTCGTTGGCTGTATCCGGCGGTGTTGGTTGCTTGGTCAGCAGTTGGATTCGCGACTGGTTTCGTTTGGGATTACAGATCGCTGCTGATTTGCCGAGCAATGCTTGGTTTCTTTGAAGCCGGGCATTGGCCCTGCGCGTTGGTAGTGACGCACACAATTTTATCTCAACAAAACCGGCCTTTCGGCAATAGTATCCTGCAAAGTGGCGCGTCCTTTGGCGCGATCCTAACGCCGATCATTATCGCCGGTTTTTTCATGATAAATGAAGACAAACAAGCGTGGCGGCCTCCCTTTCAAATTGTTGGCTTGGTCGGTGTGTTTTGGGTGATCGCCTGGTGCTTTGCCATCCCTCGAGGATCGCTCGACAGGGATAAGAGAACCGAGCACCGTGAAAGCGACGGAACGCCCTGGTTCATCGACTTGCTAATGAACCCACGATTCTGGGCGCTGGCGATCATGGTCATTTCGATCAATTCATCTTGGCAGCTCATTCGAGCTTGGTTGCCAAAATTCTTGCAAACGGGGCGGGGTTACAGCGAAAATGCCGCCTTGCTTTTTAACTCAGCCTACTATTTGGCAACGGATGTCGGTTGCATCGGAGCTGGTTTTACGGCAATGTGGTTGACTCGCAAAGGCTTCAGCGTGCATGGCTCGCGTCTGCTCACTTACACAGTCTGCTCGTTGTTAGCATGTTTCACTTGTTTGGCAGCCATCTTGCCACAAGGTTGGCCATTGCTCGCCGTCTTGCTAGTTGTAGGAGCTGGAACGCTAGGGTTGTTCCCCTGTTATTATTCTTTCACGCAAGAGCTCTCCTCTGCAAACCTAGGCAAGGCGACTGGGATCCTTTCCTTCCTTGGCTGGATAGTTGCATCGCCTTTGCATCGGGTTCTTGGCGAATACGTGAAGTCAACAGGGTCGTATGATCTTGGCGTTGCTTTGGTTGGGTTGGCACCACTAGTCGGGCTGGCCGCGATGCTTGCTTTGTGGCCCAAAGAAAAAGCGGGATGACCCTCGGACTACGTGAACGCTACCCACTTTCCTTGAATCCATCTTTCCTGAGGCATGAATCTCGTTTTGTAGTTCAAGTGTCGGTTTTCCATGACAACCATTCCGAGGTAAGCATATTGCTTGCCTGAGTCGCGGGCGTATTCAATTTGTTTCAGGATGGAATAGCTTCCGAGCGATAGCTTCGAATGAATCGGATCAAAGAACGTGTAAACCGCCGAAATCGAACTACGACCGCAGTCAACAATAGCGATCCCGACCAACACGTCGCTTATCCAAAAACTCAACTCCATGGTCTGGGCCAAACAGGTATCCACCAAAAAGCTTTCGTAGTCATCGATTCGATACTGGCTGTCGGGATCTCCTAAACCTCGCTGTGTGCGATGAAGGTTAAAAATGTTCAGCCGAAGCTCGTCTACTATCGGTCGTCCGGCTCGAATCGACAAACTCCTGTCGCCACGCTTTAGGACGCGTTGGAAAGAGTCGCGCCAGACGAATTTTCGGACGTCGACGCGTGACGGCTCGCATGCAGAGCATTCGTGGCACGCTGTGTGATAAAGAAAAACGCCCGATCGGCGAATTCCGCTTGCCATGGCTTGGTCGAATTCGTCAAGTGTCAAAAGTCTCGACGGCAATTTCAACGGCAAATTGGCGATTCGATTTTTTAGATAGGAGCAGTCATGGACATTGGAAATCGAATCCGCAATGGGAAGCGAGCCAGGAAATCGCGACACGTCCTGCGTTCTAGACTGAGCCATTTCCTCCGATGATTGAGGTTGATCCATTTCGCGTTAAATGTCCAATTGCTTCACGGCAATGGTTCCATGCTCCAGTTTTGACACATCTCGAAAGTAGACCGCAAATTCGTCAAAGTGCTCACAATCGTATCAGAATCGTTGGTGCGGGAAAGGCATCGCTAAAAAGTGCTGAAGTTTTAACGACTTTTCAATCGTATGCCACTATTCTTCTGGTGGTTCAACGCGAACACTTGCACATCCTCAACCGGTTAGACTACGCTTGGCCAAGTCCGGTGTTATACTTAGGGACAGAGGCTTCAAGTTTCTTGAGCAATTTGCCGCGCCGGAGCCTATTAGATGTCAAAACGACCTCATGAGTCCAGGAAAAAATTGAGAAAGGTCGAAATGAGTTCGCACAAAGGCCTTGATGGCATTCTTCAAAATTGGGAATTTGATCCACACGCCCTTTCGGTACGTCTTGTAAAGGGGGACGATGGCAGAGATGTAATCCAAATGCGAGTCGATCTTGGCGTTCTTCAAATGGAAACGCAGGGCAGACCAGACGGCCTGACTCCAGACGGTTTCTCAACATTTCTCGATAGTATGCTAGAAATCGAGAAAAGCGATCAAGATTTTGTGATGGATGAGGATCAGTGCTTCGAAGCGGACCGCGAATTTGTCCAGTACTACCATCGCCGAATTTCCTGGCTCCGTCTACAGCATTACCATCGCGCTGTCGAGGACGCTGATCACACCCTTGCATTGATGGATGTCTGTCGAGACCATTCGCCAGAAGAGGAATGGACGATGAGTCATGAACAGTACCGGCCGTTCGTGTTGTTTCATCGCACTCAATCTTCGGCCTTAGCGGCTCTCGAGGATTCCGATGCAGAGGAAGCCATCGCGGAAATTGATTCCGGATTGGAAATGATGCGAACCGTTTTTGAGGAACATGAAGCCGAGGAGGAATTCGAGCAGGACGAAATGGTTCTTCAGTTGGCAAAGCTTCGCGATTCACTCAAAGAAGAATACCTAGGACCAAGTCTCGAAGAGCGGTTGGAACACGCCGTTAAATCCGAAGAATACGAATTGGCCGCGCGGCTTCGAGATGAGTTAGCTCGTAAACAAGAGAACTAAAGTAGGAGGAGAGTGCCATTCGGTTCAGCGTGGAGATGGTCGTCGGACTTTGTTTCACGATGATGGACACTACGCGCGATTCACGCAAGGCTTGAGCGACGAAATTTCCTGGAGTAGCTGGGTTTATGGCGGCGAGGACTTTCTCAAACGAGTCTTATCGATGGCTGAAGGTGACGAGCAAAAACACTCGGCTCTTGTTGCTAGACGTTGCCAGTTGTTAGCTCCAATCAATCGTGACTCGGGCAAGAAATCGGGTAAGCGATTCATCGGTGGAGGTCGAGGCCAAGTGCGCCGCGTACTGTACATGGCAACGCTCGTTGCGATCCGTCACAACCCGGCGATCAAGGCGTTCTATGTACACCTGACGTCCAAGGGAAAGGAATCCAAGGTAGCAATCGTAGCATGGTTGCGAAAGCTGATAACGATCCTAAACCTACTGATCAAG
>CAMDKL010000132.1 GCA_945900945.1 Pirellula staleyi DSM 6068
CAAACCCATTTTCGCGCCGCCTGTTTGGCAGTTCTCAATGCAAATGAATTCATCTACATTGATTAACATTCTTTCGATACTGCATTGCATCGAGAATTCGGAAAGTGAAATTGCTCGATTTGTCGAAGTAAGGAAAAAACTACCTACCGCTTTAACGACTCGGTCACAAACTCGAACAACGCTATTGTCGTTGGATCGTTAAGTAACCCTAGATCGTCGTTGATCTTGCTATGGGTGGTTTCTTTGGCACCGAAGGCTTTAGTTGGAATACCAGATGCGCTGAGTACGCTACTAAACCGCTGTGCCTGGGCGCTAGTGTCGGGATGATTGGCAACGTACAAGATCAAGAACGGCGGGATGTGCTTTTCTTTGGCAACATGGTAGACGGCAGACAGATTGCGATGTTTCTCAGGATCGCTTCCGAATTTTTCGCGATGCCCGACTTTGACTTGAGGCTGAGCATGCGCTAGCCGACGAATCTCCGCTGTGGTAATGATAGCAGGCACGTCGTAGGTGTCGCCGTCGACGGGAACGCAGCCTTTGACAATGCTCAAGGAAATTCCTTCGGCTTTCAAATAACGATCATCGGTACAAATGAGTGCTGCAAGCTGCGCGCCCGCAGAGTGGCCCATGACGAAAATCCGGTTCGGGTCACCTCCGTGGTCAGCAATGTGGTCGTGAACCCAATGGATCGACTTAGCAACGTCGCGGACAATGGTTTCCATGTCGACATTTGGGAACAGGCGATAATTGGTAGACACAAAGACAAAGCCCTTGTCGACAAACGCCTGCGGCTTGATTTGCACGCTTGACTTATCCCCCGTCTGCCAACCGCCTCCATGAATCCAAAAAACGACAGGCAAATTCTTCGCGCCTATCGAGGTGTACACATCGAGCACCTGTCGTTCGTGCGCCGGTTCCGTGTAAGAGATATCGCCAGTAATTACTTGGGCTTGAACTTCTGAAACCAGCAAGGCAAAGGCGGCTAAAAGCGGAGTGAAGGCTTTCATTTTCCGTTTTCTTTCTGTTGGAAAGGGTGATGATGGATATTTTGCAGGAGCCATAAATTGTAATTCCAAACCTAAGGTCAGTTGCTATTCTTGCTGATCTGACAATTTCAGTTCTTCGATCCAAATGCGAATGTCGTTGTCGTATTCGCTCGCCAAATCACTCAGTACAAGCTGACGATGGAAGGATGCCGCTCCTTCTTGAAGTAGTTCGGCGGCCTCGGCACTCGGGAAACGCCTCGATGGATCAGGCGAAATGAGCCCTCGGCAGAAATTCATAAGTAGTCCGTTGCAGGAAACTTCCTGAGGAAAGATCTCGTGAAGCCGATTCGGAAGCGATCGCTTCTGCTCCAATAAATTTCTCAATGAATCTGTATCCGCGAAACAGGGTTGGCCGGACAAAAGCTCAACAAGGACGTAGCCTAGGGAGGCCAAGTCGCTTCGGGGTGATACAGGTGCGTTCTCAAGAACCTCGGGTGCCGCATACGCTGGCGTGCAGGTAAAGATCTGCGGTTGCTTGCCCATCTCAAATGCCGATCCAATATCGATCAATTTGGCATGCCCAGTTCGTTTGATCATGATGTTGGACATTTTGATGTCGCCGTGAACAATATTCTCGCGATGCATGGCAGCCAAACCAGCCAAACAATCGCGAACGATTGCGACCGCAACCCCCGCTTTAAACCGAGCCTGAGCCGGCCCAGCCGTCACTATGACATTATTGATATAGTCCCACCGACGCTGTGTGAGCCGCCCTCGAATTTTCGACATCCGTTCAAGCCGCAACAAATCTCGCAAATCGTATCCGTCAATCCATTCCATAATCAAAATGCGGATACGATTCCGGTCAATGAAGTCGTGAACGCTGAGCACGCCTTCGTGTTGAATCCGAGCCACCGACGACGCAACCTGGCCAATTCTTGCCATCGAATCGTTATAGCCCGCTTGGCTTCCGAAGCGTTCTGGTGAAAATACCTTCATGGCAACTGGCAACTTAAAACCATCCGCACCCTGCCTAGACGAAAGAAAAACAATCCCTTGTCCGCCACTTCCTAACACCCGATCCAGACTATGATATGCCATCCATTGGAGTTTCCGGTCGTCGAGCAGCAACTGGTAGCGAGACATCAATTCTGCGTCGCAAACCCTACCGGCATCACCTCCAAGTGTACGCGTTCGAAAGTCACCAGCGAAAGTAGTCGATTGCATGAATTCATCCGTGAGAGGAAAATGGACATCTCTATCCTGATGAAATTTCCGCCTTTGCACAAGTATAGGCCAAAACAAATATCGATATCGCTTTCTTTTTGCATGTTGCAAATCCTCGGAACGATTCCAATTTGCCGAGGAATCGACCCAGCCAAGCAATCAGAGCGATTCGCGATAGGGCCCTCTCTGATCTTCGATCATCCGGACGTGAGTTTCGTGGAATCTCTTTTGAAATCCGGGTTTTTTGATATCGCCATCGAGACTTGTCGCGATCGGTATCACATTGTTGAGGGTACACAGTCGGATGCGGCATCGCAATGGTCGATGCTTGAAATGCACTCCGTCGCGGCCAAAGCAGCAGCCGACCCAGCCATCATCGACGATCCGGAATCTTCGACCCAGCTGCTTGCCCCAAATCAAGCCGTCCTGGAACGGAATCCAGATTCGTCACGCCTATTCTGGTTGAAGCAGCAACAGCAATGGTGCCGTTGGTTAGTGCTTCGCCGAATGCAGGCCGCGTACGTCGCGGTTCCTGCACGAAAAGCGATTCGAGAATGGTCTTTAACTACCATTCGGGATTGCCTCGCGGAACTGGAAACGCTTCAGTTGCAAATTCAGAAAGCCCCATCCAGAAATGGCAAATCCATCAACAAATCGGACCCAACGCCAGACCAATGGTCCAGCCTAATCAATGATAATTTCTTGCTCCAAACCGATTTCTTGCTCTTGAGAGCACACTATTATCCGGCCAAGAGTACAGATCGCATTGCGGCAGCAGCGGAAATGTTATCCGCGATTGACAATGCGGAGCTCCGCATCGGCGCCGATTGGCCGGGGCGTCCAAACATGGAACTAGCTCGTTGTGCCGCACTGGTACACCTGGATCGACCAGCCGAAGCGTTGACCAAAATCAAATCGCTGGTCCAACGATTGACGGCTCCTGTTGAGGGCAAGCCGAAACAAGGCAATCGATGGAGACTGCACATTGCAAGTTTGGCGGCGGAAGCGTCTCGAAACCTCGGCAATATCATGGAGTCCAACCAATGGCTAGAAAGCGTCGGCGGTTGGACCGTCGCCCCCGAAATTGCGATTGAGCACTTTGCGAATCTAGTCTCAACAACGATCGGGTCCCGTAATACTCAGCCGCTGGTGCTAGCCACGGGCCATCCAAACTCAGAGGACCAATTAGCAAATGCATTAAAAATTAAAAAGGAAATCGGCCTTCGATTCGGCTCTTACTGGCAACAGCGAGCCGATGCGATTCTCTTGGCCAACCATGTGAATAACAGTAGCGATCCAGGGATGGGCACCGCACCCGCGACGACGACGTTCAAGGTAGACCTGCTAATGTCCGAAGCCAAACAATTGCTTGCTGCAAAGCGATGGGATGAAGCGATTAGGAAGCTGAGCCAGGCGGAACTATCTGCTGCAAGTGCAAGCAACGAAACAATCGCACTTGATATCTCTATCCAAGCTGCGTCCGTCCTTTTCACCAATGGGCAAAAGGAAGCAGCTGAGGACGAGTTCCATCGCGCGGCAATCGCCTATAGCAAGCAGTCCAAAGCACCTGATGCAGCGATCATGTCTGTTTGGAGTTTCGACAAAGCAATACGATTCGACGCAAATGCAGCAGCCTTAAGTCCAAACGACGAAGAGGTTGAACTGAAACAACAAATTTATCGCGGACGACTTATGGATATCGTCAATACTTGGCCAAATACCACACAGGCCAATCAGGCGGTAACAAAACTGGACAGACTCTTTCTCGCAACTGATCAGCTAACAGAACTCATCGCACTTTGGTGCAAGCGTCTAGACCAATCGTCAGCGATTTTGACCTCCAACCCAAAACAATGGTCCGACTTCGATCTGGCGCTTTGCCGGTTTGCATTGGTCTGCACGGCCACTCAGGACGCATGGTACGACCACTCTATTTTCGTCTCCGAAGCCATGAAGAAACTTCGACCTAACCTGGATGAGCTGCGAACGAAATTATTGGATCGGGTAAATCCAAACGATCGAGTAATTGTTGGCTCGATACTGACTTCTATTCTCGAATCAAGTCGTTGGCCAAGTCCGGACGCCGACGGCAGCAACAGTGAGTTGAATGCCGATACCAACTTGATTGCAGCTTTCCTTTTGGCACGCACTGTGAAATCAGCGAAATCAGCGCCGCCTATAAAATCAGAGGAATTATTCGCAATTCTGGATGCTACCAGGGTGGATGAGACAACCGACTTGGCCCTCAAGTGGACAATAACTGAATTGTCGTATCAACGGATCATCCAGAATGGAATGAGCAAACCGATAGACCCAGTGGCTCTAGCCAATTTTCGAGCATGCGTCGAACGGCTCAACAGGCTGGAGCGACATGAAGTCAAATTCGCGAACGCGAGCCTCGGAACCTTTCAGTTCACGCAGTTGGTTCGTTCGTTGCAGCTTTACCGAGCCGCAATTCAATGCTGGTCGGGTGAAGAAGCAGCAGGAGTTGCTGCCATCCAAGCAGCAGTCGCTTCGGAGCCCAAGACTCCGTGGTGGACCTATCGCACAGCAAGGCTATTTCAAACGGTGCATAGCCAGCGCGAACAAGCGATTCAACAATTTCGGCAACTTGCCAAGGGATTCCCAGCTGGCAGCGAGCCCTGGCTGGAATCGAGAGCTAGAACAGCGCAGACCATGCGCCAAATAGGCGATACCAAACAGGCGAAAGAATTGACGAATCTAGTATTTGCGACTTACCCCGCAGCCGCCAAAGAATGGCAAGCCCGCTTCGACCGCTAGAAAAGGTGTCCGGTACCGTTTTAATTGACACGACTGCGTTGCTGAAGTTTTCGACTTGGTCCATCCTGTGCGAGACGGCTGATATAGGACGACCCAAACGATCCGATGCGGGTGGCCTTTGCGGCGAATATGAGGCGTGGGGCGAGTCGGTTGCCAGGAAGTTCGCTTTAGAGTCGACACTGGAGCCACATGGCCGGCCGAAAAGAGCCCTTAAGCCCCAACAACGGTACCGGACACCTTATCCAGCCTTCAGTTGTGGCATAGGCTTAAACTTGTTTCCGCATGCAACAGTTTTTGTATTTTTTTCCGGAACCACAGGAGCAAGGATCATTTCGACCAATGCGCTCGCCTCGATTGCGAATGGCCTCGACCCGCACAGGTTCAGTTCCAGCGGAATCAGCTGCGGCGAGGTCCGCTTGTTTCTCTGCGAGCAGTTCGCTCGTAACATCGTAGGAATCATGCCGTGCAACCACGGTACTCTCCACCCACGAATCTGACACAAGATCGCTATCGATCGCTTCCATACGAAAAATAACGTCGGTCATGCGTTCGCCGATCGAGAGCCACATCTCTTCAAACAGCTTCATGCCTTCGCGTTTGTACTCCACCTTGGGATCCATCTGGCCCATGCTTCGAAAATTGACGCTACTGCGCACATGGTCCATGGCGAGCAAGTGATCCTTCCAAGCCGAGTCGAGTTGGGTCAGCAGTACAGTTCGCTCCATCCGTCGAATCTCCGGAAAGTAACGATCGTCGATCGCTTGCATGAACTTGTTCGTGACCTCTGACTTGTTCAGTTTCTTGAGTTCTTGCGCTTCGCCTTTCCATGCAAGATTGCTTTGCATCCATTGCGCGACGCTTTCTATAGCCTCAGAGGATTTTCCGAATGCCTCACTGAGGGACTTGTTGCTCTTTCCGAAGATGCTGTCTGCTTTTTCGACGGCGGCTGTCCGCAGTTGAATGGCTTTCTCAACCGACTTGCGACTAATAGCTACAAGCGTTTCTGTAGATTTATCGGAGGATGCCTGCAATTGTTCCATCACGGCTGGATCCTCGAAACGGGTACTCGCCCAATCAGCAAGTGCGCCGCCATTGATCGTGTAACTTTTCGGTCCTGTCTGCTCCTGAAAACGATTGAAAGCGACCATAATTGGGAATTGAGATTCGCGTTCGATGTAACTATCTTCAGCTTTTGTTAATAGCTTTGCGGCAAGTTGTTCTGATTCGGTAGCACGTACTCCTTCTACATCGAGCTCGATACCAAACTTGTTTCGCATCCAACCAACTAGCATCTTTAGGCCAAACTCTTCGCGCAAGAACGCGTCCCCTTCCGACAAATCAATCTGTTCGATGTACTTGTGCGACTTGTCAATCAATTCCTCGTCCATACGATCGCGATCGATTTTTTTAAGCATGCCAACTGTGTAGTTGGTCGCGAAACGGGTATTCGCCCACTTTGCCATCGCTTCCCAATTCCATTCGGACTGTTCCTCTTCCGAGGGCAAGTTTTCGTCGATGGCATCGAGGATTTGAGTTTCTGCGGTCCGCTCTGCTTTATCTTTCGCGTATGCAACCGCAGTCGCAGGGTCAACACCTCGAAAATCTTTTGACTCGAGTTGAACGCCTAGCCTAGCGCCGGCCCACTTGGCATAGGATTCTGGTCCGTACAGCGGGTCGCAAAACTGCTTCACGTTGTGTTCGATTTGCTCACGAAGCTGGAACATGACGAGATCGCGGCAGCTGGTGCCGTCGAGGATTTGCTGACGATAGCCGTAGACTTTCTTGCGTTGGTAGTCCATGACTTCATCGTATTCGAGTAAGCTCTTGCGGGCTTCGAAATTGCGTTCCTCGACCTTTTTCTGGGCTCCCGAGATACGCTTGGAAACGTATGTGCTTTCGATAGCTTCCCCCTCGCCCATTCCCATTCTTTTCATCCATTCGCGGACCCAATCACCTGCAAAGATTCGCATCAAGTCGTCTTCGAGCGACAGGTAAAATCGGCTTGAGCCGGGATCCCCTTGTCGTCCGCATCGCCCTCGCAATTGCAAGTCGATACGGCGAGACTCGTGCCTTTCGGTCGCAATCACGTAGAGTCCACCTAGCCGACGAACTCTTTCACCCTCTTCTTTCATTTTCTCGCGCTGATCGATCTCGAGGACAAGCGAATCCCATTCTTCCTTAGGAACTTCAAGGCGTGTAGGGTATTTGTCTTGCAACTGAGCCCAGGCCATGGTTTCGGCATTTCCGCCGAGGATGATGTCCGTACCGCGACCTGCCATGTTGGTAGCGATGGTGACGGCTTTCGTGCGGCCAGCTTGGGCGATGATCTCAGCTTCGCGTTTATGTTGTTTAGCGTTGAGAACTTCGTGAGTGACGCCACGTTGGTCAAGTAGTTTGGAGAGCCGTTCGCTTTTTTCAATAGACACAGTTCCCACTAACATAGGCCGAGTTGCTCGATCGATTTTATCGATATCAGCGACTGCGAATTGCTCTGTTTCTTTAGAGTCCGATTTTCTGATTTTGATCGTTGTCTCGTCTTCGGACAATATGGTTCCAATCAGAGAATCTCTTTTGTGGTCTTTAAAATAGAGAGTATCGTACTTGTGTACTCGTTCGATTTCATCGGCTACTGCGGAGTATTTTTCTTTTTCGGTTAGGTAAATCGAGTCAGGGAACTCAATACGTTTGAGGCTACGGTTAGGAGGAATAGCCGTAACGCCAAGATTGTAAATCTTGCTGAACTCGTTCGCTTCAGTCATTGCCGTCCCGGTCATACCCGAGATCTTTTTGTAGAGCTTGAAGAAGTTCTGAAGTGTGATGGTAGCGAGCGTTTGCGTCTCTTCTTTGATGCGAACGCCTTCTTTGGCTTCGACCGATTGGTGCAAACCGTCGCTCCATTGTCGACCGTCCATCAACCGACCCGTGAACTCATCCACGATGATGATCGCGCCCTCTTTCACAACGTAATTGACATCGCGTTTGTAGAGGTAGTGGGCCTTGAGCGCGTTATCCAACAGGTGCGGCCATTCCATGTTGCCCACCGTGTAAAAGCTCTCCACTCCAGCGAGCTTTTCCGCGTCGCGAATACCTGCGTCCGTCAAATTGACGGTATGGTCCTTTTCGTTAACGACAAAGTGCTCTTCCTTTTTGAGCGAACGGGCAACACGATCGGCTTCGTTATATTTGCCCAAGTCGCGGGCCGCTGAGCCAGAGATGATCAAAGGCGTGCGGGCTTCGTCAATCAGGATATTGTCGACTTCGTCGATCACCGCATAATGCAAAGGGCCTTGAACCTGTTGCATGTGTGGAGGAAACCGATTGTCGCCTCGGCTGGCCATTCGCATATTGTCGCGCAGGTAGTCGAACCCCAATTCGTTGTTGGTCGCGTAAGTGATATCGCACGCGTAAGATTTTTGTCGCTCGTCGTTTTCCATTCCGCTCTGGATGTTGCCTACCGTCAGTCCTAAGCCCATGTACAGCGGCGCCATCCACTCCATGTCTCGGCGGGCTAAATAGTCATTGACCGTCACAACGTGAACACCGCGGCCTTCGAGCGCGTTCAAGTAGACAGGCAAGGTGGCGACGAGCGTTTTGCCCTCGCCCGTGATCATTTCAGCAATGTTGCCACCATTGAGAACCATACCACCGATGAGCTGCACGTCGTAGTGGCGCATTTTCATGAAACGTCGACCGGCCTCTCGGCATATCGCAAAGGATTCGACGAGAATATCCTCGATAGTCTCCCCCTCGATCAATCTCTTTTTAAACTGAATTGTTTTCTCTCGTAACTCGCCGTCGCTCATCGCGATCATACGAGGTTCCAGCTCGCCAACCTGCTGAGCGTATTGAGTATACCGCTTGATTTGTCGTGAGTTAGCGGACCCGAAAAAGGTCGTCAGGCCACGATCGATTCCTCCCAACACGCCATTGACTGTGTTGGTGGTTCCTTCCCAAATTTTCTCGAGCAGATCCATTATTAAAATTCGTTCGAAAGTGGATTCTATGAATCTTTTCCAATCCCCCAGCTCGGAATTGAAGTACAAAAAGCGGTAACCCCTAGGCGGTGGGGTCGGGCTTGCGCCCTAACTAATCAATGCATTCTACGCATTTTCTACATTTGGTCGCCGGGGAGGGTATCGATTCCAGCCCCATACGTCAATCGAATTCATGCAACGACTCTCCTATGGCAACGCTTTGCGAATTAATACCATTAATCTTGGTTTCTGATTTTTATAACGAATAGAGTGTTCAAGTCGGCAGGATTGGAAATTTGAGGACTTTTCAGCCGGAAAAGGGATAGATTTTTTAGCCATCGAACGAAAAATTGCATATGCAACGAATGCCAAAGCTTGTAAATTCGAATCAAAATACCGATTCGAAAGACAAATCCTATGCCACTCCTGAAACCCGAACAAGACATTTGGCCCCTCCATTTGCTGGACGAACCAGAAACAGAGGCCTCCAAAACTCTCGAAATAGTTCAGTCCGCGTGCAATGAATCCGCCACCGTCGAGTCGGAATACGCGGAATCGGCACAGGCCAGAGCAACAATGCTCGCTGAAGAGGGAACTTGGTGGGCTCTGTATACTCTGGCTAGATTCGAAAAGAAGTTGATGCGGCAACTCCTCGAGATCGAGGTTCCTTTTTACGGGCCCACGATTGCTCGCCGATACCGGTCACCTCAAGGAAGGCTTAGAACCAGTGTTGAGCCGCTGTTCCCTAACTATGTCTTCATCATGGGAGACGAAATGGCACGGTACAATGCCGTTTCAACAGGTAGTGTCAGTCGCTGGATGCCGGTCGCGAATTCGGTTGAACTCGTAACCGATTTACGTCAAATCCGCAGCCTCATTCTGACCGACGCGCCCCTCTCGCCGGAACTTCGCCTGATGCCAGGTCAAAAAGTTCGGGTCAAAACAGGGATATTTAAGGGATTCGAAGGGACGATCATTCGCCGTGAAAACGAAGTTCGACTTTTGATTTCCGTGCGATATATGGGGCGCGGGGCGAGTGTAGCGCTCGACGATTGCCAGCTAGAAGCAATCTAATATTCCCAAAAAATAATTCAAATGTACTTTCCCCCATGATTACATAAGGTCGCCGTTTCACCACTAGTCGCAATCACACGTAAGTCAGTCTCGTAAATAATTCAATCGTACAGGTCGAAATATTCGACTATGATTTGAAAGCAATTGAACTCACCCTTTCTATCTATTACGTCCAACTCTTAACTCGGCTTTTCATGATTGTATCCCCAGTCTTTGTTGCCGGTCATGGCGGAATGGTCGGTTCGGCAGTTTGCCGTCGGCTTGCGACGATGCCGGATATTGAGGTGATGACGCGATCTCGCGGTGAATTGGATCTTTGCGAAGAGTCGCAGGTAAACGATTTTTTCTCCAAAAACCGTCCCGCGACGGTAATCTTCGCTTCGGCAAAGGTTGGCGGGATTCACGCTAATAAAACGTTTCCGGTCGAATTCCTAACGGATAATCTGCGTCAGGAATTAGCTACGGTCCATGCCAGCTTTCGAAACGGAGTGGGGCGTTTTCTATTTCTGGGCAGCACCTGTATTTACCCTCGTTTAGCCAAGCAACCTATCAAAGAGGATGAGCTGCTAGCCAGTCCATTGGAGCAGACCAACGAAGCGTACGCCATTGCGAAGATTGCAGGATTAAAGCTCTGCCAATACTTTCGTCAACAATATGGAGTGCTTTATCATTCCGCAATGCCCACCAATCTTTACGGGCCGGGTGACAATTATCATCCCGATCACAGTCACGTTTTGCCTGGAATGATCCGGCGAATTCACGAGGCAAAAGAACGCGGTGATGCGTCGGTAACTATCTGGGGAACCGGGACGCCACTCCGGGAATTCTTGCACGTCGATGATTTAGCGGACGCAATTCTTCATCTATGTCACCTCGATTCTCCACCAGATTGGGTCAACGTCGGTACAAGCCTAGATGTGAGTATCTTCGAACTGGCTCGTTTGGTTGCCAAAACAATTGGATTCCAGGGTGAGATTAGAACGGATCCATCCAAGCCGGACGGTACACCAAGAAAACTGACCGATACCACCCTCATTCGGTCCACGGGTTGGGAACCGAAAATTGAATTGGAACAAGGAATTGTTTCAACGTACCAATGCTTCTTGAAAGAACAAGATTCAGGTAAATTGCGATCCAAGTAGGAACCGCTGCCACAAAACAATTTGTGGCAGCGTGCATCGAAAGTGGCCAACCAGCTTATTTTTCAATTATCGACTTGAGACGAAAAACAGTCCCTACATCAATCCATGGTTTTTCGGGCAAATCGGTAGCGAAAGTGATCTTGCCATTGATTTCCTTGCCGAATTCGACCGTCTTGGGTCTGATCATGAGCGGCAAAGCATGCAGCGTCTTACTTTCTTCGCTCAATTTGCCCTCGATTTCGAATTCTCCACTTTCAACCGATTTGATCAGGAAGGGCTGGTGGCCCTTAAGAATAATTAGCTGCTTAATTGGCTCTCCAGGAACAATGTCGCCCAGCGAAAGCGTCTGCGGTGAAACGGAGATTTCCGGAGCAATGTTTGCCATGAGACGAAGCGGCACGGTGGTCAAGTTGCGATCATTGGTGTGAACAACTAATTCGCTCTCCAACGGACCAACCGGCGCATCGCTTGAAATGGAAACTGCCAACATATAACGAATGCGTCCGTTTTGACGAGAGACTTCGGTGGGCACAACCGTAATAAAAGAATCGCTCGAGGTCACTTGATTGATTTGCCAAGCTGGCTTGCCGGCATAGTCGACTCCCACGTTGATCGACTTCGAAGTTCCTTGCATCATGTTCCCAAAGGTTGCTTCGCCCGGTTGAAAGACAACGTCGGATCGAATGTATCCTTTGACGTGAAGTTGAATTTCGCTGAACGTCGGCTTATCAAAGGTAACCGTGAGAGTTGCCGATCGAGAGCCCGTGTGGGTTCCCGTATTGAATTTCGCGAGGATGCTTCCTCGTCCTCCGGGAGGTACAATTTCGGTTTCGACGCTCGGGGTGGTGCAACCGCAAGACGTCCGAACGCTTCGGACTTGAATGGTTTGGTTGTAGGGATTGTCAAAGGTGAAGCGATATTCGGTTTTCGCGGCTCGCGCAACGGTCCCGAAATCATGATTTGTTGTTTTGAAAAGACTGGACAGTTGGGAAGCCGACGCCGTCGACGCCCAGGCCGCTACGACAATAGCAGTCGCCACAAGGGTGCGCATAGAAAATTCTCCACGGATTACTTGGCTGGGATTGGTTGGAAATCGGGCTGTTGCAACGATGGGTCATGGAATCGCTGATCGATTCGATTGGAGCGGAGGATCAGCGGCGACACATCATAGCAACGGGTTTGGAGCGACCCGATGCGAGGTGATTGCCTCACTGATCCGATATCAGCATAAGGAGTACTATCAACTCAGTATTTTGCAGTTGTTTTTTCGTCTTGCATTAAAGTTCGCTCCTCATTTCCGGATGTCCAGAAATACCTGCGAAGGCGTCAGGAACATAATAACCGGAAATAGTTACGCGTTACCAATAATAGCAAATTTGGTATATTCGCGTCCCGGAATAATACAGCCCCCCAGCGAGCACGGCAATGACTGGCTGGATGCCTATCCCACTTTGGCGCAGCCGAAGGCGATAACTCCAACCCCTCAGCCACTCGATACATTGGAATATGGATGCCAGATTCAAACAGCAAGGACGCGGACGCAAACATGGAACTCTTGTCGGCGTATCGAAGGTTTGACGGTGCATTCGATGAGTTGACTACCAACGCGGGAGAGGTCCGATCTGGCTACCGACGATTGTTGGGCGTTGAGCCTAGAATGACTGGCCAGGAGGTTTACGTTCGCTGGCGACTGGCAAAACAATCACTCAAGGATAACGCACCTGCGTCTTCCGGACCGCTTATCAAACCCGGCACCGCCCACGCTTGGGATCTCGATCCTATTCCCTTCGTAATCGAAGCGTCCGAATGGAATGGACTTTACGCAGGCATGCAACAGCGCATGCAAGTACTCGATCTTTTACTCCAAGATGTATACGGAGATCAACGGCTTTTAGCGGATGGCGTTCTCCCCAGTGAACTCCTCTATGCATGCCCCGCCTACTTGCGTCCAGCCAAACGACTTAAGGGTTCAACAAACTTTCGCAAGCTCTACCTTTACGCTGCCCAAGTTTCACGCACCAGCACTGGCAATTGGCAAGTTCTGGCAGATCGAACACAGGGACCTAGCGGTTGCGGACACGCGGTTGAGAACAGAATCGCAATGTCTAGGATTTTGTCTGATGACTTCCAGAAAATGCAGGTCCAGAGGTTGGCCGGTTTCTTCTCAACGCTACGGCAGTCATTACAAGATGCTGCACCGGACCGAGAAAAAAATGCTCGTTCGGTATTGCTCTCCCCCGGCGTACAAAGCCAAACACATTTCGAAGACGCATATCTAGCTCGGTATCTAGGGTTTACACTCACGCAGACAACCGATCTCACGGTTCGAGGTGGAGCGGTATACCTCAAGACCTTGGGCGGGCTTGTTCGGATCGACAGTATCCTCCGTCGTCTACCAGATACTATGTGCGATCCTCTCGAAATTGATCCGTCGTCCAACGAAGGAATCCCCGGATTGGCTCAGGCCGATCGAGAGAGCAAGGTGCTGTTGGCCAATGGGCTTGGTGCAGGTTGGACAGAGAGCCCTGCGGTGACTGCAATTTTGCCCCGGCTATGCAAAGTACTTCTGAATCAGGAGTTGATGCTGACCAACATGCCGATGTGGTGGTGCGGTGATCAATCCGCCATGGAATATACAATCGCCAACCTAGAAAATCTTCTTTTGAGAGACTCGTTTGTTCGCCATTCCGCAAATCAAACGAGCGGGGCTCACCTAAGCGCCTATCAGCGAGAAACGATCATCGCTGATATTCGTAAAACTCCTTGGAGATACGTCGCCACCGCCATGACGGAATTTGGGCGGACACCCACTTGGGTAAACAACCGTGTTGTAGCTTGGCCCTCAGTCATTCGGCTATTCGGATGCGCAACGAAGAATAAGTTTGAGATCATGCCTGGTGGGGTCGCTCGGGTGGCTGATTCTGTTGAGAAGCTAGACGAGAGCTTGGTCTGCGGTGCGATGAGCAAGGACGTTTGGGTACTCAATAATGGTCCAGTCAAGCCGATGACGTTGCTGTCCGCTGGCAAGCAGAATATCGAACTTCGTCGTACCGCGATGGATCTTCCCAGCAGGGTCGCTGAACACATGTTTTGGCTAGGTCGTTTCGCCGAACGGATGGAGTTTATGGCCAAGCATGCGAGATACTGCAGTTCTCAACTCACCTCCGAGGTGTCTTCGGACTCGTTGCCGTCTCAATGGCAAGTCGTTCGAACGCTTCGCGAGAGTTCGAAGATGCCGAGTGAACCTCCGCGCGACGAGGCCTTGGCCCTCCTTGAAATGCGACAAACCGTCCTTCGCTTCGTTTTTGATGAAAACCAGTCAGACGGACTGGCTAATGCTGCAAATCGAATCATTCGAAATGCGGAGACGATCCGAGATCGGCTGAGCCTGGACTCATGGCAAATACTTAGCCGTCTCGACTATTCGTCCTTGGCACCATGGCCAGGTCAGCGAGAGCGAATGGGAGAAGCGTTATCGACACTCAGCCAAATGATTAGTCACCTGTCTGCCTTTGCTGGACTCGCGTCGGAGAGTATGACACGTGGGCCCGGCTGGCATTTCTTGGATCTGGGGCGACGAATTGATCGAGCACAGAACTTGCTTCGATTGATCGAGCTATTGCTAGTCCCCTACGCGAAAAACTCTCGGCAACTGCTCGAAGCATTGCTCGACATTTGCGATAGCTCGATGACCTACCGTTATCGCTATTTGATGAGCTACGAGATTGGCCCTGTACTTGACTTGCTGGTGGTGGATCCATCCAATCCACGCGGTTTAGCTTTCCAGTTCGTTCAAATCCTTCAACACTTGGACGCCTTGCCTGCGGTAGACAAAACGGAAGTCGCTCGTTATCGAAAAAAGATCACGGAATGTAGAGGTAATCTACGGCTTTTCGATGCCGACGCCTTGGGTGAGGACATCGTCAAGGATGAATCGGGGAAAGAAGAGCGAGCGATATTGAGAAGTCGGCTTCGCGAATTTTCCTTGCAGTTACATGAACTTGGGGACTACATCTCCCGTAGGTTCTTAACTCATACCGCAGCTCGTCAAATGGATGACATGGTTAATCAGTAATACTATACGTTAAATAGTCAAGCACCTGACACGCGCTACTACTGGCCATTTTTCGAACGCAATTCTATCCTTCACGCACCACACTTCGTTATGCAATGCCACCGTCGGACAAATGTGCCGCGGGATGCCATAGACAACTGTACCAACAGGAAAGGCATCGACTTTTGACGTTTCCAAAACCAAGTGTTCCTCGTTATGAATCACGGGGATTGAATCCTCAAGCCCGAACCATCGGACCCGTGGCTGTGGCATCTCTGAGGCGACAGCTTTGTGCCCCAAATCGATACAGATACGGTTCGCCGTCGGGCGGCTGACGACGCGAGCTAACAGCACTGCCGCGTTTTGAAAATCCAAATCAGGAGATGTTTCGGGTTGTCCGAAATCCCATAGGACCGTTGTTCCTGCACCAACCTCAACGTTTTTGTGTTTCGCCAACAAGCGTGAAGTGGGCGTTCCCGCTGCGATAATATTTGGTACGTCAATGCCCTCTTGCTCCAATTCGTCTACTAACTTCCATACGGATTCATAAGCTCGCTGGGTTTGATCAGTAAGCTTCGCGAGATCCGGTTCATGCAAATGGCCATCGTATGCATGTAGACCACCTGGACAAATACCATCGGTAGTTGTTAACAACCGATAGAGTTGAGCCGCTTGCGGACCGGGCGTTATGCCGGTCCGATTCATTCCGATGTTTAAATCCACATAGAGACAAGCAATGACGCCTTGTGATTTCGCAGACATCGCAATCTGAGAAAGGGACTCTGGATTGTCGACCATCGTGGAAAGACGAGTGCTAGGAAATCGTTCGATTAGCTCAATAAAACGACGGACGTTTGGTCCGACGGGTTGATAGGCCAGGAAGATATCTTTGCCACCGGCACTGGCGGTCATTTCCGCTTCGGCGATCGTCGACGTCTTGAATTTGTCGATGCCAAGGTTTCGCTTCATCGCAATAATCTGAGGGATCTTGTGCGTCTTTACATGGGGTCGAAGCTTCGAAACATCGCCTGCCAACCCGATCATCCGCCTCAAGTTTTCTTGGATGCGGTCAGGATAGATCAATAGAGCTGGCGATGCAACGTCGTCTTCGTTGTCAATGGAGTACCACTGGGTCATTATTGTCTCGTTTTTTCACGTACTAGCTACCAGGCGAGCGACAAGTTCAGACAACTCTGGCCGATGGCAATGGGGGTCGTTCACAAATTTACGAAAGGTCTGGTTCCAACCGCTCAGGACTCGGATTTACGAGAGTATAACGATCGTTGTCATGGACAGGCAGGAGGGTTCAATTCACTCGCCAAGGAATTGCAAGAAGTGTTCCCCGATCATGTCGTGAACAAGTGGCTAGGCCATTCCGGGAAGGTGGCTGAGAAACACTATTTGCAAGTGACAGATGAGCATTGGGGAAAAGCCATGGAATCCCGTCCCCCCGCCGGTTCCCCCATTGGTAACCCACGGGACCCATCAGTAGAACTGATGAAACAACAAAACCGTGCGATTTGCCGGGTTCTGATGGTGACTGGGGGGGTAGTGATGACCCCGAAAATAGGCCCAGTAGGGCTCGAACCTACGACCTACGGATTAGAAATCCGTTGCTCTGTCCAACTGAGCTATGAGCCCGTCAATGAAAACACAGTGTTTTTTGCTGTTTCCATTGTATTCTGTTTTGCTCTGACACCCGATTTGACACCCGGTTCTAGCGGATATACAATTCTGAGGTGTCAAAACTGACACCCGAATCTTGGGGAAACGGGTGTCAAGCAATTACCTAACCAGCAAAGACGAGGTAACTACGATGAACGATTCTATCGGCAAGACTGTTGCTTGCAAGCCAGAGAAACCCTACAAGGATTTCCCGCTTTTTCCGCATGCTACCAAGCGATGGGCCAAGAAGATAAAAGGCCGGTTGCACTATTTTGGGCATTGGAACGACTGGAAAGCCGCACTAGAGCGATTCCAATATGAAAACGACTACTTACAAGCTGGCAAGACGCCACCCCCCCAAAACGTCGATGCGTTGACGGTGGGCGACTTAGTAAACACATTCCTAGAGAACCGGGCGTCAAAGGTGGCGTCAGGTGAGTTAGCGCAGCGGACTTGGAACGATTACAAACGAACTGGTGAGTTCTTGGTTGAGTCGCTCGGGCGTCATGTTTCCGTCGAAAGTCTGAACGCTAACGACTTTTCTAAGCTGCGGGAAAAGCTCTCTAAGCGACTTGGTTTAGTGGCGTTGGGCAATGAGATCGGGCGTTGCCGAGTGTTTCTAAACTTTGCTTTTAAGAATGACATGATCGACAAGCCAGTCCGAATGGGGCTGAGCTTTCAAAAGCCTAGTAAGAAATCGGTTAAGAAGGAAAAGCAAACCAAAGCTGAAAAGGTGTTCAGCATTGAGGAACTAACGACGATCTACACAGCGGCCAATGCGCAAATGCGTTGCTTTATGTTGCTTGCTCTGAATGGCGGACTCGGGCCAAGCGACATCGGCCAAATGGAAAGCAGTCATTTGCAAGCCGGACGGGTTCGATACCCAAGGCCTAAAACGCTAGTTGATCGAGAATTCCCGCTCTGGAAAGAGACAGCCAAAGC
Organism: Pirellula staleyi DSM 6068; assembly: GCA_945900945.1. Classification (GTDB taxonomy): domain Bacteria; phylum Planctomycetota; class Planctomycetia; order Pirellulales; family Pirellulaceae; genus JBKCUI01. The sequence goes on from CAMDKL010000132.1 coordinate 17,849, forward strand.
AATCGAGGACATCCGGCAAACCTCCTATGATTCTGAATTGGTGTTCGTTACATCGCATGGGCAGAGTTGGTACAAGGATGCAGCCGATAGCCCGATCACTAAAGAGTTTGTGAAGCTCCTTAAAGTTTGCGGATTGCATGAAAAGCAAAGGGGCTTCTATGCGTTG
>CAMDKL010000133.1 GCA_945900945.1 Pirellula staleyi DSM 6068
AAGATCCCGCAGCAGTCCAGCAATCGGTTTATCGACCGCTTTGAAGTTAGCGGAGTGATTTGCCTTTAAGCCGCCATGGGCGTCCCACTTTCCGGCACCACCACCTCCATGTTGAACTTGGATAAACCGTACTCCGCGCTCGATCATACGGCGGGTTGCCAGCATCTGCGAACCAAAGGCTTGGGTGGCCGGATCATTGATGCCGTACATCTCGAGAGTCGTTTGCGTCTCGGTCTGAAAGCCGAGCACTTCTGGTACTGACATTTGCATGTGAAAGGCGAGTTCATAGGCTTTGATGCGCGCCAACAGCGCCGGGTCGTTCGGATACTCGATCGATTTCAAGCGATTCAATCGCCCAGCTAATTCAAAACCAAGTTGCTGCTCGTCGATCGACTGGCCATTCGCAGGCTTGCCAAAGTCGAGAGGATTGTCGGGGTCGATCCGAATCGGAACGGCATCATGGGCAGGACCGAGATAGTGACCGTCTTTGATGTTCCAGTACTCGCGGTTGCCCATCGAAATGAATTGCGGCAAGTTGTCGTTCAGCGAACCCAATCCGTAATGTACCCATGCACCCAGCGTCGGAAATTCGCCATCGAGCATGTGTCGACCGGAGTGGAATTGAGTCTGGGCTCCGTGGTTGTCGTCTGTGGTCCACATCGATCGCACGACGCACATGTCGTCGATACAGCTTCCCATGTGCGGCACCCAATCACTTAGTTCGATGCCGCTTTCGCCATACTTCCGAAAGCCAATTTGCAGCGGAAGGATCTTCTGTCGCAACTCGACGTTAAACGCGAGTTCGCGTCTATTGAGCCGTTTCGGATCTTGTGTATCGGCATAGGGTGTTTCGCTGATCGACTTGCCCGCGTACTTGGTCATCTGTGGCTTGGGATCGAACGACTCCGCGTGAGAAACTCCCCCATTCATAAAGAGCCACACAACGGACTTCGCTTTCGGAGTGAAGTGTGGCTTCCCATTCGGAGGCTTCCAGGCTTCATGTTCGTTGGCTTGTAGCACACCGTCCTGTGCGAGTATCGCTCCGAGCGCTAGCCCAGTGAATCCGAGACCGAAGTCCGCCAGAAACGCGCGACGCGGGAGGTCGCGATTGAGAGATGGCTGAGTGTACTGCATGCTATCTTACCGTGATGAAATCGTTGTGATTGAGTAGTGAGAGCACAAGGTTTGTTCGCGCAACAGACTCTGGACTAGGGCGCTGCTTCTCTTTGGCAAGTTCTATCATTCGTCGCAATAATTCGCGCATGACAGTTTCTTCGTCGGCACTGGGTTCGACGGACAAGATCCAGACAAAGGCCAAATGCACAAAGTCCGCATCGTTGTCCCTGTCGATTGCTTTGGCCCCTGCGTTACTAGCTCGCACGGCAGACTCGACGTGCATGGCAATCTTCCCCGCCATCTTCATCGCCAAAGGGCTGTTCTCAAGCGCCAAAGCCTGCTGAGGGACGATGCTCTCCGCGCGGCGGTAGCAGTCGAGCACGTTAGCGTCGTCGAAGGTCGAAAGGAATTTATTGTGGTGATTGTGCGAATGCACGAAGTATAGACTACGGCGGCACGAGCCTTCGTCATTGACCGCAATTGATGGGCCTCCGGGCCTTACGTCGAGCTCACCTGCCAACGACAACAAACTGTCACGCACGATTTGAGCTTCAATACGGACAGGGTTCATACGCCAGTAGTAACGATTGTCGGGATCTCGAAGGTACGATGGAGCTGCGCTAACCGTCTCTCCCACAGTAATCTCCGCGCTGGATGACGATAATCGATACACGCCTGACGTCACAATCAATCGATGAATGTGCTTAATGCTCCAGCCGCTTTCAACAAATTCGACAGCTAACCAATCAAGCAGCTCGGGATGGGTCGGCGGTGTCCCTTTGCGACCGAAGTCGAAAACAGTTGGTACCAGCGGCTGGCCCATATGCCGCGCCCAGATGTGATTGACAGCGACGCGCGCGGGCAATGGATTGTTCGGGTCCGTCAGCCACTTGGCAAACGCCGTACGTCGTCCAGTGCTCTTGGACGGATAGGGGACGTCGGCATTGCGATTCTGAAAGTCCTCTTGAGTCTTCTTTGCACCGGGCAAGAAAGTGAATGTTTCGCTCGGAGTTTCAATCGCCTTGACAGCGAGGTCGAATGCTGCCCTGGCGGAATCAAGCTTCTTCTCGCTATCTGACTTTTGGTCGGTCGCGGCCTTTAGTAGTGCAAGTTCGGCCTTAATAAGTTCTTCATCGGCCTTAGCGGCCGCTACGATTCGTTCCGATTTCGAGGCAATCTTGGCAAGTTCTGCAGAATTAGACGCTTGTGCGTTTTTTGCTTGACCAGCGGCCGCTCGAGTCTCGATCGATACCAACTGAGCTTCAGCACTTTTCAAAGCCTTCTCGGCGATCGTCACTGCCAGCCGCAATTGGTCGATGGGCGGATTCGTTTTAGCTGATTTCGCGTCATCCTGTACAGCAGGACCGGCTTCCTTCGTCGTGTCAGACTTGTTGGCGAGTTCTTTCGTCGCCGTCTCCGATTCGGCGAGCTGCCGCAATGCAGATTCCAGCGCGGTACGGGCTGCTGCAATTTGCTTTAGGCTAGCTTCGCGATGTGCAGGCAAGACAAACTCGCGTAGCCCTGGTTCAATGGCCTCTGGCGGTAGCTCGACTGGCTCGATCGCAAATTTTGCTTGATTCAAGAAGCCAGGGACCTTGGGTTCCATTGCGCGGCTCGGATCGGGGCTGCGATCGTCACCACGTATATGTAAATAAGTAGCCACATCCAGATGCGCATCGAACGCACGCGGGATGCCATCTTTTTCAAAGTCGTTTTGACCAGGAACCATTTCCGCGCGAATCTGATAAGGCTCGAAGATCGCGCGAAGATTGTAGTACTCGACCTGCGATAGTGGGTCATATTTGTGGTCATGGCATTTAGCGCAATTGACGGTCAGCCCCAACATCCCTTTGGTAGTATGCTCAATGGTTTCATCAAGCCATGTCGTACGATTGAAGATGAAGTACTGCCGTGCCAGATAGCCGGTCGCTCGCAGGCGATCGAGATCGTTTGGATACAGTTCATCGGCAGCCAGCATCTCGCGTAGCATTTGATCGTAAGGCTTGTCCGAGTTCATGGACTCGACAATCCAATCGCGCCAATGCCACATGTGTTTCTGAGAATTGCGGACCTCAGCCCCCAAGCCCCACCAATCGCTGTAGCGCCAAATATCCATCCAATGCCTGCCCCAGCGTTGACCGTATTGCGGACTGTCCAACAACCGGTTGACCACTTTATCATGAGCCTCGGGCGACTTATCTGCGATGAATGCATCGAGTTGGTCGACTGTCGGTGGCAGACCAATCAAATCGAACGATACGCGACGTAACCAAACTCGCTTGTCGGCCTCTGGCTGGGCAACGAGATTCCGTTTGAGTTGCTCCGCGACAATAAATGAGTCGATAGGGTTTCGAAGGGCCAAAGGACGATCGGCATTCTCGGAATCAACCTCTGGCACCAACGGCCGCACGGGAACTTGGAATGCCCAGTGGTCGCGCGGATCACGCTCGGGCTGCTCGTCTGCTGGCGCGTCGGCGTTTTGCGAAATCCACTTTTCAAGAACTGCAATCTGCTCGATTTGAAGCGGCTCACCTTCCGGTGGCATTCGATCCGAATCAACCGCTGCCGAAACGCGCTCGAGCAACACACTGGCTGCCGCATCGCCTGGCTGAATCGCGGCCCCTGAATCCCCACCCTTGATCGCCAACGCTGCTGTATCCAGCCGCAGTCCACCTTCCTGTTTCAGGGCACCGTGGCAGGCAAAACATCGCTCGCGCAGGATCGGCTTGACCTGCTCAACATAGTCGATTCGCTCGCCAGCCGAAGCCAAAGACGTTAAGTGGAAGGAAAGGACGAAACACGTAAAGAGGTTAAGCGACTGGTGCGGCTTCGCGTGCCTGCAGGCAAGTGATTGGTTTCGTTGGTCTGGCATCGAAGGCTTTCTCATGGCAAAGTGACTGCGAATGGCTCAAGTGTAACCTTTGCTTTGCGATTCTCCAAATCGAACACCTTGGACGACACCGAAGTGACTCGTCGCTGGCTCATGCTTTGTCCAACTAGAAGACGATGATTTTAGGTCGCATCCAACTCGATTTGGGTAAGCGGTTCATTGACTCGCTTGGCCCAGTTGGCAATCGAGGAAGCGGCCAGGACGTAAGCAACTTCGGATCGGGTTCCGACGCCTGGCACCACTGCCAAAGCGAACCCCAACGCCATTTTTGTTCCAATAAACGCAACAGATAAATAGCAAGCTTCAGAAAGATCGCATCGATACTATTCAGCTTTCCAATCTGCTGGCCTCCCTGAATCTGCTGGAAGTCCAATCCAAAGATAACCTCCCGCCTTTCCATCCTGCCTGCAAATAGATTTTCATTAGCCATGGTCTGACCAATTCAGTTAAATCAACGCACTACCAATCCGAAATGAACCGCTTGCACAAAATTTATGGAAAAAATATTGGGTTTGTCAAAATCGTTCGAAACCAGCGTTTTTCCATCGTTTTCATGGATTCGAGGGTCGGAAGGAAGGAAGGAAGGAAGGAAGGAAGGAAAATTTGCTTGACCAACGTTTGCAAATCGCTTACGTGCAGAGTTGTTTTCACTTTCCATTTTCAAAGAAGGATATCTATGTTATGTCAGCCAATACGATAATCGGTAAGGTGCGAGCCCGACGGGCTGGGTTTACGCTCGTTGAATTACTGGTGGTGATTGCCATTATTGGGATCTTGGTGGGTTTGCTCCTGCCTGCCGTGCAAGCCGCACGTGAGGCCGCCAGACGCATGCAGTGTTCCAATAATTTGAAGCAACTCGGCCTCGCACAGCACAACTACCACGACACATTCAAGCGGTTTGCAGGAAGTGGCCTGGACCTTGAGGTGGACTGGGTACCCCTAGGCTATCGCGGTAGTTTCTTGCTCAAACTGCTACCCTTTATGGAGCAAAGCAACCTCTACAACCAGATCGACTTCAGTGGCAACGTCGGAGGCCTTGTGCCCGCAGTCTTTGGCCCGAGGGTGCCAGGCAACTTGGTGCTGTCCGACGGGAGGCCGCTTCGACAGGTGAGCTTACCGACGCTGGTCTGTCCGTCCGACCCGGCGGGTGGGCGGAACGCGGCGCTCAACGTCGCCATAAGCAACTACGCCATGTCCATGGGCAGCCAATACATGTTCGCCAGCAATGGGTGCCAGGAGTACAATCGTCCGAACGGCACCCGCGGGCACGGGACCACAAACCGCGCCGACCAGATATCGGGGATCGTCTCCCGGTGTTCCTTTGCGTCGACGATAGCGCAAGCGACCGACGGGACCAGCAACACCATCCTGCTCGGCGAGATCCGCCCGATGTGCGGCCAATGGACTTGGCAATCGTGGGTGAGGGAGAACAATGCGTGGGTGGGTACGCTTGGTCCGATCAACTACCCTAACTGCCCTAACGAACCTGGGTACGTCCGCGGCCCGGGGTGTAACGAAGAGCGATCCACACCGACTGCCTCGGGGTTCAAGTCGAAGCATACGGGCGGTGCCCAGTTCGTCTTTGGCGATGGGTCGGTGCATTTCATCTCGCAGTCGATCTCGTGGCAAACGTACCAATACCTAGGAGGACGAAGCGATGGACAGGTCATCGGCGAATTCTAGCCTGCGGACTGTGTCAGCCGTCATGGTCCTGGCGCTACTAGTCGGGGCCAGCGGATGCGGGCCTGGCTCGAACATAGTGCCGGTCACCGGCGTGGTGGTGTATCAGGGTAAACCGGTGGCCGATGCCAAAGTGATGTTCATGAGCCCCGAATCGTCCAGGACCGCGACCAGCCAGACGAACGCCGCCGGGGAGTTCGCCCTGACCACGTTCACCGACGGGGACGGGGCGGCGATCGGCGAGCACAAGGTGGCGATCAGCGCTTTCACCGACGAGATGGTTGCTAAGCTCAGCAATGCCCAGCAAATGGCCATCGGGCGAGGTGAGAAAGTGGAGGGCATGTCGGCCAGCGTGCCGACCCACTACTCGTCGTTCGATAAGTCCGGGCTGACCGCGACCGTCAAGGCCAGTGAAAAAAACCACTTCCGGTTCGAGTTGACCGACTGACGCAAGCGGGAATTGGCATGTAGTTCTACGAACGCTCAAAACAATGCATCGATTGGCGTGCCGCGATCTGTGATCGGCACGGGACGGGAGTCGTCGAAGAGGTTTGTGTGCGAGGGATAAGCAATTTAAAGTCAGTCAATTGCGCGCTCAGGACACGCCCTCCTTATGCAGTTGACCAGATTGCGGCAGTCATCGAAATAGTGGCTCAGCTGAACCTGAACTCGCGAGGACCATGCTCATCATCGCTAATTTACGCTTACCGCAGCGGAATAACCTCTCCAAGTATAGGCGAGCATGCCTGTCGTACAGGCCGCAGTTCGTCCATTGGACCTCCTCAACTTAGGGAGGATTGGGACATTGGGATGAGCATGAGAGGCCGCGGTCGGCATCCTGCTTCGCTGCAGCTAACTGCCTCGGTGTCCCACTCCGACGCGCGCAGCGATAATGCAGTCTGTGCAGGTGGTGAAGAGCACCTCTGTAGTTTGGCGCAATGGGCGTTGCTGTCCCTTGACGGCGTCCGAGGTTGAGCGGAGCCTAAAGTTCATCCTGACCATGGTGACGGACTCGAAGAATCGTCACAGTATCCGCATCGACGTCGAAATAAAAAACAACTCGGTGCGTTGGGCGGGAACCGATGCCGAATAAAAGCTGACGTACTCCGGCACGCGACAATCCGGATTCCGACACACGCGGGCAACGCTCGGGCATGCTTTGAAGTGTGGTGATTGCTTCGAAGATCCGCTCGTACCACTCCGCCGCCTGAATTGCGGACCGGTTCTCTGACCACCAATCGAATGCTTCTTGGATGTCCGCTTTGGCAGGCTCGGCAATTTCTACTTTAGCCATCTATCGAGACTTCAATCCGTTCTTCTCTCGGAATTCACGGTCGAAGTCGGCGAAGTCTGCAACCTGTCCGGCATCCATCGCGTCAATACCGGCTTGGATGGCCAAGCGTTCTCGCTCCTTGCAAAGCAAACTATTCACGAACTGATCAACGTTCGCAAATCCTGCTGCTAAGGAGAGCTGTTGCGTATCTTCGGGTACTTTAATCTGCATGAATTCACCTGTTTGTCTATTGTACCTCAGCTCGGGGCACAGTCAAAGGCGTTGATTTGTGCAGGGCCAAGCAATGGAACTTGAACTTCCCCCCACAGTCGGGCAAAGGGATTTGAACCTACTGCCTGACTTTAGCACGTTGCGTTTTCGCTTCAGCCGATCTTGAAGTCGGTACTCAGGACAGCATCATACACGCTCACCGCTGCGGCTTGCCCCAGCGGGAGCATGACTGGAAGCTACCAGCAGAACCAACCAGCGCGTTGGACGAGCGTTTCTCTCAGACTAGCCGCTGAATTGATTCGAGTCCACCACATCCCTGCTGGCAAGCCTCGCCCCCGTTGCGGACTCGGTTAGCTGTAAGTTGCTCGCCATCACCACCGCTCGTCCGCCGATGCTATCGCGCCTCATGGTAGCCTACCAGTCACCCTCCCACCGAGGCAAGCTCAGGCGGTGAGGCATAGGATTGGCACATCCCTGCTGGTCAGCCTCAGGCCTGTTGCGGACTCGGTTAGCTGCCAGTTGCTCGTCATCATCACCGCTCGTCCGCTGTTGCTATCATGCGCCTTGGTAGCCTGCCAGTCACCCTCCCGCCGAGATAAACTCAGGCGGTGAGGAGCAGGACCTCATTAACACAGGACGAACCGTCATTGTGCGTAAGGACACGCCCACCTGTGCGCGCTGGTGTAGTGGAAACAGGAAGATTGCAGTTCGAATTTTCCTGTCAACAATTTTCCTGTCATAGCGTTTTAAGAACGACCTTCACCATGCGCCGGCTGGACTACAATCGACCTTATTGACCGGAATTTCAAAACTAGCTTTTGAGAAACGCGATTTTTGGGGCCGACGTTTGTCGGCTGTGTCTTCCGCCGGTCAATCACTGTGCCTGTCCTGTTGTTTTTTTATTTTTTATCAGCGGCACGCTCCATGACAAATGCGGCGACATTTCTGGGTGGTAAGGGGGCAGCGCTACCTTTCAGTGCACGCCAAAGGATTTCGTTATAAACACCGTCGTCCGTCGTGTCTGCCTCCTCCAGGGTCAGGTGCATCGACTTCTCAGCACCGTAGGCAGCAGTTGTATTTACCTCGTCCAACGGAATCTTGGCTGGCAAAGCGGCATACGGACGGAGGTCGGGCTTTGCTTGGAAGGCAGCCCACATCGGCGGCGCTGCGGCGTCAAATTGAGTCAAGGGTGGCAAACCAAGAATTAACTCCATGGTGCGCAACATGCTCGATGTCGAGTACATCGATTTGTCCACGAAACCACGTTTCGCATACGGACTCGCGATTAGAGCCACAGTTCGATGGCAATCAACATGATCGGGACCATTCTGCGCGTCATCCTCCACCACGAAAATCGCCGTTTGAGCCCAAAAGCGGCTCTTTGAAATTGCCTCAATCATCCGCCCCAACACCAGATCGTTCTCGGCCATCATCGCCCGCGGTGTCTGCGCTCCTGGTCGAGTTCCAAGTAAATGATCTCCCGGCAAAGAGAGGACGGTGAATCGGGGCATTTCTCCGTCGATCTCGAACTGTTTGAACTCCTCGTGCCATAATTCCCAGCGTTTTAAATCCGACATATCCATAATGCCGTCGGCACCGTAGTAGGTAGGATGAATGTGCCCTTCGAGACTCGGCGTGGCCGCGCGAACCATTCCGGGCTCGGCCCCTCGCTTGCGTGCGAACTCTCCATAGCTACGGTAACTGATACCTGCTTTCGCACAAAGATCCCACAGAAAACCACCTTTCGAAAAGGCAATGGGGTCGTCGTGCAAGTCCATGTGGGCGGCGCGTCCCCGTCCGGCATACATGCTAGGCCACAATTTTTCTACGTAATCGGTTGCATAGGCACTCGTCACCCAGTGATGTCCGTCGGCACTCACTTCCGCGTCGTGATAGAAATTATCGAACAAGACGAACTGCCGAGCAATTGCATGATGGTTGGGAGTTACAGGTTCGGGAAAGAGACAATAGTCCTTATCACCGTTCCCTTCCTCCATATCGCCAAAGATGCAATCGTAAGTGCGGTTTTCTTTGATGATGTAAAACACATAACGAATCGGGCAGATACTGCCCAAGGCAAACGGGGCCTTGGATTGGCCACTGACCTTCTTGGCAGAAGGCGTATTCTGGTGAACCCGCCGAGAATACGCAGCCAGCGCGAGCTTGTCAGGCAAATCAATCAGCGAGAGCGTGCCAGGTTGCAAAGCGGCGATGTACTCGAATTGCTTCCCAGCAAGATTCTGTTTGCCGGGTGATTTGTCCTCGTCTGTGAGGAGTTTGTTGGGGGCCGAAACGCTTCCCTTGCCATTGGCCACAAGCAACTGCCTGCCTTGATTGACGAAACATAAGGCCGTCGGATACCAACCCACAGGTAAGAATCCAACTGGACGACTGCGACCTGCTCGTTCAATGTCGATGACGGCCACCGCATTGTTATCGGCATTTGCGACGAACAATGTTTTGCCTTCGGGGCCAATCGCCAAAGCATTCGGAGTGCTTCCCAGCGGCGAATCGGGCGTGACCGCCACGTCGATTTGTTCGATGATCTCTCGTATCTCCGTGTCGAGCACACTGACAAGGTTGCGGTTTCCACAGGAGACAAATAACCGCTTTTCATCTGTCGAAAGCACCAGATCGTTTGGCCGTTCGGAAACCTTTATCTCGGCAATCGTCTTGCCCACCTCCAAATCGACCAGCGTTACGGTATCTTCTCCCCAGTTGCTCACATAAGCCAGTTTCTCGTCATGGGAAAGAACGCAGGTATAAGGTCGCAGGCCAACAGGATAGCTGGCAAGCACTTCTTTCGCCGCTACGTCGATTTCCAACAGGGCATCGGCGGTATTCGCAATGGCGTAGAGTCGTGTGCCGCTGGTGTTAAGCCTTAACCCAGCCGGAAAGGTTCCTGCTTCAAGTGCGATTTCGCCCACGCTCGTAAGTTGGCCATCGTCAAAGTCGAAGAGGAGTATCCGATTCTGGCTTCCACCTGACGCATAAACGTGGCGTCCGTCGGCCGAAACAGCCAGTCCGAGCCAACCTTCTTTGAGAGGCACCTTTTGTACAACCTTGCTTTGCGACACATCAAACACGGCGAGGAAATGTCCTTCGTAGCCATTACTGCAGACAAGGACATAAGGTCCGCCCGGCACCGACACAAGATTCAATGGCATACCCCCCAACTCTTTCTGATCCCCAGCGGGAGTAATCGCCCAGCCGTTGGGCAAAAGGTAACGCTGAAACGGTGGCAAACCAGCTTCCTGCTCCAACTTGTCTTCCGTTTCCTCAACTGATGAGGGTTCGGTAGGCTGGGCTGGATGATGAGTATTTTGCTTGGCTACTGTACCTCCTTGGTCGCGACTATCTCCACAACCGATGGTCGCAACCATCGAGCCTACAAATAAAAGCAAACCGTAGTGCTGCGTTATGATCTTCACCGATGGCTCTTTGGGGGTGTGGAAGAATTAAAGGGGTCAGGCCTGGGTCAGGCCTCTTTGATTTGCTTGGCCTCGGTAAGACACAAGCTTTACCGATGTTTTGCTTTTCGGATATGAAATCATGATGTTAAAATAATGCCTCGATTGGCGTGCCGCCATCCGTGATGGGCACGGGACGGAAACCGTCGAAGAGGTTTGTGTGAGGGTTAATACCCAAGGCTGCGTGGATCGTCGCGTGGAAATCTGGGATACTGACGGGGTGTTCCACGACCGTTTCGCATAGCTCATCGGTGACGCCGTAGGCCCCGCAATGGCGCAGGCCGCCACCTGCCAGGACGAGAGAAAAAGCGCTGCCTTGGTGATTCCGTCCACCGCCGCTGTCGAAAGCTGCGGGTCGGCCAAACTCGGTGGCAACGACCACAAGAGTCTTATCGAGGATGCGCTGCTGTTCCAGATCTTCAATGAGCGCCGAGAGCGCCGTGTCGAGATCACGAATAAGTATGTGCTGTTGCAACAGCCCTTCATTGTGAGTGTCCCAGCCGGTGCCATTGATGAAATTGAGGTTGTGAGAGATTTCGATGAACCGCACGCCTGATTGGACGAGTCGCCGCGCCAGCAAGCAACGCTGGCCGAACTCGCCTCCGTAACGTTGGCGGCGGGTACCGGGTTCTTCCTCGAGATTAAAAATGCGCATGAATTCTGGTCCAGCGAGCCTAAGCGCTTCTGCCTGAGCCGCACGATAATCATCCGGCGTTGAACCGGCCGGGAAGCGGGCTTGGAGCGGCTTCAATAGTCCGAGTCGATGGGTGGAACGTTCCAATCCGACATCCTCGGGCCTAGTGAAACCGGCTGGGCCACTGTTCGTATCGGTGAGGTAAACGAAACCGCTCTTGGCTCCGAGAAAGCCTGGGCCGCGGCTCACATTCGGGTAGCCGATGAGCATGTAGGCGGGCACTGAGGGATTCGCGGAACCTCTTTGGTTGGCGACGATACTTCCGATCGACGGGTAGATCACATTTCCACTAATCATCCGTCCGGTGTGGACGAGATTTGTGGCGAAAGCATGTTCGTCAACAACACGATGATTTACGGTACGAACGACGGTGATACGGTCCATAAGCCGCGCGGTTTGGGCCAAGTGTTCCGTGACAGTTACGCCTAGTACGGCGGTATCGATGGCTTGGTACGCGCTGCCAGCTCGGGAAGGTTTGGCTTTGGGATCGCCAAGTACCTTGGGGTCAAAGGTGTCTACTTGTGACATACCTCCGCCCAGCCAGATGAAAATGCAGTGCTCCGCTTGGCCAAGTTTCGTCGGCGGAACGGTGCTGGCCCGGGCCAAGGATGCCAGCGAGGAACCAACAGCGAAGTTTAAGAAGCAACGGCGTGAAAGGGATGATTTCATGGACGATAGATCATTTCCGGGGAGTTGATTAGCGCCCATATCACATCTTCACAGCGGATGCGCCAGGCCGGTAAAAGTCTCGGTGAAGGAGGATTTCCGCGACGTGCCGCCACTTCCATTTCTTGCTTCACGATGTTGGATTCAGGTAACAGATGGTTCGTCCAAGTAACCAACTTGGGAGCCAGGTGAACAGGTTTCACAGGCAGTGGATTCGACAGGATGCGGTCGCAGTACTCCGGACTGAGGTAAGCCACGTACTGCTGACGTTCCTGCTTTGTCGGCGGTCGGGTAAGCAGGCGTAGGAACAGTTCATCCACGAGAGCTTCGACCGTCTGGTCGCAGAGCACCACCGCGGTCAGCTCGTGATCGTCACTGAACCGCGTGAGCCAACTGCTCATGATACCATGGGCGAGAATGGCGGGTTGGAGAGCGTTAGAGGACGTATCGCGCACGGAAGCAGAATCCTGTCGCGCGCCGCGCCAACCGAACGCCGACATAACGTCCACGACCGCCTGCAGGCGAGGAAGCGTGAGGCTCGGGCGGTCACGTTCGTTGGACAAGGAGGCTAGCATCCAGGCGCGGTGCGGCTGGCCCAAATCAACGGCGCTGTTTGTATCCCTGCGCCCATTGAGATCCAGGCAAACACGCTCGACGCAGAAAGGCGCGCCGGTGGCGGCAAAAAGTGAATCCACCACTTGCTCAGCGCTGAGTCGACGGGGTTCAGCGGCGGTGTAAAGCGGATCTGGCGTGGCCAGCAGCGGGTCCACTGCGCGTTGGTAGGCTGCGGAGGAAAGGATGAGTTTCGCGATCGGCTTCAATTGATATCGCTCGCGGACCAGTTCGTGGCCCAGCCAGCGGAGCAGTTCGGCATGCGTCGGGCTGCCTTTTTCCCAGTCATCCAGCGGTTCCACAATGCCCCGCCCCATAAATCGTTGCCAGAGGCGGTTGACCAATACCTGAGCGAAGCGCTCGTTGTGTGGTGCAGTCAAGAGTGCCGCGAGTTTCTCGCGCGGATCGGATGGGTTCTGAGCTAGCGAGTCGGCTAACGCAGGATCGGCGAGCGCAGGAAATGGCCACTGCGGCGCGACTTGGCTGCCGGGCTTGAGTGTGACTGAGATCAAGGCCTTGCGGCCTCCGGTCTCGAGATGCTCCGCGTCGACACTGCTCGTTTTTGGCACATCCAGCGGCTCGGCAGCGAGCATGGCCCCTAGTTGGAAGAGCTCTTCCTGCAGGGTTGACCCCTGGGGAGAATCATGACAACGAGCACACTTCAGTTCCACGCCGAGAAATGCAGCACTGATCACTGTGCCCTTAGTGGCGTACGGGGAATCATTTTGCGATGCTTCACCAAACCCCGCCGGGCCTCCTTCACGCTTACCGCCGCGTTGTAGCACAAGCTGAGTTACCATTCGGTCCACCGGCAAATCATCCTGTAGGGCTTCGTAAAGCCACCAGCGAAACGGGCCAGTGTTGTTCAGTGTGGAATTGAGAATGTTGGGATTCTCCGCCAGCAGGTCCTGCCAGAATCCCATCCAATGATCTGCCCAGCGCTGATCGGAGAGTAACCGCTCAATGAGTGCACTGCGTTTCCGAGGTGATGGATCGCCCATGAAGGCACGAGCTTCATCAGCGGTGGGTAGGATGCCAATCGTGTCTAGCGTGACGCGACGGAGATACGTTAGGTCATCTGCGGCGGCGGCAAGCTCACTGCGCACCAGCGGTAACTCGGGCCAAGTGGCACCTTCAATTATCCACTGCTCCAGTGTAGAGATCTCTGTTTCGCTGAGCCGAGCACCATTGGGCGGCATGGAATACCCGTCGTCATGACTGCGAACGCGGTCGAGCAATGTACTCTTTTGCACGTCACCAGGAATCACCGCAGGGCCCGAATCACCGCCGAGTTGGGCCGTGAACAGGCTGTCGAGCCTGAGTCCACCGTTCGCCTTGGCTCCCCGATGACAATCCAGACAGCGACTTTCCAACAGTGGCTTCACATCGCGGAAGAAATCGATCGCCTGCGGACTCACATGACGGTTTTGGGATTTCACTTCCGAAAATTTGGCTACCAGAAACTGATCGATGGCATTGTTCACGGGGAATTCAGCCGACACCTCCGGAACGGGAACAACCTGTGTGGTGGCTAACCATGCGGCGGCGGCGTCCCTGCGCCGGTCCCACCACGCCGCATTTTTTTCACGCAGGGCCGCGCGGGCTGCGGCGTTACGGCGATCGAATTCCTTGCTCAGGCCACGGCTATACTCATCCCAATCGGCATCCGTGTAGGGTGTCCGCGCCGCTGCAGGTGTTAGTAATTCCCATTGAGATGTCCCCGCCCAGGAAATAGCAACCACAGTTTCTCCCACTTCCACACGTCGGAACGCCTTTCCTTCCCGTCCTCCAACAAACGCCTCCAGGCGAACTTCTCGCGGCCCGCCCGTGCTCTCGTATTCACCGATCCGCTCGTACTCGCCCGCTGGAGCAAAGCGAAATCCTTCGCCAAGGTCTAATGGGATCAAGTGTTCGGCCCAGGCCTGCGAACCATCGCCACCATTGATCGGAGGAAAAGGCGTTTCGGCGATGATTTTATCACCAACAGTCAGGCGCGCGGCGCTGCGAGCGCGGATCAACAAGCGATGCCTACCCACCGGAAAATGCACCGCTGCTTCGAGCCGCAACAGCGAAGGACTGGGCCGGGACCCACGCAAACCGTCATCGACGTAACGCTGCGGCAGCGTATCCAATCCAAAAGCCGGAATCTCCAAACTCTCCGCGGCCAGTAAGGCTTCCACCGGCCACTTGTCCTTATCGTTCAAGCCCTGCTCGCAGATTTCCAAACGCACCCGATCGCCAGCCCACATCGGGCTCGCGAATCCCACCAGCATGCTCAGCATCAAAAGCCGGAGCGCGATTATAGAACAGCAGTTCGCGATTGTTCCCGCCCACGGTATCAGCGACTCTTGCGACTCGTAACAATTGGTTAGGTGTTTCGTCATGACGATGGTCTAATTTTGCTGGAACAATTGGGGACAACTGAATGTGCAACACGAGTGGCCTGGTCCTACACCGTCAGCGCAAAGCCGCTCACCGAGCAGTCTGTCATGCGCAGCGAGAGTACGCCGGACTCCAAGCACGACTGAGGAATGGTGAACGCCGTATATGAACCATCGCGCTCAGGGTTGGTGACCGGCTGCCAATCGCTGGCATTTCCAGAAACAGCGAGACCTATGGGCTTCTCAGAACTGGGGTCCATGATTACTAAGCAACGCTTGGCTTTTCCCTTGGCAAGGCTCAGCGGGAACTCGTAGTCGAGCTGCTTCACATAGGTCCAATAGTTCAAGCACCATTTCGCGTTTGTCGTTCGGCGGTACGGCTCATCGCCTTCGCCGACGAGTACCTTCCACAGCACATCGTCGCGATTCTCAAACGGTAAATACAGCGGTTTAGTTTGGGCCGTCACCTCAGGCGGTGCGAGTGTGTAACCAGCCGCATCACCCACGCGGCGGAAGATGCGACCCACGAGTCGGCCAGCACTAAAACACCACAGCCAAAAGCCTGGTTGTTCCTTTCCCCACACGACAGGATTCGCGGCAGTGATCGACGCATTGATTAACGTGTCGCCTTGCGGAATACTGAACCTCCGGTCGCCATTCTCGTGCACATGTCCGCCGATCATCCACAGATCGCCACGGGCCTCGGCGAAGGCCTGACGCGCCGCCTGCGTGATGCCTCGCTCACGCACGATACTTCCCACGGAGGGTTGATGAATAGCGGCGACAAGTGTGCCACCGGGATTGTGCAATTTCTTTACCTGCTCGCAAAACCACGCTTGCTGAGTGTCACCGAGCAAGCCGCAGCTTCCACCATTGGCGATGATAAACGGCACGCCTTTCAGCTCGAATGCATGACTCACGGGCGTGTCCCCAAAGACACTACGAAACAGACCTAGGTCATCCTCACCGGGATACGTGTCGTGATTGCCGAGGGTAAGCTTCACCGGCGCGAGCTGTGCAAGTTCGTCATAGTGCGGCTTCATCGCGAGAAACTCCTCGACGGCCAGCTTGCGATCGTTCTCGCCAGGGACGATACCGAATGAGCGTGAGGCACTTAGAATCAGGTCACCCACGATGCCGATGAAAGCAGGACGTGGATTCATCGGCGCAATCTCTGCGATCATGGGCGGCAGAATGTCTTCCGGCTTACCGATCCCATAGTGAGTATCGGCCATCCATAGCGAGGTGAAACTGTCACCTGCATGTGGGTCGAAGTTGAGCAAGCGATAGGCATCCGCCAGCGTTGCGGCTCGGCGCGGTTCATTCGTGACCGCAGCCAGCGAACGATGAACGGGCACAAGCGCCGCAGCGCCAAGATACAAACCGCTTTGATGCAAGAATCGGCGGCGGTTGTAAGAGCTTGGCTTCATGATGATGATTCATTCCTCTCGAGCAGCGCTCGAATTGAAACAAAGAGGTGGGTTCCATTTGTTGGCTTTGAGACCAATGTGTTACAAGCCGATCCGCCTGGTGTCGAGAATTGCACCGTCGGTACTCTTGATATCGATTGTGATCCGCTTTTCTCCGCGCCGATGGGTAACGAGCAGGTAACTGCCTCCAAGTGTCGAAAAAACGCGGTGCGGGTCTGGGTAGTCGGTTCCTTTCCCGTGGATGTGTGTGTTGTAGGAAGGTAGGCCCTCCCACTCAGCCCGCTCTCCGAATCCGCCATAACCAGTGACTGCAGCACTTGGTGAACGACGGAGGACTTCAGCAATGGCTCCTCCAGCGAGTCTTCGCACGGTGGCGTTGCGTTCATTGTAGAGAATTAGACGGAAGTCCATTTGACGGGGCATCGCTGCGCTTCTTAACCAAATCAGTTGCTCCGAATCGCCGTCAAATGGCTGGCACGACTGCCAGGTCGTACCGAAGTCGGAGACATGATGCAGGTCGAGAGCGACGAGAGTCAAGGGATGATGAGGAACTGGAAACGACCAACGCCAGCCTAGCTCCGGGAGGTCGAAAAACTCTCGGAAGATTTTCGCATCGATATCGTAGACGGAGACATCAGGCTTTTCACTCCCCCGCGGCCTTATTTCGCGGTCATGATTGCCACTGATAGGAAGCACTGGGATGCTGGCAAAAAGTTCTGGGGAACTGTCGATTAGCAACTCGTAAGCACGGCGTCCTTTGCGTCTCGCCTGATGTAGGTCGGTTACATTGTCGCCTACCGTGACTAGCAGATGAGGCGACTCGCGCAGAATCGCTTCGCTCCCGGGTTTCGCATTGCCGTGCCAGTCTCCGACAATAACAATGCGGACCAACGCTGGATCCCAAGACGCGAGGGTATGCGTGGGGCCATCACCAAGGCGGTAAGTCAGGCTTGAACCAGGCTTGCCGCCCTCGACCATTGCTCTTGTGACGCCTCCCGTTTTCGTCCCCGCGACGGATTGGAGTGAATCGAATGCGGGGCCTACAAAGAGCGGCGGCGGCGGTTCGGCATCGCTTTGCCAATGGAACGTGAAGTGGTTTTCCTCTACCAACGAAGGTGTAATCCAAACCCGGTCAGTCGCTCGACCCATCACGGAAAAACTCACCAGCAATGTTTGCGCAAACATGAAGCTGACGAAGAATCGTACAGTGGGCTTGCTCATCGACTCAATAATCCTGGTTATCGAAAATTGCCGAAAGACTAAACTCATTGGCGGTTTGCGCGATTCTATAGAGTCAAAGCAAATCGTAAGTTGTCACTTCAGGTCGAACGTGAACTTGTTGGGCCCGCTTTCGCTGACGTCTGCGGTCAGGCCGGATTTGGTTGGAATAGAATACTTTTCTGGAATGACCCAACGGATCTCTGGCGGAGGTCCTGCCACCATATCATTAGCCCCAGGTCGAGTCTTGTCGATCACGTCGACCCGCCGGATGGCAACTATCTGCCGGCCCGGCACCACGCCGTCACCGTCGCCAAACGTCGACAGCACAAA
>CAMDKL010000134.1 GCA_945900945.1 Pirellula staleyi DSM 6068
GCTGACGGCAACTTTGCTTGCAAGAGTCTGGGCCTTTTCCAAATGCCGATTGCACGAAGCAGCGAACCAAGCTGTGTTGTTTCCTATGAGCGTATCGTCAGGAAACTCCTCTAGATGTTTGAGCATCGGCTGATAGAAGAGGTCAAACCACTGGTCGGCCAGCTCTTTTCCAAAAACACGTTCTGCAACGGGCACGATCACGATCGGCATGTCAATATCATGCGGCTTACAACGAAATGCGACGCGAAAGAGATTGTCGGCCAACTCGCGATCTCCGTCAGCGATCGCCTCCAAAATTGAGGATTGGAATGCACTTCCGAATAGAGACAGTAGGGGTCTGATATCCTTCGTTTCATTTGACCAAAGAAACTTCATCCATATTAACGCTTCGATACGAGCATAGTTTGCTGCCTGCTTGGCATGCGACAAATTTTTCTTCGCTAACTCTCCATATTGCCGATTAAGGCAACGGACTGCATCGACGTCGGTTCTCATTTCGGTTCTATCCCGATTCCAACGTTGTTCCATAATGATTTGAACCAGCTGGTTAGTAGGCAACTCCAGATTCGATCGGATGGACGCATACGTCCGGTCATGCAAAACGGACGATAGCCCCTGAACCCTCAATCGATCCATCTCACCAAAGCGCCCGACGTTTTCAAGAGTCTCGGTGCAATCGACTAGCAATCCTACGTTGGACGCGTCATTCTGAAACTCTTCAATGAGTATGTCACATGCGTTATCTAGCTTACCGAGTCGAATCAAATACTTCGCTTTGGCTTGATTGGCTGTCGAATCATTTGAGCACATATCTAGGGTGTCGATTCCCAACTGCGTTTCACCTAGGCAGTCAAACAACTCTGCCAATTCAATTAATTGATACGTGGCATTTCCAGCTTCAAGCGACCGATGTTGGATCGCTTTTCTTAAGTCCAAAAGAGGGCTTTGTCCGCGCCAGTGACGAGGCCACCGGCCGGCGTGAAGATCCTCCATCTGGTCTATAACTTGATCTATCGCTTTGCCTCTGCGATCCGATTCCGTCTGGACTTCGACTCCTTTGTTTTCGTTGCCGGCGACCGAAAGAAGGTGATCAAAGATCAAGGAGGCAGACTGCGGGAATTCAGGGTAAATCGTTTCAAACGGCCCTTGCTCGTTGTTCTCCGAGGGTTGGAATGCCATTCCATCACGCGACGGTTTAGTCCGACGTCCCCCGTTGCGAACCAAATAGGCTTGCCAATGGTAAATCGCTTTGACTCGTTCGTTAGTCATTAGCCACTGAGATAGTAACGGGGTCCAAGCTGAAACACCCTCGTCCGTCTCGCGCCTCTTTGCACTGTCGATTAGATGTGAATCGATTAGTGTTCCTTGTTCGTTCAGGCCGAGCTGAAAAAACAAGTCGGCGTAATCCGCTAACGGAAGCTCCCTGGAGTTTCGTGGAGTATCTGGTTCCTCAGAGAGTTGCCGTTTTAGATAGCCCTTGTTATTCAGCCAAGTTCGAACAGAATCCAATGACAAATCGCTCAACCCTACCTGTTGGAATGCATCGTGGACGCGTCCTTGCATCCGCATCACTGAAAACGAAGTCTTCGCAGGTAGATTTTCCAGAAATGCCTCAAACTCATCGGAGCGCCCCAAGGCCAGTGCTAGTATCGCGTTCCCGTTCGCAAGCACCGACCTTTCTCGCCCTTTCAATATCTTGTCTAGTTGAGTACTCGCGTCTTCTAATCGCCCTAACAGGATCCGCATTCCGGCTTGCTGCTGAACGATATTCTCAGTGCCTGCTATCACGCCTTGTCTTAAATCCATCGAAAGCCAGTTGTCCCATCGATTCGAGCGTATGAGGATCGGTTCGATGAAATTACGTAAAGCGGAAGTTTCTGCCAAAGCAACGGCCTGTTCAATTTTGCCATCCGCTTCTAACTCGGTAATTTTGACGCTTGGCAATTCGCTGTTTTGGGACACTTTCCATTCATCAGGCATCCCCAGCGATCTCCACAAGCGATTTGCGGATACTCGCTCTGGGGGACTTAAAACCAATTCGAGTAAACGCGGAACAATCGATTCATTCTCTGATTTCCAGGCCTGGCCGATCATGTGTTGTAGCTGGCCATCCTTTCTCAGCAACGCAGTTCGCAAAGGCGGTTCGAGCAATGCCACGAGTTCGAGCAACCGCTCCCATTGGCCATTGGACGCATACCGTTCCAAAACCGAATGCTTTTCCAACGTCGACTCGTCAAGATTTCGCAACGCTTCGTAGTCGCGCAGCATCTCAGCTCGCTCGGCAAGACTACCGTTGGATCGTCGCAATCGCTTTAACCATATTGCAATTGCCGAACGATGCTTGTCACTGCTCTTCGATTGCGTCTCTAGCCAAGCCTCCAAGGGAATAGTGCGATCGCACAATTTCAAGAACGACTCGCGGCGAGTTCTGTAGCTTGGGTCATTCAGACCCTGGATCCACGATTCAACATTTGCTTCTAGGAGGCCGTAAGCCTGCTCGTCTCCTTTACAAACAGAGTTGCCTATCCAATGGGTGGCGAAGGATAGTGCAAACAATAAAGGGCAGATTATTCTTTGCAACAGTTTCATTTGGAAATTATCTTCGAGCATCGAAATCAAATCCATGTTTCGCGGGAGCAGCAACTATTCTATCCTGTAACCGCGAGAATCTCTCGAACTTAGTCAACTTTTGCTGAGTATCGAATTACCTAGGTGTTACGATCGAAAGGCGCTCTTTCAAGAACAAAAACGATTTCCCCGTCGCATCGGAATCAACAAACGTCATCAGATGAGCCTTGTTTTCTACCACTAGGTATTCAAACCCTACGCCGTTCATTTTTAGTGCGTCTCGCATCACTTGTGAGGAAACGGGTGGTACCAACCAGTCCTTGCTGCCATGGAACAAGAAAATAGGAGGGTCGTCGGGGCTGACATGCGTTATCGGCGATGCTTCCGCGTACCTATCTGGATACTTGGCCCTTGTTCCCCCAAGCAGTCCAACCAATATTTTGCTTTCAAGGGGTATCTGGGTCAAGTCGCAGGGAGCGGCACCTACGACCGCTGCCTTAAGGCGAGGTATGCCCGGCTTCGGATTTGTCGCAAGCAATGCAGCCAAATGCCCGCCAGCGGAGTAGCCCCAAGCTCCCAATGCATCAGCGCTTACGCCCAACTCCTCCGAATGCGTGTTCATCCATTCCAAAGCCAGATTGCAATCGTCCAATTGGGCTGGAAAAGGATGCGTGGGTATTAACCGGTAGTTAATGACCATGACGACGAACCCAAGTTTGGCTAGCCTCTTCGCATGCAATGCGTCGTTCAACTTGTCGCCGGCAAACCACGCTCCACCGTGAATCATAAGGATGCCTGGACTCTTTAGAGTCTTGGAGCTGGACTCTAATCGGTATACATCTGCCCGGTGCATCGGCTCTGCCGCCGAACCATAAACCACATTGCGATTCACTTTAACGTCGGCGTCAGATGACACTTGTTGCAGGTCGGCCCCGCACGCAATGGCGCCCGAAAGGAACACTGAAAGTATACACAGGGTATGAATACGCTTCATCTCGTTTTTTTGTGACCGTTCACGATGGGATTTCGCCTCAGACCCGGGCGAGAAAGTTCGAGTTTCATTCACATGGACAGTCAGGATACCTAACTTTATCCTAAGCAACGTGACGATCGATGTTATTTTGACACTTCTCGGCAAACACCACTCGCGTCAGACGCTTGGGCCATCGATTAGGATTTATCTGAGCACGGTTGCGGGCATCCCACCTTGCATCGGGTCTCGATAGCTAGCATTCGGGGGAATTCCCCAGCTTGGTTGAGTCGCTACGTTAGGACTCATGTTGGGTTGTGAGCTCATACCGCTCGGGTTGTTGTTCCCCCAAAGGTAAGGCTGGGTTACAGGAGTGTTCGATGCAACATAATTTGTGTTGCTATTGTTGCTGAACAAACTGCTTCTAAATAAACTGCCTGTGCCGGACGCAAAACTCGTCCAGGGAGAGAGTGGTTGCGACGGTGGATTCGAAGTCACTCCATAGTTTTGGTTGCCATTTAGGCCATAACCACTGCTGCTCGCCATCGCATTTGGGTTAGTCGACATGTTGGGTCGCAAGGGAACAGCAGGAATCACTATGGTATGAGTGGTGTTGTTGGGTGCCATGCTATTGCCGGACGTGGGGGACGAGGCCATGTTTTGCATTGCGTTCGGCATTACCTGTGCTGCCCCATTTGCTCCCGTACCCGGGGGGTTTGACGCATAGTACGTGTTAGGATTGTAGCTTGGAGTTGGGTAAGTTGGGTAATAAGGAGCCGGCGATTGAGCAATTAAATTCCTATATGCAACAGATTGGTACCCTGAATTGTACGGGTAATCGATCGACCGAGTTGGGAATCGGGAACTCGTGCGATTTGCTTGAGCGACCTGCGCCGCATGTTGGAAGAAGTTGGGGCTGTTAGCGTTAGCATTGCTGTTAGGGATGGCGTTTCCCCCGTTTTGCGATTGGGGAAGTGGTCGATCCACGAAAGGCATTACTGGTGTACTTGCCGCAAAACTGTCGCTACGATTTGGTAAGCCAGTACTGGGGGGGGCTGTCTGGAATCCGCATGCGATTGGGCTCCAACCGAACAGCTGAGACAAAAGACAAATGAATAGGAATACAGCGAAGCTTTTGGAGAACATAGTCTTGCCGGAATGGATCCTCGAATACCTGCGTTGCCCGCAATCTAGCGGAAGACTATTGCTAGCTTCTCAAGTTGTTTTTGATGCACTTGCGGAGCGTGCGCGCGGGGGCACTCTATTTACAGTATTGGGTCGTACACTTTCCCAGGTTCCATCGCAAGGTCTAGTTAGTGCAAATGGACGTTGGTTTTATGTCGTAGACAACGGGATCGTTGGCCTCCTGGCGGACGAGGCGATTGACTTGTCGACGGCAAGGATTTCCCTACCGATCGCGAGCATCTCGTGGCAATCCAAAAAAAGCTGATTCGATTCAAACATTGCGGCGATACAAGCTTTGTGAATCTTCATTTTAAGGCCACCCACGCCAAGTGCTCCATAGTCAATTCGGTTTCCTCGTTGTACCCCCTTGTCTGTTAATTCAATTCCCTCAAATCCAGTTGGGGGGACTGCGTTGAGATCGATCGCAACTCGTAGCTCGGTCGCTTCTGACAGTTGGCTTGAAGTGAGCAGCCTTGCTCCGGCTGCCCCGCAACCCAATACTATCTGGCTTTCTGCCAAGACTCGCGATAATGTATCCAAGTCGCTCGAACACGCTGCTTTCAATCTATCGGATGCCACACCGCTTGCAACCAATCGATCAACGCACTCTCTCGAACGTTCCAGCGAACGCGATGCGATAGTGACAAGCGAATTTGCATTAGCCAGGATTCGACAAACTCGCTGCCCAACCGCTCCGGTTGCAGCCAAGACCAGCGAGGTCGAGTTTTCCAGCGGCAAATGCTTCGCGGCACACAGAACAGCTGCTGCGGCAGTACTGTTTGCTCCATTGCTATCGAGCATGATTGAGACTCGGAACGGATCGAAAAGGGTTTCTCTTGCTATTGCAGCAATGACTTCACCGTCGCTGACATTGCTACCGCCAACAAAAATGGCCGTGTTTTTTAAATCGCCAGGTCCTCGCGTGTACATGGCGCCATGCACGAGTCCGCGCACGTCCTCTGGGCGAATTCCAGAATATTGTAAAAGCCGATCTACGCCACTATCGATCGCAACAACTGCATCGAAAACGCTGGCTTTCGAATCGGTATCCAATTGGATTAGTATTTTTGGTTTGCTCATTCAATCATTGAAACTTGTCGAATCGTTTCCGTCAACGATAGGATAAATTCATCGACGGTCGTGGTATACTTGTAAAGAGTCCAGATTGGCTGATTTTTTTCACGAGTGGTTTGCGGATTTGTTATGGCAAAGAAGGGTAGTGCGGAAGAACTTTCCAATTCTGTAGAGCCGGAAAAGATTCTCATCGACCCAAGCAACACCGATCCGGCAGCTGATAGAGCCAACGGAAGCGGAAAATACACGGTTGTCGCACGTCGATACCGTCCAAAAACGTTCGCGGAATTGGTTGGGCAGTCCACTGTTTCCCAAGCATTGCTGAGCGCAATCGAAAGCAATCGCGTCGGCCATGCGTATTTATTCACAGGTGCACGCGGAGTCGGAAAAACGAGTACAGCTCGCATTTTCGCCAAAGCCCTCAACGCTGCTGCTGAGACGAATGGGAAATTCGATCCGAATTCGGACATCTCGCAGGCGATCGATTCCGGTGAGGATTTGGACGTCTTGGAAATTGACGGGGCCAGCAATCGTGGGATCGACGAAATTCGTCAGCTCCGATCCAACGCTGCTGTTCGGCCTAGCCGATCCCGATACAAGATTTATATTATCGATGAAGTGCACATGTTGACCCCTCAGGCCTTCAATGCGTTGCTCAAGACGCTCGAGGAACCGCCGGGACATGTGAAATTCATTTTTTGCACAACCGACCCGGAAAAGATTCCGATCACGGTCCTTTCAAGATGCCAACGCTTTGATTTTCCGCCGGTAAAGACAGAGCAGAT
Source organism: Pirellula staleyi DSM 6068 (assembly GCA_945900945.1). Lineage (GTDB taxonomy): Bacteria > Planctomycetota > Planctomycetia > Pirellulales > Pirellulaceae > JBKCUI01. The sequence continues at coordinate 6,583 of CAMDKL010000134.1, forward strand.
ATTCGAAAGATTGAAGTTCATTTGCGACAACGAGGGAACGAAAGCCGACGATGATGCCCTCCGATTGATCGCTCGACGAGCAGCCGGTTCGATGCGAGACAGCCAATCTTTGTTGGAACAGTTACTCAGCTTCAGCGGCGACCAAATCACCGCCGAAGTGGTTCATGCCATGCTAGGAACTGCGGACGAGACTCGCCTCGCCTCCTTTGCCACACGACTCATCGAGCGCGATGCGGCGGGTGCTCTGCGTGAACTAAATACCGCTGCTGATGAGGGTGTCGATGTCGGTCAACTTGCTGAACAATTGCTCGGCTACTTGCGTGATATGATGACTGTGACCGTAGGTGGGAGTGCTGATCTGGTACGAACCGCCAATCCCAACAGCGTCGACCAGCTCAAGGAATGGGGGAAATCCTGGGGGACGATGACGTTGCTCTCTGCGCTGCAGTTGCTTGACGAAACCATCGTTAAAATGCGCTACAGCGTTCAAAGCCGTATCTTGCTCGAAGTTGCGCTAGTTCAAATCTGCAACCTGCAGGATCTCCAAGCACTTTCGGATCTCGTCAAGGCGTTTTCGACTCAGTCTGCTCCGCCGCCACGTGTAGCCGTAAGATTCGCGCCCGCGGTTCCGCTGCCCCCCGAATCAAAAAAAAAAGTTGAACTAGAGTCAACGCACGAACTCGCCGACACCGAACTCGCCGACACCGAACTCGTAATACCAAGCCCTTCGGCAAGTAAGCCTAGTGATTCACCTGTGGCGGAAGAGGCTAAAGCCATTGAACCTCTGCCGATCGTTCTTTCGCACAAACCAACAATTTCACAAGCTCAACTCATTCGCAATGCGATGGTCCATCCGTTGATCAAGCAGTTTATGGATATTTTTGAGGCGCAGGTTGTGCGGGTCGATCCAGCTCAACTTCCAGTTCCTGCCCCGCACCTTGATCTTCAGAAGCCGAGTGCTCCCGATTCAGAGGACATGTCTTTGCGAGAAATGCTGCGGACGGAAGCCCAATTCGAGTTGGCTATTGATGAATAATTAAAAATTGAATAACACCAAAACGAAAATAAACTTACCCCTCACGCGATACGGGAAATGATGTTTAAGAATCTTACCAACCTAGCCAGCGCCATGAAAAACATGACCCAAATTGGGTCCCAGCTCAAGGGGATGAACGCCAGGCTAGAGGCGGCCCGAGTCTACGGCAGCGCGAAGTCCGGTTCACACTATGTCAATGTGGAATTAAGCGGGCTAGGCGTAGTTCTCTTAATCAGCGTCTCCGACGAGTTGGCATCCGTCGATCAAAAGTCGCTTCTAGAAAAGCTGACCAAAGACGCGATGAATCAAGCCGTAAAGTCAGCCAAGGAGATGCATATTATTGAGGTCAAAGAATTAACCGGTGGAGCAGAATTTTTCCCTGGCATGAATGACATGATGCAAAACATGATCAAGTAATGATCGGCACTTGGCCGGAGAGGATCCTATCACTGAATTGTGTCAAAAATTGACTTTAAACTGTTTAACTAGTAAATTGTTCGCTGCGTTTAATTCGTGCCGATTGCTTAACCACTCCGCGATTTTTAAATCGTCTTTGGAACCAACATTATGCGACTGCCTTCCTGGCCACTGTTCGGTCTTTTTTTTGCCACGGCCATCATGATAGAAGGGAATTTGCAAGCCGATGATTTGCAGCAAAAATTCCTGCCGAGCGGTATGACCAAGCGCGTCGGCGGTTACCGTCCAATCCGGGCAGAGATGAATAAGGATTCCGACATCGTGAAAATTGTTCCCGATGGTCTGGAATCTCCGAAATTTGGAGCGATTGTAATCGGCGACAAAAGTTGGGTGTTCATTGTCGACGAACCGGATGATAAACCTGCCACTCTTTTCATAGACACAAACGGAGATGGCGACTTGACCAACGACCCGAAAGCTAAATGGGAAGCCCGCAATGAAAATGGTTCGACAATTTATAGCGGCGATGGTCAAATCGATTTAGGAGATGGCAAACTAGGATCCTTAGGGTTGTATCGATTTGATCCGAAAGACGAACGTCGAGCCCAGCTTAAAAACACACTCATGTTCTATATCGATTATGGTTTTGAATTCACGTTTCAGTTGGACGCGAAAGAGTTCAGTACATTTGTTGCTGGCAACCCCAGCGACAACGAGCGATTGCCCGTGGATCGCGACGGCAACGGTAAAATCAGCCAAAATCTTGAGATGGCGACGCTGGGAAAGCCGTTCAACTTTACCGGATCGACCTACGTATTGGCGTTGAACGCAGGGAAACTTTCGCTGGAAAGAGCGACGACGGAACTGCCGCAGATGCAACTACCTCCAGACCTGACGCTTGGAAAACGAGCGTTACCATTCACAGGGACCACCATGGACGGCACGGAGATCGAGTTTCCAAAACACTATGCCGGGAAAATTGTGATGTTGGATTTCTGGGCGACGTGGTGTGGACCATGCATAGCTGAAGTTCCGAATATGAAGAAGGCTTACGCGGACTGGCATGAAGAGGGTTTCGAAATCCTCGGTATCAGTTTTGACCGGGCAGACGCGGAGGACAAAATCAAGGAGTTCGAGGAGAAACACGAACTCACTTGGAGCCAAATCTACGAGGGCAAGTTTTGGGAAACGACGATCGGCAAGATGCATGATGTCAGCGGAATTCCCTTCGTGTTGCTAGTCGATGGTGACACAGGAGAAATCCTTGCCACCGCGCGCGAACTACGAGGCCCAGGACTTTCGACGATAATTGGCCAGCGGCTATTAAAGAAAAAATCAGGCGCAGCAGTCGACACACCGTAGTATTGGGAGGGTGCAATGGCTTTGACGATTGTGGCTTGTCAATCTAACGCATGCTCTGCAACAATAGTCTGGTTGGTTTTACCGTCGGATGTTGTCGATCGGCCCCCATGGATTGTTGGGTTGGTTTCGATCGACACCATTGGCCCATAGAAAAAAGGATTGCAATGCGTATTTTGATGATTTTTTCGGCACTGATTGTAGCAACGGAAGCAACCGTCGAGGCTGGCTCATTTCGACGTTATCGGAGGACTCCAAGCGTTTCTACTACTCCGGCACCGGCAGCTGTCCAGGTACAGAAAGAATCTACGGTAGACCGATCGGGATCGAGTACGACGGCTACGAAAAATAGTGACGACGGCCTAGCAGAAGTGAATGCCGCACGGACCAAGCGAGGATTGCGGCCATTCCTGCCCGATCCATTGTTATACCAAGCAGCTCGCACCTGCGCGAAAATACGGTCGACCAATCGCATAGAGGGCCATTTATCCAACGACTTTGCTCATCTGCCTTCCGGATCTTCGGCAACGTCCGCTGGGTGCGGTGCGCTTGAACCATCCTGGGGTTGGGGTACTTGCTGCACCTACGACAACTACACCTACGCAGGAGCCGCGTGGTTGATGGGAGCAGATGGCAAGAGATACATGCATTTGTTTGTTCGTTAGCAGGGCGAGAACCTGCTTGTGTACCCTGACTATCAATGTTATTTTGATGTTGTCATGAACAGTGTATCATTCGTGTTCATCAGCGGTTACGCTTTTGCTTTCCCAGTGCAGTCACAATGCGGTCCGTCTCATGTCCAGCAATGCCGGCGAATCCAATCCATTCGCGGTAACAGAGCCAAATCGTCCAACGGTCAGCCTGTGGATGCTGATGTTCTCAATGATTGTTTTCGCGGCGTTCTCGCTTTTGATTATGTTTGCCTCCTGGGTTCCTGCAATCTCCAATGTCGTGAATGACTTTTTCGGCGTAACGCAAGCTGCCAAGCCTGACAAACCGGATCGTTCAACCCATTTGTTTTTTCTGTTATTTTGCTACGCATCACCGCTTTTGTTAGCATTGTGGGTTGGGCTTTTGCACATGTTCCTGGCCCGATTTGAGCTGATTCCTAAATCTTTCGATACTTCTAAAGAGTCGGACAGCCCGTTCGCATAAACCGATATCGAGATCGCCATGAGTGAGTTAGTGTCAGCCATTGAAAAGCACATTGGGGTTCGAGTGGTGGAGGATTCTCTCGATCATTACAGCTTGCTCGGGCTAAATAAGACTGCAGGTCCTAGCGAGATAAAACAGGCCTTGCGAACTGCGGTAGCAGCATGGAATGCTTCGGATACCAAGTCCGACTCAGAATCAGCCCAGCGGGTCGCTAAGTTAATCAAGCAAGCGCAAGCGGTATTGCTGGATAGTTCTAAAAAGTTGGAATACGACGAACAGCTTGTTCGCCAAGCATTGTCGTTAAAGCGTTCCTTCCTTCCGGCCTCAGACCCGTTTGCACCCTTCGATCCAAGTGAATGTTTAGTTGGGGCTGGCTTAAGTTCTACCGTTTTGTCGTTTGGTAGCGTAAAGGAAAGGTGGAATGAACTCTGCCGGCAAATTCCGGCTTTGGCTCAATCACAGGCAGTGCAAGTTGCTTCTGTCAATCGGTTGGAAAGCGATCGAACCTTTGCCATGGAAACTGCAACTATCGTTCGGAGTGAGCCTGCAGTTCAGACTGAGCCTGCAGTTCAGACTGGGTCGGTAGCCTCCAGGATCGAGCAACTCAAGCGAAAGCGTCAGAGGTCAAAAAGGCTATATGTTGCCAGCTTCTTAGTTTTCGCGGCTGTCTTTTTATGCTACGCAGGAATTCGATTTGTTTTGAATCGGCAACAAATTGCTCAAAACCAGGGATCGGATTCAGGCCCGCCCGGTCCAGCAACGGAGCCAACAAGATCGGCTGTCTCTAGTACAAAGACAATAGGGGGCAAGAACGCACCTAGAACTATCGGCACAGATTCGGTTTTCGTTTTGCCCACACTCGATAGGAATGACTCGTCAGCCGCGTCAAGGGTTGAGATTACAGAGAGCAATCCTTTCGGAAACCCGCCCATGGTCCCGAATGGGGCGGAACCAATCCCATCTTCTTCATTGCCATCATCCCCCGTTGATACCAGACCAATACAGCCCGCACCGATGAAACCAGTCGAAGAAAAGCCGACGGTTCCCGCCGAATCTGCGGTCATGAAATCGGATTGGATCGCCGCAATGTCAAAAGCCAAAGAGGCGGTTGACAAGGCAGATTTCGAAACATTTCATAAGCAGATGAAGGTTGCTCTCCCGCTGTCGACCGGAGACGAGATGGGATCGAAGCACGCCCGGCTCGACCAACTTGGCCAGCTCTATGAGATCTTCATTAAGTCCCTACGCGAAGCGAAATCCAAGATACGTGCTGGCGAGGCTCTCTCGGTCGCAAAGTCGCAAGTCAGTATTGTGGAAATCAAGGAAGACATGCTCATTGTTCGCATGCAGGGGAAAAACGAACGGCACGCCTGGGATCGGCTCCCTCCTGGGATCGCAATGGCCTTGGCCGATTTGACCTTAAGCGACCAAGAACCGACGGGAATTGCGGCACGGGCAGTTTATTTTTCCCTGTCGCCCGCATCCGCTGCTGGCAAAGCACTCTTCGCAAAGAGAGTCAAAGATTGGTTTGAAAAATCTGTCGGAAAAGGAACGATTCGAATAGATTTAGAACAAGCGTTGACAGACAAATACGAATAGATGTGGTGCTAATTGCCTCTTTCAATAAATAGCTAGCTGCGAAAGTCAGATCAGCATGAGCCACAGAACCGTTCCGCCATTTCTGGGTTCTCATGCCCCGCCATTGCTGCCATTCGTGTTGAAAACAACGGGTATTGGAGAGGGTGAGTCACGTCGTTCGCGTGGGCTTTCACGTTGGGAAAAGAGATTTTTGCTTGTTGGAATAGGGTTGTTGTTGCTCTTAGGAATCAGTTGGGCGACGTCGCCTCTCCCTAAATTGCTTCGGGCGCCACAGTCGATTGCGACCAACTTCGACACGTCGATCCAATCGATTGCACAACAGGTGGACAAGGCGATAAACGCGGACATTGCAAGCCATGGCTTGAGCAAGGCTAAAGCAACTGACTGGCGAGCAATCACTCGCCGCATCAGTCTCGCCCTGATCGGAAACGGATTGTCGCTTGAGGAAATTCGTGTACTGGAAAAATGCCAGAAGAGATACGGACGATCTGGTGGACGGAATACTTGCTCAAAGACCGACGCTCTTCCGACTATTTAGCCGAACGTTGGACACGAGCGACCGTCGGCACGAATCAAGGCCCATTCCTTATTTTCCGGCGGCGCAAGTATGTCGATTGGATTGCAGAAAGGCGTACGGTGATCGGGGTGATGACGAATTCATTCAACAGTCGGTAACGATTCCGCAAAGGCTGCTAGTTATGAATGGATCCTACGTGAGCGAACGGATTAAAAACAATCCTGTTATGAATGTATCCACACACATCGCACAGCTAGCCAGCGATGATAGGGTCGCGGTGGAAACGGCGTATCTTTCGACGCTCAATCGATTGCCTACGGGGGCAGAGCTAGACGCATTTTGCGAGCGACTTCACGGTACCAAACGCAACGCCAGATCCCAAGCAATGAGCAGCATTTTCTGGGCCCTGATCAACTGTACGGAATTCCAATGGAACCACTAAACCCCACTGACAAGCGTACGGAAGAAATTGCAGCAGGCTGCGATTCGTGGCGGAATTTTAACCGTCGACGGTTTCTTCGCGATGGTACGATGGTAGCAGGTGGATTGTTGAGCCAGGGAATGCTCACCAGGATTGCAGAACGGCTGTCGATCGCGAGTGAAACCGGAATGGGTGACTCGTTGCGTGCAAAGATTTTGATCCTACTTTGGATGCAAGGTGGCCCGAGTCAATTAGAAACCTTTGACCCTCATCCTGGTTCGAAAATAGGTGGGGATACCAAGGCGATTGAAACTTCTGTTGCCGGACTTCAAATCGCAAGCACGTTGCCTCAAACTGCGGAGATCATGCATCGCGCAACATTGAGTCGCTCGATGGTTTCTAAAGAAGGGGATCATGAACGTGCGACCTACAACATGAAAACGGGGCAACGATCCGCTGACGGGTGTTCAAAATGCCATGAGGATAGAGGATCTACATGCAACCCTGCTGAATGCGTTTGGTGTGGATTTTTCACTTGAACTACAGACACCTATTGGACGACCGCTCAAGCTGAGCGCCGGCAAGATCGATGAATCGTTGTATCGATCATAGCGCAGTATTGTAGGCCAAGCACCGAGTTACTAGCTTTTAATCCTGATCGAATCGCACAGTTCTAAAGAGTTCGTGGATCTCCGGTTTGCCGCAATTTGGTACAATGAGTCAATTGGCAATTTCCAAATCAGCACACGATCACGAGACGACCACATGCGTTTTACATTTACCTTCCTTTCGATGGCAATCCTCCTATCCACGACCGCCAATGCGGAAAACTGGCCACAATGGCGAGGAGCAAAAAGCGATGGGATTTCCACTGAGAAAAATATTCCTACCAAGTGGACCAAATCGGAGAACATCGCATGGCGCACGCCTATGCCAGGCCAAGCGGGTGCAACGCCTTGTATTTGGGACAACAGGATCTATGCTACGAGCTCCGAGGGCAGCGATCTTGTCCTTTTATGCTTGAATACAACGGACGGTAATATCCTTTGGAAAAAAAAGGTAGGGACCGGGAACAAAGATGCAAGGTCTGGTGAAGGAAACTCAGCCTCTCCGTCACCATCGACGGATGGAAAGCATGTTTGGGTTTTCTTTTCGACGGGCGCTCTCGGATGCTATACCAAGGATGGCGAGGAGGTTTGGAAGTTCGATGTCGGTGATCGATTTGGCAAACTGGATATTCAATTTGGAATGACATCGACTCCCGTCTTGGATGGCGACTCCCTTTACTTGCAACTTATTCACGGACGCATGAATCGAGAAGACCAATCGAGAACGGGCAAAGTGATCAAGCTCGACAAACTAACGGGAAAGACCGTATGGGAAGTGGACCGCGTGACCGACGCTCAGTTTGAATGCAAGCACTCGTACGCATCACCCTTTCTCTACGATGGCAAAAACGCAAAGTTCCTTATAGCACACGGTGCGGATTGCACGACTGGTCATGATTTAGGTACGGGCAAAGAAATCTGGCGTTTCGGAATGCTAAACGGCCCTACACAACTTAACTCCAAGCCGAACGATCCCACGTTCCGCTTTGTTGCGTCGCCGAGTGTTGTGCCGGAGTCGGACATGATCATTATTCCAACTGCCAAGGCAGGGCCCGCGATCGCAATCAAGGCTTCTGAGTTGAAAGGGGACAGTTCGGAAAAATCAACTGCCGTCGCTTGGAACCTACCAAAAACGCCTGACGTTTCCATTCCGCTTGTCGTCAACGGACTCGTGTATCTGCTAAACAAAGACGGCATTTTGCAGTGCGTAGAATTAGCCACGGGCAAAGAAGTCTATTCAAACCGCACCTACACGGGACAACACCGAACAAGCCCCATGTATGCAGACGGCCACATCTACTTCGGTTCCAACGATGGTCACTTCACCGTGGTAAAAGCGGGCAGGGACTTTGAAATTGTTAGCACGATCGATATGGGAGAGGCGATTACCGCCTCGGCTATAGTCTCGAACGGAACGTTGTATATTCGTTCCTACGAAGCGCTCTATGCGATTAAGAAGTAGGACACTTCTCGCTGATCACCACCATCCGAATCGAGTTTTCATTTCCAATTCTTGTCTTTTCGTATTCAGCCATCGGCGGTACTCCTTCTCGTACTCGATTCGAATCAACCCACGGAGTCTATGACCACACGCATGGTTGGAAACTTTCCTAACGGAAGCAGAGAGATCCCAGCGACATCCGTTTCTTCCATGGAAACGGATCGGTTCTGGATCGCTCCGCGATCCAACGTTGGTTTGCGGAGCAAACCATGACTATGAGCGAACCACTTCAATGAGGACCGAACCATGCTCGGCGAACTATTCGATCCGAAAGCCGAACTCTTTATTCATGATCGACTGCGACCGCATTGGTCGCAGGCTGGGGCGATTGTCTTCGTCACGTTTCGAACTTTCGACTCGCTCCCAAAGGACGTCATCCAGCGCTGGGAGAGTGAAAAGCAGGAATGGGTCGAGCGTGTCCTGCATAGTCGAGGATCGCTCCGCGATCCAACGCCTTCGCAAACAGTGGCCACAGATGCTGCAACGAGTCGTTGCGAAAAGTCGCTGCCAAAGGCTGCAATGGTTCGCGGAGCGAACCACGACTATCAACACTGGTCCAAGGGGGTGCCGATGCTCACCGACGTGCAGCGGCACGAGTTCGATTTCCACTTCAACCGCTGTCGTGAAACGAAGCTCGACGAGTGTCTGGGAGCCTGCGTGCTGAAGAGGCCCGAACTGGCGAAGATCGTCGCCGACTCGATGCTTCACTTTGATGGTGACCGCTACCAAATGGGCGATTTCGTGGTCATGCCCAATCACGTGCATCTTTTAGCCGCGTTTGCGACCCCGGAGATCATGGAACGGCAATTGGATTCGTGGCTGCACTACACCGCGTTTCGGATCAATCCGCTGATTGGCTCAAAGGATCATTTCTGGCAGCAGGAACCGTTCGATCATCTCGTTCGCAGTGTTGAGCAATACGATTACCTGCGAAACTACATCGCCCGGAACTCAGAAAAAGCCGGAATCAAGCCCGGTGAGTTCTACTATCGGTGTTACGAGGGATAGATAGTCGTGGTTCGCTCCGCGAACCAACGCTGTGAAATCACGACGAATGACGGGCCAATGACGGCAATCAAGACGTTGGTTCGCGGAGCGAACCACGACTATTTAAACCCTACTCGAAAACGCCTCGATCACTCACACAACGACTTGGGCATGAAACAACTGCCCTCTCTTCGCCTCATTCTTCATATCGTGCTCGCCGTATTTTGCGGTGGTCCCAGCAAGCTACTCCGGTTGCACCATCTGATAGTCGCTGTCGTAGAACTTCAAATACCGGCTCCGCCAGTCATACGGCTCGCGAAACATGGGGTTGGGTGATTGCACCTCCCAGCGGCCCAACTCTTCTAACATCGATCGAGTGCGATCCAAATGCTTCAAAACGAGGTCGTTTTGTTCGCCGGGGTCGGCGGATACGTTGTAGAGCATCGGCAGTCGGTCCTCGATGCGATCGAATCGTTTCAAGTCCTCTTCGGTGGCCTGCGACGGCGTGTGCGGGGCGGCTCTGTTTGCTTTACGATTCCCTTGTCTAGAACGCCAAAGCGGTGTCCGGTCGGGTCGAGCCCGAGCCGGACAATTAGGCTGCACAACAATCCTTCACGGCGTTGGCGCTAGCCAAATAGCACTCACTTTGTTAGCGGAACGGCGCCAGCCGTCCGGTGAGTGTCTAATAAATACTGCGAAACCGTAGGGCTCGCACCCGGCCGCTACAAGAACACAATCGAAAGTGAGTGCCATTGGGCGCTGGCCCCGGGCCTAAATTCGCTGGCGAAATCGCTTCAAACTCTGCACAGACAGTGAAAGGTCACTCTTGGCAAGAGTGACCCACATTGGGTCGCACCTGCCGGGTGCGACAATGAATAATAACGACCGCCGGTTTTGCCCTTGCAGTAAATCAATACAAATCACTTCGTCTTGAGATCAAAATCCTTAGTATTTACACCCTTTTTGATCTCAACGCGAAGCTCGGTCGCTTCGTTGTATTTGGCGGGCAAGACTTCTTCCATTATTTCCTGTTCTGGACTGTCAGGCGTGTCGTAAAGCTTTTTCTTGCCGACAACCTTGGGAATTCGAACCTCCACTTTGCATTCACCGATTGCGGCTTCGGACGTGTATTTGCCTGCTTTGATTTCGGTGCCGGCTGTCGGACCTGTACCACTTACAGGAATAAAGGAAACGGATCCCTTTTCCGTCGGCTTGCCGTCGACGCTTATCGTTCCCGAGATTTTTGCTACGTTGGATTCTGGACCGCAACCGACGAAGCACGTAAACATCGCGATGCTACTCAAGAAGCCAAAAATGGTGTTATGACTCAAAAGAAGTTCTCCCAAATATTGTAAAGGTGAATTGAAAAGTGTTTTTACATCGTTTAACCAGTAGCACGACGCGCAAACGAATGAAACTGCCAGGCTCATACCCTCGACTTCACGCCGGGCTGATGAAATCGCAGCCAATAGTTGTTCTATCAGCTTCATTACAAGCCCGACGCGCAAGCGAGGGATGATTCCGACCCCTCGCTTGCGCGTCGGGCTTGTATTTTCATCAGCCCACCCCTAAGCTCAGCCTGTCCTCAGGCAGCTCACGTAGGTCAGCCTGTCCTCAGACTGACTTTGCCAGATAGGGTCCGTTCTGCAACGTCCGGCTGAGGACAGCCGGACCTACGTGAGCAACGCCCACGTTTTTGGCGAACGTTCTAAAAATTACCCTGGTCCTTCGCCAAGCTGGTCTTGATTTCACTGAGATTGTACAGGCGACCTTGAT
>CAMDKL010000135.1 GCA_945900945.1 Pirellula staleyi DSM 6068
CGGTACTGAGCGGTTTCTCGATGAGCAAATGGCTGCCCGCTTCCGCCAGCCGAGTGGCGATCTCAATATGCAGATTCGCTGGCGTTGCAACAACCGCTGACGTGAACTGCACGGTGGTTGAATGAGATGAATCCATTCGACTGGCAAGTGCATTGTCGATACTCGCAAAGCCGGGAACGCCATAACGTTCGGAGATCGTGGCACGGAGTGCGTCATTGATCTCGACAAACGCAACTTCCGCGCGACCCGTCGCTTGGAAACAACGCAAGTGCCTCTCACCAATCGAACCCGCACCAACAATCAAAACGGAATGCGCGCGTGTCATGCTTGAGGTTCCTCAGGTTTCGAAGTTAATGGAAACTCTTCGTCAAGCCACTTCTTGACCTGCCACGTATAGCGACGCTGCCGCATTTCCCACACGCGTGCTTCTTCGGGGGAGTAGTCGTAAAAGCCAGCACCAGAATTTGAACCAGTTGCATTGGCGTTGGCTAAGTCGGCTAGTGGAGCTGGAATCGTAGTGGCGGAAGACAATGTCGGCAAGACTCTTTCCATCGCGCGAGCATAGAGTGCAGGACCACCTGTCAGGTCGATCCAGCGAAATGGTCCGCATGAAGCGGCCCACAGTCCGAACGTATTCCGTAAACTTCGGTCGATGGTTTCAACGTCTGCGACACCCGTTTCAACAAGATGCAGCGCTTCACGGTACATTGCATAGGCGATGCGGTTCACGATGAAGCCTGGTACGTCGCGCAAGCAGACAGCCGGGTCTTTACCTAACTGTTTGGCAAGATCGCTTGCGATCTGGAGAGCTGCGTCGGATGTCGCTTCACCTCGAATCAGTTCGAGAAAGCGAGTGGAATGTGCGGGCACGGCCCAGTGCATTCCCAGAAATCGCTCAGGCCGTCTGCGAGTTTGTTGCAAAAGACTAATAGGAATCGCGGATGTGTTGCTGGCGATAATGGTCGAATCGGAAACAACACGTTCAAGCTCGTCGAAGACCGACTGCTTGATCGCCATGTCCTCCGTCACACTCTCGATGACGAAGCGGACGTCATGCATCGATTCCACGTCGGTACACGGCACCATTCGGCTCGCTGCTGAATTTCGCACATCTAGCTCAAGTCCATCGAGATCAACGAGTTCGTCCAGCATCGATTCGATCTGTTGCCATGCAACACTGTGCTCTTCAGGCGAGGGGACAACGGCGATTACACGAAAGCCCCGACTGAGCAGGCACGCAGCGATACCGCGACCGAGCAACCCTAATCCAACCACGCCAACAGTCGATATTTCTGAGGTACTCATTTCATTTGACGTTTCCGTGCTGTGCATTTAAGCTGACTGGGATTATGGAAAACTTGAGGGGCAGTTGTCATTGTGGGCGCTCCAGTCGCGAGGCTTCGGCAGCAATTCGGTTATCGAAAGTGAATCCAAGCGACGCGTAGCGATGTTGGATTTGCTCCATGCCCTGTTTTACCATGATTAGGTCGCAACCGTGACAAATGAACTTTGCTCCCAAATCGAATAGCTTCTGAGTATGTTCTGGAGTACCGCTAACTGTACCCCACCATTTGCCAGCATTCTCCGCGGCTTCTGCGATGCGACGGTACGCGTCGAGGATCAGCGGATGATCGAATTGGTAAGGGATACCAGCGACCACGCTGAGATCACCAGGTCCCAGCATCAGGACGTCAATGCCCGGCACGCTCGCGATGGCTGCTGCATGGTCGAGGGCATTGGGCGATTCCAGTTGAGCGATTAATAGCGTGTACTCGTTTGCGGCTCTTAAATAGGGTGGCATCGGCATGGCGCAGTAAGGATTGTCTCCGTTTGCTCCGTCGACACCGCGTATCCCTTGCGGTGCAAACTTCGCCCACCGAACCAACTCCTCAGCTTCCTCGGCTGATTCACAACGAGGATACATAATCCCTTGCGCTCCAGCTTCTAATAGACGGCCCATGCGCATAAACTCACCCTTGGCAGGCCTCGCGATGATATCCGATGCTCCAACGCGGGCGGCCCGCATCAGATTCGATGCCGTCTCATCGCTGGTCGAGTGGTGCTCGAGATCAAGCCATATTCCGTCGAATCCCATCAAGCTGACGAGTTCATAGACGCTAGGATCGATAAAGTGGCAGCAGGTGATGAGTGCCGGTTCGCCACGAATCAACTTGGCTTTGACTTGGCTAGGTCGCATGAACAGGTTTATTCCTTTAGGGTTTGATTTTTTTGGCATTGGAGGATCTTTGACCGTAAATTCTCGTTCATGGATGGACCAATGGGAAGCCTAGTAGTACCGGCTTGGGTGCGAATCGCCTTTGTCTTCGAAAGGAATTGCTGTAAAACGATCGCATCATGCATTCGCTTCGGCAAAGGTCATCCCCCACAATTGGTCAGGCGTTGGGTACTGCGGCATATCGCATTCCGTACCCGTTTTCATGTCTATGCCGTAGATGCCCTGTCCATCGGTTGCGTAAGCGTAGCGAATCTCCAATTTCTTCGCGTAGTTCTTGGCCTGTCCGACTCCTTGCGTAAGCGATTCATCCTATGCTTTGGCTTCGACAACCGCAAGCTTGGTGTTTCGATAGATCAGAACATAGTCCGCAGTCAGTCCCTTGCCTCGTCGGCCCAGACCTGCGAGCCGTCCAGGTGTGATGGCATACTCGCGGCGAACGCGACTTCCCTCGACGACGCCCCAGCCAGACGCGGCCAACGCGGGATCGATGTAATCGGCTCTCGTTTCAGCTTCATTCACGTATCATCATCCTCAGGTTTTTGCTTACCTTTCGGTAACTTCTTAGCCGTATCTTCGAGCTCTCGCATGAGGTCTTGTTCCGCTTGGGTTTCGATTGCGGAGCGGCGGCGTTCGCTGAATCGTTCGTATTCCTGTTGGGCTTTTTCATCTGCTGATTCTCGCGAAACAGAGCCTGCGTCGGGAAGTACTTGGCGTTCGTTGAACCGGAGGAATTCGTCTAGCTTGGTTGTCCAGTCGTATAGAAACACTTGCTTGCGCCGTCTGGCTTGATCCTCAGCATAGTCGAGAAACATAACCACAATTCGATTGAGTTCTTGGATTTCGGATTCAGAAAGATAATTCTTGGCAACGGTTACGTCCTCTTTGCGAACCACTTCCCCTTTCCACGTTGTTAAACCCATGTTGGGCTGCGTCGCGTCAACTCGACCGGCGATGAGTTCGGGAGCCGTTTTGCCGGTTGCGGCGAAGTGCAGTTTGTTCTGGATGGTCTTGAAGAATAGTTGTGTGTCAGAGTCCGCTGGCATGTAGTCGGCGGCCAAAGCGAGAATCTCTTTGACTCGCAGATACATCCGTCGTTCACTGGCTCGGATGTCGCGAATGCGCTCCAGCAACTCGTCGAAATAGTCAGGCACACTGGGGCTAGGCGGGCTCTTGAGTCGTTCGTCGTCCATGACGAAGCCCTTTACGAGGTACTCAGTCAATCGAGCCGTTGCCCATTGGCGGAACTGGGTGCCGCGTGTGGACTTCACCCGGTATCCAACCGCCAGAATCATTTCGAGGGAATAGTGTTGGGTATCGTACGTTTTCCCATCGGCGGCAGTTATCCGGAATTTCCGGATAACTGAATCTTGCGTTAACTCGGCCTCGGCAAAGACGTTCTGAATATGCTCATTGATTGTGCGCACATCCTTCTGAAATAGATCCGCCATCAGCTTTTGCGTAAGCCAAATTGTCTCGTTTTCAAAGCGACATTGGATGCGCGTTGGCCCGTCCTCCGTCTGGTAGAGGATGATGCTGGATTGCGGTGGCTCGTTGTCGGGCATCAGGCTAAATGTAACTGTTGAATTTGTACGGAATGAACTTGGCCACTAGAACTTCTTTGAATGTTTCAAAAGCGGAAACATCGCAAAGCGTGATTTTCTTTGGATTCTCAACTGGTTTATCACTCATGCAAGTTCTCCGGTGAAGGCTTGGTGCAGCAGTGATTTCTTCAACGCCTCCAGCGCGGCGAGCTTTTGTTCGTAGAGGCGGGCGAGGTGGTGGGTTTCTTCGCGGAGGGATTCGAGATTGTCTGCGATGCGTCGTTGGTTGGCGAGGGGCGGACGTGCAAACTCGAAGTCTTTAATTTGCTGTCCGCTGATGTGCGGAACGCCAATGCCTGTTTGAACGCCAAGAATGTGACTGGTGAACGCAGAATTGCCGATGAGCAGCTTCAAGAAGCGGTTGTCGAGGTTCGCTCCGCCGCGCAGACGAGCGATTCGCTGAACCAGTAAACAAGGAAGGTCATCGGCGGAAATTGTGGCGTGCTTCAGGCCCGCCTTCACCCACGGACGATCCATCGCCAGCACGACGTCGCCTTCTTCAAGTTGGTATCGCGCGTATTCTTCGGTGTCGTTGGCGGGCCACTTCTTCACATCGTCCCAGCGAAGACAGCCCTGGATGATGTTGTCTCCCCGAAGAAGGCGAATGTCGTCAACCGTCTTGATGTCCTGGTTACACGCGATCTCGCGTTGACAACCTGAGCGGGGGTGAACGATTCCACTTGCCGGTGAACCAAAACGCATCAAGCCATCGACTTCGCCCTACCGCTTCTTAACAATCTCGGTGAAAATTGACAGATCTTGTTTAGGCTAATTGGAAGCCCCGCCGATGAAAGTAGTCGTTTTCAAACGAGACCGTCAAGGCGATGCACATGGATGTGCTAAACAACAAAACATCCAATGCTCTCCCATATAATTCAAAAACCACTTGGTATCGTCACTCTACTGGGCGCAGCGGTGGGTGGCCCTTATGTAGTCTTCGAGACCGATGCTGGAACTCAGTTGCGTCAATCGCTTGTAAGCCGCTTGGCTCAGTCGTCCAATACGGATAAAAGCATACCCTCTATTTCCGAATCCTTGGATCCGTATTCTCTGGCTTCGGCCAGCAGCAACCTTGCATCCGCTGACCCTCAGCCTGGCAGCCCCAATTTCGTTCCTAGTAGTGGCAGCCTTGTTTCGAATCCAACTCCTTATCTCGAAATGAGATCAGGTCCCGCTGCTGCAATACCTGGCAGTACCGATCAACTTTGGGACTATACACTTGGCACCCCTACGCTTCACCAGATTCAACAGCAACCCAGCGCGGCAGTCGGCGGCGGCGGCGTTAATGATTTGCGAGAAGTACTAAGGTTTGACATCGTACCGGGTTGGTTGCCGCAACGCTTCGCTCGCGTTTCGACAGTTACGTCCAATGTTCAAATGGACGCCTTACGAGTTCCGCTCATTACTGGAACACAATCAAAAGACATTGCAGGAACGTTAACTTACTATTTCGACGCGAGCCAGACTTTGAAGCGTATCAATCTTCATGGGCTTACGGGTGACCCCACGCAACTCGCAAATATGATGACCCAATTTTATCAGCTCTCTCTTGAACAAAGTCTTGGAGGTAAACTCTACACAACACGGTGGAACAATCGCATCACCAGCGTCATGCAAATCGCTCCCGCACCGGTCATTTATGCAGGGGCAGATCACTCCAAGTACATTATCTTTCTTGAACTGAACCAGCCTTCGAACCAATACGGTCTAAGCAGTGAGGCCAGTGAAATTTTACGCACCTCAGAAGCAACACAGAGATGGTAAGTGAACGCTAGAGCCCCCATGCATAGGGGTCCTGCTCGTCGATGATGACTTTTACATCGGCATTGACAAACGCTCGCCCAGTAATGCTTGGCGAAACATGCCCAGACTGCCGATCCAGCCAGCGGAAGCTCCCTCGAAATGTACTTCCAATAATACTTTCTTGAACCCACTCTTCTCCTTCTGCAAGCTTTCCATCAGCTGCTAAGCATGCAAGTTTAGCGCCGGTACCAGTTCCGCACGGCGAGCGATCGTACATGCCGCCAGGACACAATACAAAATTTCTCGAGCTGCCGGAATCGGTCTTGGCTGGACCAAAGAATTCCACGTGATCTACTTCTGGAAAGTACTGTCGACAGGAAGCGAGAATACGACTCGCTAGTTCGAGCAATTCAGATACAGGACGGTCAAGGTCATAGCCAATGGGTGTGGGAACCAAACAAAACCAATTCCCAGCATAAGCGATATCCACTTTGAATTTCCCTATACCCTCCACCCTCAACTCGAATCCAGCATGGGAACGATAGCTTGGCACGTTTTCGATGGTAACGCTCGAGTCAGAGTGCAAAATCGCGCTAACGATTCCTGCTACGGTCTCGAAACGTTGTACGCCGGTTCTTAATTTGCCGAGATAGGCCAACGTCGCCACGACTCCGATGGTTCCATGTCCGCACATACCTAGGTAACCGACATTGTTAAAGAAGATGATGCCACAATGGTTTTCGGGAACGCAAGCCGGTATCAAAAACGCTCCAACCATCACTTCGGATCCACGAGGCTCATTGACGATTGCTCGTCGATAGCAGTCGTGGTTTTCTCTCATATCCGTAAGTTGCTCTGCAATAGACTTGCCTAATAGTTGAGGGCCTCCATCGACTATCGTTCGTGTCGGTTCACCACCAGTGTGTGTATCTATTACCCGAAAAGTGCGCATGCTGGCCCTTGATTTTTTTAAGACCGGAAGTGTTTTGCAAGACTGTATGAGAATGAATGTATTTCAGGTCATCCAATTCCTCGAAGGTCGGCTTCGGAGTAAATTGGCTTCCTCGTCACCGATGAATTCTTCTTTCACAGGATCGATTTTCAATTTGCGATTTAAGATCCACGCAATAGCGGCAGCATGACAGGCAATATGCGATCGACGCATCACGTCTGCATTTGCGACCGTCAAGGCACGAGAACGGATGCAGTCAAAGAAGTTTCTCGCATGAGCGGAAACATCCAGTCCAATGACTCGCTTGTTTTTATCGGATAATTCATTCAGCAAAGATTCTGGCTGGGCTACGATCTCGCCTGAGTCACCTGTCTCGACCGATCCTTCGTCGCCGATAAAACGAACCGGACAGGTACCAAGTCGCGTGATGTAGTGCGGTGAACGATCTCCGAAGGGTTGGGCCAAGAAATCGATGATCAATTTCACTCCATTGGCGTATCGACATACGATGTTTTTTTCGGTCGGTTCGTACTCGATGGGCATCGAGTCATCCGCCTTGTTCGCCCATTGACAAAGATCGACCGTATGGGCTCCCCAATCGAGGAGTTTCGCGCCCGAATCGAAGTCCCACTGGCCTCTCCATTTGCCATCGCAATACTGTTGATTGTAGGGGCGCCAGGCTGCTGGACCTAGCCAAAGGTTCCAATCGACGACGTCACGCGCTGGAGTGGGTTGGCCAGGTAGCCATGTATTCTCAAGAACTGGGATATAGATGGACGCATGCATGGTATGCAGCTTTCCAAGTTTCCCAGCATGCACCCATTCAACGGCCTTTTGAAAGTTGGGAACACTGCGTCGCTGCGTGCCGGCTTGGAAAACACGTTTCTCGCGATGAATGGTATTGGCAAGTTCCTGACAAGCCGCGATGGTGATGCCGCAAGGCTTTTCGCTATAGACGTCCTTGCCTGCTTTTGCAGCCGCCATGGATGCTGCTGCATGCCACCGGTCACCGGTTGCGATCAACACAGCGTCGATATCTTTCCTGTCCAACAGTTCGCGGAAATCACGATAAAGTCTACAGTCGGAGTTTCCATAATGCTCGTCGACCAATTTCTTGCCAGCGTCACGCCGGGTTGCCTGGACGTCGGCAATGGCAACGCACCGCACGTCTGCAAACGGCAACATCGCCTTAACGTCATATGTGCAGCGCGGCCCGATTCCGATAATTCCAAAGGAGATTTTTTCGCTAGGCGCGATCGCTCCATTACGGCCCAGCACATGCGAAGGCACGAATGTTGCCAAAGCAGCAGTGGTAGCAACGCTCTTCAAAAGGAAGCTTCGACGCGAGTTATCGATTGGCATAGTCATGAATTATCTCCGTAGCTTTGGTGAGGACCGAGAGATGAGTATATCGTCATTTATGTTCACAATCTACTATCCGAAGTAGAGTCGCCAGCCGCCTATCTCGACGGAAACAAGTACAATGGTGCTGGTATTCCAGTTCGCCTTGGTCCAAGATGGCGGGCAATTCCAGCTACTTTCTATTCGCGATACAAAAAAAACCCAAGGCCTATGCGATACATTGCTTTGCTAATGGTTGCTTTTTCCGGTTCACTTGTGGCACAGGTTCCGCCTTATGAGAACCCTCTACCGGCTGACCCGCCGTACTACCGAGTGCGATACGAAGCCTCGACCAACCCTGGCGAGCTTGTGTTTCCGGCGAGTTATACCGTGTGGATTCCATCGGGGCTTACGACGCTTCGCGGACTGATCGTGCATCAGCATGGTTGTGGTGAGGGGTCATGCAAATCGGGGCAGACGGGCGCGTTCGACCTACACTGGCAGGCACTCGCCAGGAAGCATGCGTGCGCCTTGATGGCACCTTCCTATGAACAGCCGGAAAAGGCGAACTGCCAGTTGTGGTGTGATCCTCGCAATGGTTCTGACGCCTCGTTTCAGAAGTCACTTGCTGAGTTGGGCGCTCAATCCAGACACCCAGAACTTGCAACCGTGCCATGGGCCATCTGGGGACACAGCGGTGGAGGGCATTGGGCTGGCGGGATGCTGCTCCTCCATCCGGATCGCGTAGCCGCTGCTTGGCTTAGATCGGGTGTACCACCTCTCAGAGTTTCCGAGGGCAAGCCTACACCCTACTACATTACCGACGCTGCATGCCAAGTACCGGTGATGTGCAATCTCGGTACGAAGGAAGGTGTCACTGTGAAAGACGGCCGGTTCGCTGGCGTTTGGGCAGGCGTGGAAACTTTTTTTAAGGAACTGCGAGCCAAAGGTGGTCTAGTATGCGTGGCCGTCGATCCGTTGACCAGCCATGAATGCGGCAATCAACGCTATCTGGCAATGCCATGGCTGGATGCCTGCCTAATCGCACGATTGCCAGACATCAACGGTGAACCCCTGAAGTCGATGCCTAACAAGGATGCATGGATAGTTCCCTTGCAAATCGGTGATACGAAAATTGATGATGCAAGTAAGCTCGCTCCCGCCCCTATTTTAAAATACCAAGGTAGCATGGAAGAATCAGGTTGGCTGCCAAATGAAGCTATCACGAAAGCGTGGGCACAATACGTTAAAGACTCCGCAGTGACCGATGTCACACCACCGCCTGCACCAACCACCATTCGCATCGTGGGCAACGAACTAACATGGGAAGCAGAGGCGGATATTGAGAGCGGGCTTGCCAGTTTCATTATCGAGCGAGACGGCCAGTTTCTCGCCAACGTTCCCGAACTGGGTAAAAACCCGTACGGACGCCCCATCTTCCAAAACCTCCAATACAGTGACACGCCCTCACAGCCTCTAATCCAGATGCGTTTCATTGACACCAAGGCAGAGTCAGGCAAAACGCATCTGTATCGGGTGATCTCGGTGAACACGGTCGGTCTGAATTCGAGTCCTTGAGAAATTCCGCTTCGACATCAACCCTAAGGAAATAATGATGGAATTAAATCCATTCAACGAAATACCCATTGCGCGTCGAGACGCGTTACGAGCAACGATTGCTGGCGTCGGCCTCACCGCTTTTGCATTCGAAGGGGTTCATGCAGTCGCGGCAGTCGAGACTCAATCCTCGGATGCAAGGCGAGGATCGCCAAAGCGCTATAATATGAAAAAGTCGATAAACCAATGGGCTTTTCCTTATCCTCAACGCATGAACTTGCGTGAGTGCATGCAATTGGCAAAGGATGCAGGTTTCGACGGCATCGAACTAAACTACGATTTGGATAATGACCTGTCACCCAAGGCTAATTCTCAAGATTACGTTGCGATTCGAAAAATGGCGGACAAGATTGGAATAGAGATTAGCGGTTTGTGTTCCTTTCTCTTTTGGCCCTACCCCTTAACGTCGAATGATCCCGCCAAACGAACGCGGGGCTTGGAATTAGCGAGCAAAATAGGACAAGCGGCGCATGATCTTGGCGTCGAAAACGTATTGGTGGTTCCGGGCGCAGTGCATATCCCGTGGCGAGACGACCATGAACCTGTGCCGAACGATGTATGCGATCAGCGAGCCAAGCAAGCGATTGGTCAATTAGTTCGCGAGGCCGAAAAATTGAAGATCTGCTTAAATATCGAAAACATCTTTTTCAATGGCTACCTGATGACACCGATGGAAATAAACAGTTTCGTCGATAGCTTCGAAAGTCCTGCCGTTCGAGTCCATTTCGATACCGGCAATATCTCGATGTTTCAACACGCCGAACATTGGGTGCAAATACTCGGCAAGCGGACGAAGAACGTCCATCTCAAAGAGTTCACCAAGAAGGGGACGGACTACTCCTTGGAAACATTTCGCCCATTGCTAGATGGAACAACCAATTGGCCAGCGGTTACAGAAGAACTCAGTAAAGTGGGCTACGACGGTTTCCTGACTTTCGAATACTTCCATCCCTATACACATTATCCGGAGGCTTTGATCTGGCAAACATCCGACTCTATGGACCGAATACTTGGTCGAAAGTCCTAGCTCACCCTACTTCTCTTCTTTTTCTTCATCGTTGTATTCGTATTCGAGATCGGCTTCTTCGCCTGTTTCGAACTCGTCGTCTTCATCGACGAAATCCTCTAATTCTCCATCGAGACTTTCGCCAGCATCGGCGGCAGACATCGCATCGTTGTCTTCTCGCTTTTGTTTCTGTTCTTTGTTCAAATCATCTCGCTCATCGTCGCGAGCGCGCGGTTGCAAGTAAAGTTTGATCGGGATTTCGCCGAATGGCAAATGGTCCCGAAGGAAAGTGAGCAAGTAGCGCTGGTAGGTTTTGGAAAACCCTTGCGGCTGGTTGCAAACTAAGATGATCGTCGGTGGCAGGCTCGTTATTTGCGTTGCATAGTAGATCTTCGGACGCTTCATCTGGAACAAAGGCGGTTCATGCCGTTCTAATGCGACCTTGACTAGTTTATTCAGTTGATGCGTCGAGATTCGTTCGTTCGCTTGTTTGAAAAGCATTTGCGCGTGGTTCAACAACGCCTTGACGTTTTTCCCTGTTTGGCCCGTAATAAAACCGATCGGGCAATAGGCCATTGTCGGAAAGGTTTCGTGCACGTACCGCACCCATCGTTCGGTTGGCATTTGGCCAGCAAGCAAATCCCACTTGTTAACTACGAAAATGCATGGTTTGTACTGGTCTGCAATGTAGTGAGCGAGTTGTTTATCGACTTTGCTCATCTGCTGTTTGGAGTCGAAGAACATGAGCACAACGTCCGCACGACGAATGCTGCGCTGCGCCCTATGCATTCCGTACCAGTCTATATCTGTCTTGACGCTTTTGTTTCGTCGCAGTCCCGGTGTGTCCATTGCCATGAATTTATGGCCGTCCAAGTCGAACATGACGTCAACACAATCGCGGGTCGTTCCAGGTACTTGGCTGACGATCATGCGTTCCGCTTTGACGAGCGTGTTGACGAAAGTACTCTTGCCAACGTTGCGTTTACCTACGATCGCCAACTTCATCATGGGCGGTTCGACTTCGGTGGGCATTGCATCCAATTGTGGAATGCGTTGCGTTACCAAATCGAGCAATTCGTCTTTGTTTCGATTTTGATGAACGCTGACTCGGATCAACCAGCCACGCCCAAGCTGATGGAATTCGTCGGCGTTTGTGTCCAGCGACGGACTATCGGTCTTGTTCGCGACCAACAATATCGGCTTGTTGATTTTACGAAGCCGATCGGCAACCTCTTGGTCCAAGGGTAAAAGGCCCGCTCTGGAGTCGACTACAAACAGCAAGACATCAGCGTCGTCGATCGCGATTTCGATTTGGGCCTCGATATCGGCGGTCAGGTTGTCGACGTCAATGATTCCCATTCCCCCGGTATCGATAAGTTCGAAATGATGGCCGCGATGTTCGATCAACGTAGTCAACCGATCTCGAGTCACTCCCGCAGTGTCCTCGACGATAGCCAGCCGTCGACCGGCTATCCAGTTAAAGAGTGAACTTTTGCCGACATTGGGTCGGCCAACAATGGCTACGCGGGGAATTGGCATCGAGCGGACAGGGAAAATCAAGAGATAGTGGAAATACGGATCGGTGCGTATCCTAGTCTTAAGTCCGCTGTTACGGGAGTGTTCAGTTTCGCTCATCCTGCTAGAATCCGGTGTTTCGTCGATATTTCGTATCAATTCCGGGCTGACATGGATTGCAAGGCAAAGGCACACATGCAAAGGAACCAGTGGAAAACGGCCAGTGCCCAGCTCTTGAAGCATTGGCACAGGAGTGGAATTTCTCAAGTTCCAGTCGTTAGCCTCCAATCGTTGGCTGACGCGACCGCTTGGCTGGAGGAAAACTCCTCGACGCTTTTCGACGAATACGAGCCGCAAACACTGATTTCGGCATCGTCGGTCAACGAATCCGGCCAAGTTCAACCGGCAATAAGCGGTCCCGACCAACAATCTGTTGAGGAAAAGCGCATTGACCAACGGACGAGAAATCAGCCAGAATCGACCAGTAAAAGCCTTGGCAAGTGGAATTCGCCGTCTTTGGTGATTATCGATCGTCAGGGAGTTTTGGATTCGCTAAATGAGCGAGTGATGGCGTGCCGCAAATGCGAGGAGATTGTTTGTCGGCGACAACGGACGGTATTTGGAGTTGGTGCGGTCGATGCGAGAGTGGTCATGTTTGGAGAGGCACCCGGCGCTGATGAAGACCGAGTTGGCGAACCGTTCGTAGGAGCGGCAGGTCAGTTGCTGGACAAGATTTTGATAGCCAGCGGGCTGAATCGCGACGAGGTTTACATCGTAAACGCTCTCAAATGCAGACCTCCCAACAATCGAACACCCACCGACGCGGAAATTGAGAATTGCCGACCATTCTTTGAAAATCAGCTTGAAACGATACAGCCCGAGTACATTGTTTGTTGGGGTTCGGTTGCCGTTCGGGCCGTTCTCGGCAGCCAAGACAGCGTGGGACGTTTGCGAGGCAAATTCCATTCGTATCGTGGCGCAAAAGTCTTGGTGACCTACCATCCTGCCTATCTGCTTCGAAACCCCGACGCGAAGAGGCTCGCCTGGGAGGACATGAAAATGCTGATGAAGGACATGGGAATTGCGATTCCCACCAAAGGTTAAAACCGGCGCGTCGTGCTATAATCTGCCCTATTGCGATTCGGGCGTGCATTCAAAAAAGCCCTCAAGGCGCGGATTATTCGTAAACCGATGCGTAAGCGAGGGATTGCTAGGAATTCCCTCGCTTACGCATCGGGTTACGAAAGCAGTCTGCTTTGTTTGCAAATCGACTTAACGTGATACGAAACTATGACTACCATCCAAAACGATCGACGTTCATGAATAATCCTGGCTAGCGCCCGCGACTCAGCATTTCAACTCTCCAACACTTCAACCCTCTAACACTCTAACACGTTTCCTTGTCCACAAACACATCCACAATCAGTCTGACCTCCCATCCGCCTTGTGAGGATATTCTCAGCGAGCTTTGGCAACGCTATGCGTTCGCAAATGACGCCGGTCCGTATCTTTTGATTCCGCAAGCGGTCATGCAACCGCGAACGGAGTCCGAGGTGCAAGCGATATTTAGGGCCTCGCGCGAAGCGAGGATGCCTATCACGTTTCGAGCGGGCGGTACAAGCCTGTCTGGTCAATCGGTTACCGACGGCTGGTTGGTGGACATTGGTCGCCATTGGCGGAAAATAGAGCCGCTCGATCAGGGTGCTCGGGTGCGAGTCCAAGGAGGTGCAATTGGAGGAATCGTCAACGCCATGCTGCGTCCACTTGGCCGCAAAATCGGCCCCGATCCCTCGTCGATCAATTCGGCCATGATGGGAGGAATACTTTCGAACAACTCGAGCGGCATGTGCTGTGGAGTGATCAACAATGCTTACCATACGCTCGTTTCGATTCGCTTTATTTTGCCAGATGGTTCTGCCTGGGACACGTCGTTGCAGAACGAAGCATCTCGTTTTGAAGCAGAGCAATCGACGATTGCCAAAACGCTTTCTCAATTAAGGTTAGAGATCCTTGGTTCACCGCTCCTTTTGGACAAAATTCGACGCAAGTACAAACAGAAGAACACAGTGGGCTATTCGCTCAATGCGTTCGTAGATCATGAACGTCCGTTGGATATTCTATCTCATCTATTGATCGGTGGCGAAGGGACGTTAGCCTTCATTTCTGAAGCGGTATTGACAACGTTGCCAGAGCTGCCTGAGAAAGCAACTTCGTTGGCCTTTTTTCCAGATTCCAATACCGCATGCGAGATCATACCTGAACTGATCGATATCCAGTGCGACGCGGTTGAGTTCATGGACCGCGCATCGATGGAATCGATTCGCAATTTAGAAGGTGCGCCAGCTGAGCTACCGCTACGATTGGATGAACATCAAAAACTGATGGGATTGTTGTTCGAATTTCAAGCTGCAGACAAGGACGGTCTGGCAAGAAAGCTCGATGCATTTCGGACCCAAGTTGAACCAAGAGCCCAATCGATCAGCACTATCGAGTTTACTCAGAATAAGAAAGAACAAGCCTATCTCTGGAAGCTACGCAAGGGAATGTATCCTGCGGTCGCAGCGGTGCGCGGTCGGGGCGAAGCGGCTATATTGGAAGACGTGACCTTTCCCCTCGAGAGGCTTGGAGCTGCCGTTGTCGAACTCCAAGCGATGTTTGTGAAGCACGCGTATGCGAATGGAATCATCTTTGGTCACGCTCGCGACGGTAACTTGCACTTTGTTATTTCACAACCGATGGCCACGAGTGCTGATACGGACAAGTATGCGAGGTTCATCGATGATATGGTAGATCTGGTTGTGCATCGATTCGACGGTGCACTCAAAGCCGAGCATGGAACCGGGCGAAACATGGCTCCGTTTGTCGAAACCGAGTGGGGCAGCGAAGCACTGGGGATCATGCGACGCCTTAAAAACGCGATTGATCCGAATGGACTTCTGAATCCGGACGTGATTTTGACCTCGCGGCCAAGACTTCACCTGGAGAATATCAAAGATCTACCGGTCGTAGAGGATGTCGTCGACAAATGCGTTGAGTGCGGTGCGTGTGAGCCACGTTGCCCGAGCCGAGATTTTACATTGTCTCCACGACAACGCATCGTGCTTCGCCGCGCCCGCGAACGAATGATTTCCAGCGGCAAGGTCGAGTTGGCTAAGCAATTGGATCGGGACTACGAATTTGCTGGAAAGGCCACATGTGCAACGGATGGCTTGTGCGCGCTCGATTGTCCTGTTGCAATCAATACTGGCGATTTGATTAAACAGCTTCGGAGCTCTTCGACGGGGCGAGTCGATTCTGCCGTCGCTTCAGTGCTTGGCAATCATTTTGGCATGGCCGAGCAGGCCGTCCATCTGAGTTTGCTAGCAGGACGACTAACCAGCGGTGTAATCGGTGATTCCGCGTTACGCTCGATCACAGGCTTGTTTGCCAAAGTGTTTTCGGGGTTTCCGCAGTGGCACGCTGGTCTGTCGACCGATCATGCTGCC
Source organism: Pirellula staleyi DSM 6068 (assembly GCA_945900945.1). Lineage (GTDB taxonomy): Bacteria > Planctomycetota > Planctomycetia > Pirellulales > Pirellulaceae > JBKCUI01. The sequence continues at coordinate 15,497 of CAMDKL010000135.1, forward strand.
ATCGATCGATCGCTAGTTAGCGACTTTGACGGATCGGAGTTCATTTATTGGCCTACCTGCATGTCACGAATGATGGGCGGAACCGCCGATGCGCTGTTACGTGTCTGTTCAAAAGCTGGCGTTGCAGTTCATATTCCTCGGAATGCAACTGGCAAATGCTGTGGCCAAGCGTTCTCGTCCAAGGGGTATGCTGGTGTCGCCCTCCAAAAGCAAAACGAATTGCTCGACTCGATTTGGGAATGGAGTCAACATGGCGATCGACCCGTTGTACTCGATCTCGGTTCTTGCACATCCTTTCTGAAGACCGGCTTGCCTTATTTGGATCAAGTACGCAAACACCGGCTTGAGACGTTGACGATTTTGGACTCGACGGAATTGGCAGCGAAACTGCTTCCTAAACTCACCATAGCCAAAAGAATTGCAAACGTAGCAGTCCATTCGGTTTGTTCGAACCATCGCCATGGCTGGGAGACGCCATTGTTCGCGGTAGCGAATGCGTGTGCGGAGCAAGTGCATACACCGCACGAAGGAAAGTGCTGTGGAATGGGCGGCGACCGTGGATTCGAAATTCCAGGATTGGCGTTGAGCGCGACTGCGGATGTCTCACACAAAATGACAGAAGCGAAATGTGAATCAGGTTTTACGAACGCCCGTTCGTGTGCGATTTCGCTAAATAGTGGCAGCGGCCGACCTTGGCGGAGTCTATTTCAGCTTTTGGATGAATGCTCGTCCTCGCGAGCCTGAGGACTGGCTAGGAGGCAGTCTTTCCTGTACGCATCTGCGTTTCCTGATAGGTCCGGCTGTCCTCAGCCGGACTTGTTTGACCATGCGAATTCAACGCTTCAGACAACTACTAAATTACCGTAACCCACTTATTGTCCAAGAACGATTCATTGCGGTCGAATTCACAATCAGCGATTCCAGTTTTAAGTTTAACGAGGTAGAAAATGCAACCGATTGACCCTTTTGCAGCTTCATGCACGGAGGCGAATTACCGATTGCCAAACAACGTTGGCAATCAAGCGTACCCAGAAGGTTTCTACCGTCCTATTAAATGCTTTGACTTGACAAGAATGCTTGTGGCACCATTCAAGAGTCCCAACTGGCCGATGAATTTGCTGTGGATGTTTGTTTGCCAGCTAGCTTCGATCATTGTGGTTGGTAGTTTGGTCACATTTGGCTACCAGGCGGAAGTTGCTGAATCAAGAGGTGGGGGTAGAAGTGAACACTGGCCGGACTTCAATCCTGATCGATTTACCGACTATTTGATGCGAGGACTTTGGCCATTCCTATGGAGCATTATCTGGACAATTCCATTGATCCTATTCATTGGTATTCCTGTCGTTATCACCTTTGCGTTGTCAAGTTTCTTGATCAACAACAACAACGATGTACCGGGAATCATTGTCATCATTACGGGCGGCCTTGTTTCCGTGGCCGTCTATTGTGTTTCGTTGCTTGCGATGATGGCTTCGGTCATGCACGCAGGGCTTGGAAATGATTTTCAGAAGGGAGCCGACTTAAAATGGATCGGCTCGTATGTTTCAAAAATGGGACTGACGACGGTTGGTGTTGGAATCGTGTTCGTATTGGTAAGTATGGTGGTAAGTACAGCCGGTTTTTTGCTTTTTTGTGTTGGCATAATTGCGGCGACACCGTTAATGAATTTGATGGCAGCCGATCTGTATTCTCAATTGCATGATATTTTCCTGTCGCGGGGGGGCGTTTCGGCGTTCGAGATCCCAGAGATCGACGCAGATATCATTGAGGCCCAGGTCATTATTTAGGCGTGCGGTGGATTTAAACCTGCCGACCATCAGCAAGGGGTGGTTATCCCGTCGATTGAGTTTTCTTAGGGAATGGGACTAGCCAGGGAGGCCCCAAGTGAGATAATGGTTTCTGGAACTTGTTTTTGATCCAGACAGACTTAATTGGGGTTTTGATCGAGGAATGAGTTTCAGCTTATGCGTCAGTGCGATCGAATAGTTTGTATTGGTGTATGGGCGAATTCGGGGGCGATCTGGAATCGACCGGATAAATTGAAGATCTTGGTGGCATGTCGTGGTTGATCGGTTGGCCACGTTAAAAGCCGATTACAAAAAGTAACTGCTGAGGAAACCCTCGCACTAGCAGCCTAATATTGGCAGCTCAGGTACCAGAGGCCCGTCGGAGGCGTTTGAATACCTGTCGCAATTCCGAATCGCATTGAGCCGTGCCTCGCACGTTCAGTGTTAAAAAGGCTCGAGGCTGGCGCAACGCACCGCGGTCGACGACGAACGCGTTGGGCGAGACAAACAACAGTTGGCTAAACATGTAGAGGCCGGATCGGAAGTATCGCGGGACGGGGGTTCAATTCCCCCCGCCTCCATC
>CAMDKL010000136.1 GCA_945900945.1 Pirellula staleyi DSM 6068
AGGGCGCTAAAGCAATTCGCAAAACGCTAGCGATATGAAAATCCACGATTGGAAACGACATTTAGCGTTGCGGACAAATCCATTGGTTCGCTAGCATTTTTCGAACTGCTGTGGGTTCGTTGGTACGTTTTTATTGTCCGGTTGCCTAAAGACGATCGCTCCGGAGCACCAGGCCCAGATTATTAACACCCTAAAGGCAACTGGAATCAAGGTCGGCCTACTGATCCATTTTGGCAATCCGAAACTCGAAACCAAACGAATCACACGACACAAGTGAATCTATCCGCGAACTGAAATCATCCTGTACATCCTGTACATCTTGTCCATCCATGTTCATTCATTTGTTCGAAAACTTATGCATAGATGCATACGGTCTCAACCTTTCTTTTGCTCAAATATAGTTGAATAGGCTCAATCGGTTTCGCGTACTAGATGATGTTAACCAAAGTATCCAGCATTTCCGAGGCGACTGAGACGCGTTTGGAAGTTGCTTGAAACGCTCGTTGATAGACTTCTCAATTGAGTTGCCAACTCTTGCCCCCTGGAAATAGCTACCGAACGGACGGAATCGCTACCGGGTTGGTTTGCAACATCTTGAAAGGCATTGGCAAAGCGACTTAGATTGGACGAGAAGTCTATGTCGGTAAGCTCGTTCAGCAGACTCTCGATTTGGCTATTCGTGCTTTCTATCTGTTCCTGATAGGAGAGTTGGCTTTGAGTCTGCCGAAGTCGATCGATCACAAAGTGGTCGAGCTTTTGTTGAATCCCAACTGCCTGTACACCCTGGTCAATGATGAGTTGGCCGGATTGGTAACCGAGTTCAGGGGCTTGGACCAACTCCTGACGAAGATACCCAGGGTTGTTGACGTTAGCAATGTTGTTACTGACTACCTGTAAACGGAGCTGATTGACACGCAGTGCGTTTGCCGAACCTTAATTTGCACTAAATAAACTCATGCATGAATTCCTGCCGGCTTTTTGGTAGCGGCTGTGTTTCGATCGACGGGGGCACTCCATCATTCTCTTTCACTAAGCAGCTTCGTTAATGAGAAGACCGCCTTCGAATGAGTGGGATTCATTGGGCGAATAAGTCGCCCTCTCCATCGTGCCTGTTGAAAGAATGGATAGTAATTCAGTGACAAAGGACTTGGACTGAAAGGCCGTAACCCACAGTCCCATGCTCAATTGCTGGATTCGATTTAACTGGAATTCAAGGTTTGCGATTCGATGCGTCCAAAGCGAGGGCCATTGCGTGTCTAACTGGACAGACAATTCCTTGAGGCTGTGCGCACCGTAACCTAAACGCGTTGCAAGTTGGAGCAATTGACGCCGCTCGTCTTTGCAGGCTTGAATCGTCGTGTGGATTTCCACTCCGACCTCGCTCAGTCCGGCAATGTTAGAATAGTCGCCACGACGGAAGTCCGCTTCCACTTGAATAAGAATCGACTCCCACCGTTCTAGGACTTTGCTAAACCGATCCAACCATATACCTGTATCATTTATTAGTTTAGGAACCATTTTGATTTTTCGGATCCGAGTTGCAAAAAAGCGTTCATCCCCGAATGAGGAGATGAACGCATTTGAAAAATGTTCGAACGGTACGCTCCGAGTTTAAAACTTGAATGTCACGCCGAGGTCTAGACCGTGCAGAAAAAACGTGTCGGTGACAAGGCGTGCTTCAGGTGCAGACATCGCTCCACCGACGTTACCGATGTCGACGTTGCGATCGATTTGATCGCCTGCCATCGCAACGCTTGGGAACACGAGCAATGTATAACCCACTCCTAGCTGTGCGCGTCCGAGTTGATATTTCATTTTGGCACCTGCTTCAGGCAAGAATGTGAATTGATCTCGACTGATTGACCCGATGTTGCTGCTTTGAGCAAACAAACCATGGGCTGCGGCGGTGTTCGCCCCGCCGGGAGCAACTGCGGTATATTGACCAATGATATTGCTCGATTGATGAACGTTACCCAACGCGACTTTACCCATTGCGGAGAACGTAAAGCGACCTTTCGAAACCTCGTTCAGTAAGCCAAGGTGGCCGCCATGAAACTGGTTCTTCGTCCCAAAAGAATCTGCAGTAGTAATCACTGTTCCGTTTTGAATCGTGTTGACAATCCCGTCGGTATACTGGCTCGTCAGTCCAAGTTCGCTATCTAGTCGAACAAACGTATAGCCAGCGAGAAGATCGACACGACTGGTACCGTCTCGCACCAACAACGCTCGGCCGTACAATTCGCCTGCGATGAGATCGGTGTCGCTCTTGACTTGAATCGTGCCTGTATTGGCACCGTTTACGCCAGCACTCACGTTTACGAGGAAAGTATCCGACGCGCCTATCGATGTGTTAAAAAAGGGTATTCCGGTCGAATTGCCACCATTCGTATAGGTTTTATTCGGTCCATCGGAGAGAATTCCCCATCCGCGAGCTCCAACGCCGAAGTTTTGATTGCAATCTGTCCAAACACCGAGGTTAAGCCTCATTCCCACTAGCAAGTCATTGCCAATTAGATTGTTGGGACCGCCAGCCAATGGAGTTGTTGGAAGCACCGATGTGTTGTTCCCCCCGACGACTAGCGGTCCACCGCCGACAGCCTTGGGCCACCAGAGGAGGGTTTCACTTTCGAACCAGCCGGAGGAACGATTGGAATAACCAATACGGCTTGCCGAATTGCCACGCGGAGCAGCTCCGCATGAACCGACTTTTTCGGCGGTGCTAACTTCGGCTGAATCGTAGGAGGCAAATCTCATTCCATTGCTGGAATAGGCTTCGCCTATCCCATTATCTGTGACGACATTCGAACGAAAGGCTGCTGGTCGAGCGTCTTGTTCGAGTGCGTCCTCAGTTTCCGATTCTTGTCCGCCGCCATCACCGATGCGACCAACGCTCGAGACGGGACCTGAAGAGTAGTAGTCTTGCCCCAATGCATTCATGGAACTACTAGTTCCACAAAGGGAGGCAATGATGAGGGTTAGTTTAATTCGGTTTTTTTTCATAATTTCTTTCTCGCTAAGCGATGGCTTGCGTACCGTTCGCATAATTGGATCGACAGGATTCGCGGGAATCTGAGGATAAATGAGAACTTGCGGTACATTCTTCGCAGTCTCCCCAAACTGCCTCAGCCGGATTTTCGCGTGCAAAAAGCTTGAACCCAAGCGGTTTGGCTCCAATGCGAGAACGAAACATCAGACGGATTCGCCCGCGATGCTTACAATAGGAACGGGTGTAGTCGGCAAACCTCTAGCACCTTGGTCGCTCGATGCCAGACTCGCACAACCTTCGAACCGTTTCAGAACAAAACCCCCGCCCGGTATGCGGGACCAACAACGAACAATCCATGTCCAGTTTGATTGATCCTGCACCAGACAAACCAACCCTACCCGGCAGCGCCCAATCCGGTGGCGATCGCAAACTGCATTTGCCTAGCCGGCCGCATGTGTCCTCAGGCTGGTCCCTACCTGGTGTTGCTCAATTCAAAATCAATCAATGGCTTGATCAGACCCGGGCCGTGAACGCATGGGAAAACCATCGACGCGAGCTGACGGAACCGCAGTTGCGGAAGGAAGCACTTTCGCTCGTCTATCGATCCAAGAGTGGTGAGGTTCTTGCGACTTTGCTCCCTGAAATCTACTCACTGATACGCGAGGCTGGACGGCGGGCTCTCAACATGCGTCACTACGATGCACAAATTCTCGGGGGAATTTGTTTGTTTCATGGATGCATCGCTGAGATGCAAACAGGCGAGGGGAAGACGCTGACAGCCACATTGCCTTTGGCTCTTCATTCGTTGCTCGGAAAAGGCGCGCATCTTGCCACCGTCAATGACTATTTGGCCGAACGCGATGCCGATTGGATGAGGCCGATATATGATTTGCTCGGTATGCGAGTTGGCACGGTGCTAACCCAACTCGATCAAGACCAACGCCGAAAGGCCTATGCCGCCGACATTACCTACGGGACGGCCAAAGAGTTTGGCTTCGACTTTTTGCGCGATCGTTTGCTCATGCGAGCTCAGGGACGTGCCATCGATGACTTCCTCGGGAGCGGATCGCAAGAACGTTGGACGTCGGCTGGCGAGCAACCCGTTCAACGCGGTATGCATTTCTGCCTAGTGGATGAAGCCGATAGTATCTTGATAGATGAAGCAAGGACGCCATTGATTATCGGATCGCTTGGCGACGAATCGCGTGAGGTTGTGATCTCTACATTTAAGTGGGCCTCTGAACATGCTCCGTCCTTTATCTTAAAGGAACACTTCACCATCGAGGAGGATACTCGCAAGATTGAGCTGACGTCCAAGGGACGGCAATTCGTGCGTTCGATTCCTCGAAGCGAGGAGATTCGATTGGCAGCCCTAGTCGATTTGTACGAGTACGTCGAACGCGGTATCAAAGTACATCGCGATTTTCATCTGGAACGGCAGTACGTCGTCGTGGACGGCGAAATTGTCATCGTCGATGAATTCACCGGGCGACTGGCAGAAGGACGCAAGTGGCGGGACGGTATTCACCAAGCGATCGAAGCGAAGGAAAAAATAGAAGTTACTGTTCCGACAGGACAAGCAGCGCGAATTACCGTTCAGGATCTATTCTTGAGATATCGCTACTTGGCTGGAATGACAGGTACTGCCGCAACCAGTGCCAGCGAACTTCGTCGCATTTACAAAACTCCTGTGGTACAAGTCCCCACCAATCGCCCACCTAAACGGGAACGACTCCCCGACATAGTTTGTCGCGACATGACGGAAAAATTCCAAACCATCGTCCAAGAAGTCCTTAAGGTCCATGAACAGGGGCGACCAGTACTGATCGGAACTCGCTCCATCGACAAATCCGCTATTTTGGCTGACATGCTGCGCAAAGCCAACGTCCAGGTTCAGGTTCTCAACGCCCATGAAATAGAGCGAGAAGCTGAAATTGTATCCAATGCCGGGCGTTACGGACAAATCACGGTCGCAACCAATATGGCTGGTCGCGGTACCGATATTAAGCTTGAAAATGACGTTCGCGAGATCGGTGGGATGATGGTGATTTGTACCGAGCTACACGACGCCGCGAGGATCGACCGGCAATTGATCGGGCGTTGTGGCCGGCAGGGTGACCCCGGGACTTACCGGCAGTATTTGTCCATGGACGATGATATTCTTAGGAATGGGTTAGGAACGAAACCTGCGGAAAAACTGAAGTCCAAAGGAATGTCGGGTGGCTCACTCAGCCGACAAGCAGCACAATTCAAAGCGGCTCAGCGAAAAGTTGAGCGGAAACACTTCCGAGATCGGATGGCATTGCTGCACCATGAGAAGGAACGAACTAAGATTCAACGGGAAATGGGACAGGATCCCTACTTAGATACCGCAGAATAACGCATTCTGCTTAGAAGCTTTCCAAATGCGGCACCGATGAATTTGCTCAGTAATTCGCTTACAGTCATTGCGTTACAGCAGCCACGGATGCGTAAAGGTTCCTTTGCAAGTCTCATCGGTGCAACGCCGCTCCTAGACGTCTTCGTTGCTGGTCCCGAAAATCAACTTGTTGTTGAATGCCTCGCTCCACTCGGAATCGAACAACTCATTTCGCGATCCCCCCTTTACCTTTATGGACCAAGCGGGGCAGGCAAAACCGCGTTGGCACTGACAATCGCGGCTAGATGGACCAACGAATCCAGCAGCCGAACGGTCACCTTGACGAGCGGATCGGACTTTGCCAAAGCCTTTACACGTGCGATTGAAGCGGATGACATGGAACGATTTCGCCAGCTTCATCGGCAGTGCAGCTGCTTGGTCGTTGATAATATTCACGAGCTGGCGACCAAGCCTGCGGCACAGGACGAAATGGTGTCAACGATTGAGCATTTGACCAACGCTGGTGGAGCAATCATCGCCACAGCCACGGAGCTCGCAACCCTTGTCCCCAAATTCCGATTGTCGTTATCGAGCCGTCTCAATGGCGGCCACAGCCTGCCCGTTTCCCTTCCTTCTCGCATAAGTCGATTCGAAATGCTGCGGCTATTGGCTGCTAGTTCCCAAATTGAAATCAGCGATCAAGACCTAGACTCGATCGGATCACAATTGCAAGATGGGATGTCCCCGTTGCAGCTGCGAGGTATACTCATACGCTGGTCGCACCACGACCGTGTGGCACCAGGCCGGACCAAGAAAGAATCCGAACGTCTCATTGACAAGCTTGTCGTCTCGCAAATTGCGAAGGCGCCATCCACTTCGGATATCGCGAAAGCAGTAGCCCGAGAGATGCAAATCACGATGGAGCTGATGCGAGGCCCTGGACGCAAATCAAGTGTTGTGCGTGCTCGTGGCCTTGCAATGCTCATGATGCGTCAGTGGACGGATGTTTCCTTTCAAAATATAGGTGAGTATTTCGGAGGTCGCGACCATACTACCGTCATGCACGCTTGCAAAAAAACGGAAGAGGATCTCACAAAGGACGTTGATCTCGAACGCATGGCCGAACGCATTCGCCAAAAGCTAAAAAAATAGGACACTCGTCCCCACTCTACACCGCTTTGGCGTTCTAGACAGAGGGATCGAAAAGCAAACACATCCGCCCCGTATCGCTTAGAATTCATTTCTTGTAAGGAACAGACGGCATGGCCAAAAAATATCGAATCGGCATCATTGGTGCGACCGGCAAAGGGGATTATGGGCACGGAGTCGACGTCGCGTGTTCGAAGCTTTCCGACGTCGAGATTGTGGCCCTCGCCGACGCCCAGGAGAGTGGCAGAACAGAAGCACAAAAACGGACGAATGCAAAAACAGTCTACGCTGACTATCGTGAAATGTTCGTTCGAGAAAAGCTCGACATCGTCGCAATCTGCCCAAGATGGATCGATCAGCATCACACCATGCTCAAGGCCGCGACTCAGGCTGGTTGTCACATTTACATGGAGAAACCGTTCTGTCGGACACTAGAGGAATGCGATGACATCATTCGTGACCTTGAGATGCGGCACCTGCAGTTCGGCATTGCCCACATCAGTCAGTACTCACCGGTCCTAGATAGGGTGAAGTCTTTGATTGAGCATGACGAGATTGGCGAGGTACTCGAACTGAGAGCTCGTGGTAAAGAAGACCGTCGTGGTGGAGCTGAAGATTTATGGGTACTCGGTTCGCACGTGTTCGGACTCATGCGATCACTTGCAGGCGGCAACCCCATTTCTTGTACGTCGGTCGTTACCCAGGATGGTCATCCCGTTACCAAAGTCCATGTTGTCCAAGGGGCTGAAGGAATCGGTATGCTTGCAGGCGACAATGTGCAAGCTCGCTATGCGTTTGCCAACGGAGCCGTCGGCCATTTTGCGTCGCGCCGTAACGTGGCAGGCAAACCCACCCGATTTGCGATCCAAGTTTTTGGCTCCAAGGGGATTATCGAGATGGAGAGTGGCTATCTCGCAACCGCGTATATTCTTCGGGACAGCAGTTGGTCTCCAGGTCGAAGCGGCAAGAATTGGGAGCCAATCTCTTCAGCTGGCATCGGCAAGCCTGAGCCAAGAAAAGATGGTACCTATGAAGGGGGCCATGTTGCTGCAATGGTCGATTTAATCAGCTGCATCGAACAGCGAAAGCCGACAAAGTGTTCCGCCGAAGATTCTCGATCCATTATCGAAATGATCGCTGCGGTATTCGAATCGCATCGATTGGGAGGTCCAGTTGACCTGCCTCTCACGACCCGTGTGAATCCACTTTCGTTGCTTAAGTAGAAACGAGATTGTGGGGCAGAATCACTTCGCTTTTGCTTTTTCTCGCTTGCCAGCCTTCGGAGGCGTGAGCCCATCATCCGGCTGGTTCCAAAGTCGGTAGGGATCATTGAGTCGGCGCATCTCGCTAAGAAGTAGTTTTTCCATTTCAGCGAGCTTGCCCGCGTATTTCGGATCCCTGGCTAAGTTTGTCAGGGCTGAGTCTTTTTTGCCGTGCTCGGTTAAGAATTCGTTAGGGTTATTAGCCAGGTTGAAAAGCTGCGTTTCATGAACGGTGCCATCGAGGACGTCGTACTTGATCAGCTTCCAGTCCCCCCTTTTCACGCATCGCATCCCCGGTTTCGTACCGCCTGAGTAGATACCGTAGAGGACTTCTCGCATGGTAGTTTGCTTGCCTTCGAGCACAGGTTTGAAACTGAGGCCTTCATTGCTCTCCGGCGCAGGGATGCCGGCAAGGTCGCAAAGTGTGGCAACGGTATCCAATAAGTAAATATTTCCTGGAGCGCGGCTACCCGGCTTGATGCCTGGTCCTTTTACAATGAAAGGCACTCGCCAAGTGTGTTCATAAAGGTTTTGTTTTCCCTGCAATCCGTGGCGACCAATCGCTATGCCGTGATCCGCTGTGTAAAAGATGTAGGTGTTTTCTAATTCGCCCATGGCTTCTAGCTTGGTCAGTACGCGACCAACTTGAATGTCGATTGACTCGCTACATGCGAACTCGCGGCCAAGCTCATTGCGAATCGTCCGCTCGTCGCGCTTTGCCCATACGCCACTAACGGTGGTTTCATCCCGCAGGCCGGGATGGCCATGTGGAAACGGGTGCGCCGGTAGATAGTTGATTGGCAATGCGGGCTGTTTAGGGTTTGAGTCAGGGAGAGTGGATTGATCCGTATGATTTACGGCACCGTATTTTTCCAGTAGCTCGGGGCGTCCATCGCGGGTGTCATGCGGATGGGAGAAGCCAAAATAGATAAGGAACGGATCGACATCTTTCGATGCCTCGCGCTGAGTCAGGTAATTCATCACCTGATCGCCATGCCACGGGCTGCCGCTTTCATCTGTGCCACCACGCTTGCCAGCGTCATGTCGCACCGTGAACTGTTTGTTTGCTCCCTCGTAGGAGTTGCCAACCTTGCAGGTGCGCATGGTGTCGTAACCCGCTCGATTGAACACAGCGGCCAACGTGTTTTGTTCCAGGTTCGGGGGGCAGTATTTTCCTGCTTCAGGCGAGATCGGCAAATGCCACACCGTTCGACCGCACATAATCATGTGGCGTGACGGCGTGCAGACCGCTCCCACGAAAGCACCCATGTGATGTGCCGCATCCAAAACCATGCCTTGAGCAGCGAGTCTATCGATGTTTGGCGACTGGAGCGACGAATTGGGATCGTAAAATTTAAAGTCGAAGGGTGATTGGTCGTCTACAAGGATGAAAAGAATATTCGGACGGCGAAGTGATGCGGCGCTTTTCTGCAGCGGTAACTCTGCACCCGAAGCAAAGAAAAAAGGATACAAACCCATCAACACAACTGAGATGGTCAGAAGCAGATTCTGTTTTGTCATCTAAATTTTCTCTTTTCGGGAATTAAACTCAGCGCCATGCCATTGGTTCCATTTAGCATTTTCTATTGTAACCATTCACGGCCCTCGGCCTTGAACGGTTACGTATTAATCGCAATCTTAATCGATTGACCAAGTTGTGTTTGGAAGTCGGTGGCTCAGTGTGCCTTGGTTCGCCGGCAAGTGGAATGTTCCACCGCTGCTCATGTTGTGAACGCGAGATCGCGTGTAGCCCGGACATCAAGACAGCTGTTCTTGTTGTACTCTGTGATTGTTCGTCGGTTCGGCACCCTCGGTGAACATGAAACGGAAATATTCCTGCGACATGTCGTACTCAGAATTTTCTTTTGATTCATCAGTCGAATACGCAATGCGAGGAGAATGTACCTTTTTGGCGATTCGTTGTCTCAATCCAGACTTTCAAGTAGAATAGAGCTCCTGCCACGGGTGATTTCCGTCCCGTTTTCTCGAAACGTGCGATAGAAACATCCCTCTAGTTTAAGGGGAAGTGATGCGAACAAAAGCCAATATTCTAGCATTGCCGGTGATCCTATCGTCGGTTTTCTTGCTAGCTGCAGAAGATGATGTTTTGTACAAGAGGGATATTCGACCGCTGTTATCCGACCGCTGCTTTGCTTGTCACGGTCCAGATGATTCGAAGCGGGAGGCGGAATTGCGGCTGGACATTGCCGATGGCGATTTGAGTCCGTTTCATGTGCGCGATGGTCACCAAGTGCTTAGGCCGGCCGATCCGGATTCCAGCGAACTTTGGAAACGGCTGACCACGGACGACCCATCGCTGAAAATGCCGCCTCCTGACTCGGTTCAAAAGCCTCTTACCGATGCGCAGCGAGAACGGGTTCGATTATGGATTCAGCAAGGGGCAGCGTACGAAAATTATTGGTCGTATGAGCCACTTCGTCCTCAGGGTTTGCCCTCAGTCGAAAATAGCGGTTGGCTCGCAAGCCGGATGGACCAGTTTGTCCTTGCAGCTTTGGAAAAGAAACGGCTAAAGCCCCAGCCTCCAGCCGACAAGAGGACGTTGATTCGGCGCGTCACATTAGATCTAACGGGGTTGCCTCCTACACGCGAGGAGATTCACCAATTTGAACACGATGACGCACCGGATGCATTCAGTAGTTTAGTCGAACGGCTGTTGTCAACGCCACAATATGGCGAGCATATGGCTCGCTACTGGTTGGATCTGGTGCGATTTGCGGACACCAATGGAATGCATCACGACCATTATCGCGAGCTGTCGCAATATCGCGACTGGGTGATTCGGGCATTCAATGCGAACATGCCTTTTGACCAGTTTGCAACCAATCAGCTCGCAGGGGACTTGTTGGAAAATCCGACGCTCGACCAGCAGATTGCATCGGGCTACAATCGCCTGCATATGGTGATGGACAGAGGGACCAATCCTCCGCTGGAGAGTTACACTCGCAATGTCGTGGACCAGGTGTCTGCCTTTGGTACGGTGTTTCTGGGGATGACGCTGGAGTGTGCCGTTTGTCATGACCACAAATACGATCCAGTGAAGCAGAAAGATTTCTACCAGCTCTTTGCTTTCTTTAACAATATCGACGGCGATCCCGAGACGCCGGGCCGCGAACAGCAACCTCCAATCTTGTTGCTGCCGACGCCGGAGCAAGCGATCAGCTTGAGTGAGTTCGAGTCAAAACTCTCGGGGATCAAGCAAGAGGTCGACCATTTGAAACAATCGCTCAAGGATCATCTAGCCGAGGGCAAGTCGGACAAGGCCGGCGACGGAGCAACCGACCAGACCAGCGCGCTGTCTGGGCAGTTAAAGCAAAAGGAAGTGGAGTTGCGTCGTCTGCAGACTGCGCGAGACGAACTCGAACGCAGCGTTCCTATCGCTCTGGTGATGAAGGAACGAAAGGATGTGCGGCCGGCCTACATTCTCAAGCGCGGTGCCTACGATCAGCCTGGCGAAGAGGTGTCTAGGAACACGCCAGCATTTCTGCCTCCACTAAAGTCTAGCGGCAATCTGAAGACGCGCCTCGACCTGGCGCGGTGGGTGACTGACAAGCGTCACCCGTTGACGGCCCGCGTGACGGTGAATCGGTTCTGGCAGCAGTTTTTTGGAGTGGGACTCGTGAAGACCTCCGAAGATTTCGGCTCGCAGGGCGATTTCCCCAGTCATCCAGAATTGTTGGACGACTTGACCAGTGCATTTGTCGACTCCAACTGGGACGTCAAGTCGCTCGTCCAATCGATGGTGATGTCGCGGACGTACCAGCAATCTTCTCGCGTTTCACCCACCGAATATCTAGCCGATGCGGAAAACCGGCTGCTTGCCCGCGGCTCTCGCATTCGATTGGATTCTGAAGTGATTCGCGATCAAATCCTAGCCATCAGCGGTCGGCTGAACAACGCGATGTACGGAAAAAGCGTGAAGCCACCCCAGCCCGCCGACCTGTGGAAAACCGTTTCCATGGTCTCGTCCTCCACCTATTCCTTCAAGGAGGATACAGGGGACAAGATCTACCGGCGAAGCTTTTACACGTTCTGGAAACGTGCCATGCCGCCGCCTCAGATGACCATCTTCGACGCTCCCACTCGAGAAAGTTGTACTTCGCGACGAGAACGGACCAATACGCCGGTACAAGCACTGATGATGATGAACGAGAGCCAATATTTCGAATCTGCTCGGCATCTCGCGCAACAAGTGCTAGGGACGCCGGATCAGAGCGAGGCTGAACGCCTTGGCATCGCATTCGAGTCGATCACGTCACACCTACCGGATGCCGATGAACGTGCGGAATTGCGAGTTGGCCTGGAAGGATTTCGTTCAGTCTATCGGGAGGACGTGGACGCAGCACGGTCGATGACCTCCGATTTGACTCTGTCAAGCGATGCGCAACGTATCGAACTGGCTGCGTTTACAATGTTGGTCAATTCCCTATTCAATCTCGATGCAGCCAAGACACGCGAGTAATAAACTATGTCTAATATCCCCCTCGATCAATACCATTGGTTGCAATCTCGGCGTCAGTTCTTGAACCACACCAGCATGGGGTTAGGTGCCGCCGTGCTTGGTTCTTTGATCTCCAAGCATGCTTCTGCGTCGGTTCCAGGTCTGCCGAATTTCCCACCTCGCGCCAAGCGAGTTATCTTTTTGTTTATGGGTGGCGCACCCAGCCAAATCGAATTGTATGACTACAAACCGGGACTGGAAGCGAAAGACAAGCAGCCTCTGCCCGACGAGGTCCGCGACGGCCAGCGCGTAACAGCCATGACCGAGGGCAAGGAGAAATTAATCCAGCCGTCCATCTTCAAATTCGCACAACACGGTAGTTGCGGCAGGTACCTAAGCGAGTTGCTGCCGCACTTATCAACTGTGGTGGATGACTTGTGCTTTATCAAGTCGATGCGCACGGAGGCGATCAATCACGATGAAGCCAAGACCCAGATATGTACCGGATCGCAAATTCAGGGCAAACCGAGCTTGGGCGCCTGGTTGAGCTACGGGCTGGGATCGCTCAACAGCAATCTGCCAGACTTCATCGTGCTCAATTCGGCATTTTGGTCCGGCGACCAGCAAAACGTTCAGGCCCTATACAGCCGCCTTTGGGGCACAGGATTTTTGCCTTCCAAGTATCAGGGAGTAGCCTTCCAATCTGCAGGTGATCCGGTGCTTTTTCTCTCGAACCCTTCCGGTGTTACCCGCACCAGCCGGAATAAGATGCTTGAACTGGTGACTCACCTCAATCACAAACACGCGGCCGACATCGGCGATCCCGAGATTCAGACGACGATTGCGCAACAGGAGATGGCATTCCGCATGCAAGTCTCGGTACCGGAGCTGACCGATCTTCGAGACGAGCCCGACTCGGTCAAGAAGTTGTACGGTCCCGAAGTCGAAAAGTCAGGTTCTTTTGCACGAAACTGCTTGCTCGCCAGGCGGATGGCAGAACGGGGAGTTCGATTCGTGCAAGTCTTTCATCGCGGCTGGGATCATCACAGCACCCTTCCTGCGAAAATGCGGGGCCAATGCAAGGATGTCGATCAACCCTTGGCTGCTCTCATTCAGGATCTTAAGATGCGAGGGATGCTTGAAGATACGCTGGTTGTCTGCTCTGGAGAGTTTGGACGCACCGTCTATAGCCAGGGAAAGCAGACTGCCACCGATTATGGACGCGATCATCATCCTCGGTGCTTTACCGCTTGGCTGGCTGGCGGAGGAATCAAGGGAGGCATCGAGCACGGCAGGACGGACGAATACAGCTACAACATTGTCGATCAAAATGGCCAGCGAACGACACGATTTGAGGACGACGCGGTACACATCAATGACCTGAATGCCACCATCCTGCACCAACTCGGAATCGATCACCGCCGCCTGACCTTTCGATCCCAAGGTCTCGACCAGCGTTTGACAGGTGTCGAGGAAGCGCACGTCGTAAATAAGATTATCATTTAAGCCTGCCAAACGACAACAACACACTCGGAATGTGTAAAATTGTAGAACTGGGGTTGGCTCGTAATCTTGGCGAAAATCGATGAGCGGAGTACGCGTACTGGTTGGCACGGCGAAGGGCCGCTGTTTGCTGGCTGGAAGATTTACCATATGAAAGCTTCGCCCCTGGACTCGAATCTGGCATGTCCAACCGTCGCTGACCGATATCGATGTCGCTTATGCTGGTGCGGAAGACGCAGCCTTGTTTCGTTCGGAAGATGCTTCGCATGAATCGCCCGACACGCTCCTACCCGATGCAATCTTATCCGGTGCAGAACCCTTCATCGTTTGGGGCGCCGTAGCTAGCGGATGAAAGAAGAATTTCAAAGATTCATGAACAAAATGAATGAACATGGACGGACAGGATGTACAGGATGATTTCAATTCGCTGATAGATTCATTTGTGTCGTGTGAAGCGTTTGGTTTCGAGTTTCGGATTGCCAAAATGGATCAGTAGGCCGACCTTGATTCCAGTTGCCTTTAGGGTGTTCAATAATCTTGGCCTGGTGCTCGGGAGCAATCGCCTTTGCAGCCCCTCGAATCGATGCCAACGCACGGAGAAATTGGAGATCCAAAATATTCCTGACCCTCCTGTCGGTGAACCAAGACACATTGAGCCACCGACTTCCAAAATGGCGAGGGTGCCTGGTAAAACGCATCTTTACCCGATTTCGGCTCTACCTACGCTTGAGGCCCTCGGGCAGATCCTTGAGTCGTTCCAGTTCGATGATCTCGCTGAAATACCAGGGCTGCCCTGTGCCCTTCTTAAATCCGGCGCATTTCGCCGGGTACTTCACTCCGTCGAATTCTTTCCAATCGCTGAAGCGGTGGATGTCGCTGCGCCAATCAATACGGACCAAGCGGCTCTCGGCCTTGTCGAAATAGAGATCCATCGGCGGGGTCACCGTCCCGCTTACTCGCAGCCCGTTAGCAGGCCTGTTTGACTCAACGACATCCGGGAGTACCTCCAATTTGGACGCCGGGTCTGTCAGTATCCCAAGCGTCCACGCCCAAACCAGAAACGTAGCTGGCTCATCCGGCTTTGCCTCATTCTTAACTCGCTCATTCTTGCCAGTCCACCAATACTTTGGGGGCTCATAGACGGATACCCGATCGGGCACTTTTTTCTCTGGATCCGAGCTGACGTTAACCGTCTCGCGGGTGCGGAACAGTCGGAGCAGTTTGTCCTCGCCACCAACGGCAGTGAAGATCTGCTTAACGACCGTTGTCTGGTCGGGTTCGGAAGTGGTACCGGAATCGGACAAGCACGAAACCCAACACAGAGCCACTAAACAAACTATTCGCATCGGGTCTTTCCTCTTGAATGTCTTGTGGAGACGCACGGGTAACTATCTCAGTTTTAGATTTGTGCAACCGGGTTCTCGTTGGTTTCCGCCGGTTTGTCAAAAAAGTGTCCCTGATTAAAACGCCAGCAGCCAGCGACAATTCTCTATAGTGTTGTGTTTGGATTGACGCTTGCCTAGGGTACAACGATTACGGGAAGCCAACAACGACCCAACCGGAGTCCGGCGTCCAGTATCCAATTTGCGGTGCCATCTATCTCGAGCGTTGCGCCAGTATTGTCGAGCAGCACGCCGCTTCTAATTTTCACAAATCCGCCGGAATCAATAAATCGTTCCCATATCAGCCGTGCGATACGACGTAGATGGCTGGTTACTGTACAACTTAAGCAATACGCCGCCGGTGACATTGAACGTGCCCTTATTTTTAAAGGTGGAGGTGTAATCTAGAGAGTTCGAGGGGGGTGGCCGTCTGCAACTGTTCCCCCGTTAACAACCATCTGCCCAGCGATTGAAGAACGTGGTGACCCCTGACGCATTGTGACGCGACATGGGTTCGCCGTTTGTCGTTGTTGGCGGCATCATAGAAAATCAGGAAGACCATCACCGGGCGAAGTCATTTCAAGATGAATACCGCGAGTTTCTGAACCGCTACGGGATAGAATTCGAGGAGCAATACGTTTGGGATTGATGCGAAAATGGATCGTGGCCGTTTGCCAAAAACCATGGCCAACGGCCTTTTACATCATAGCCAGGGGCAACGCCCTCGTCACCTTCTTCAACCCGGAGCAAGGTATTGCAGTCGAAGCGGTGCGAGCTGGAGTGATCGGCGATGTCAGTCAGGTTTTCTGCCGAAACGATGGGCCGATCATGGGTGGCAAGCACTTCGACTACCCTGCCAAGCTTACCGAGATTATCCTATTAGACGAGCTGGCCCAGCGCTTCAACACTCGCATCGAATGGGATGCCAAGTCTGGCCGCGTCATCAACCACCCGGAGCTAACCGCCTTCGTTAGGAAACCCGCCCGAGAAGGCTGGAACTATGGCGAAGACCTTTGGAAACAAGCCTGATAATGAAAGCCTCTCACTCATGAATATTCCTTTCCTACCTTACTACGCATGCGTCCTGCTGGCGATTCTTCCGGCCAACGCGGCTCAAAAAACGGACCACAAGACTTGGACCGACCCCGAATCCGCGCTTCGTGAAGACCCCGATTTTGCAACCCAGGGCGAATACCGTGGCGCCGAACCCGGGACGGCGATGGGAGCTCAGGTGGTAGCGCTGGGCAGTGGGCGTTTCGACGTTTACATCCTCGATGGCGGCCAGCCCGGCGAGGGATGGGAACCCGGCAAGTCGCGCACTCTGCTGAAGGGCGGGCGCAAAAGTGAGTTCGTCGAATTCGCGGATGACTCGGGCAAAATCACTGCCACGTTCGCCGACGCCCTGCTTTCTGTAACAACCGCTGACGGCGCTAAACACAAACTCGCGCGCATCGAACGACACAGCCCTACGCTTGGTACCAAGCCACCTGACGGTGCCGTGGTTCTCTTCGACGGGTCATCGGCGGACAACTGGGAAAACGGGAAAATGGAAAACGGATACCTGCTCGCCACCGGATGCTCCAGCAAGCGACACTTCAGCGACTACAGGCTGCACGGGGAGTTCCGCACGCCATACAAACCCACGGCAAGCGGCCAGCAACGGGGCAACAGCGGCATCTATTTCAACGGACGCTGGGAAACCCAGATCCTAGATTCGTTCGGACGCAACGGGAATGACAATGAGTGCGGCGGCATCTACTCGATTTCCAAACCTCGGATCAACATGTGTCTACCGCCACTCGCATGGCAGACTTATGACGTCGAGTTCACTGCGGCCAAATTCAATGCTTCCGGAAAACGCGAGGCTTGGCCTCGTATCACGGTCCGGCTTAATGGAGTGACCGTGCACGAGAATGTGGAACTCGCCAAGGATTTCACGACCTCCGCACCGATCTCCAAGCCCTTAGACGGTGCCGAAGGACCTATCTTTCTGCAAGACCACGGCAACCCAGTGGTGTTCCGCAACATCTGGATCGTGCCTGGACAATTGGGCGTTAGCAGGCCATGAGAAACATCCCATGAAAAAACGCCGAATCGTGTGTCCATGCCTACAGTCGGTAGGTGCTTCAGTCGGTAGGTGCCAGGCACCTACCGACTAGGCACCTTTTGCATCCTAGACAGGGGCAATAGTCAAATTTCGATCGCTGAGGCAAACCAAGGGAACAAAATTGGATATCACTCCGCAGCGTTGCCATTCGGTCGAGGATCTTCGCAATACAGGTGGAACCGATACGAAATGGGGCATTCGCGTTGTCGTAACGCGAGACGTTGCCTTCAATTGCGGTTGCGGAGGGAACCACGACTATTTAAACCCTACTCGAAAACGCCTCGATCACTCATACAACGACTTGGGCATGAAACAACTGCTCTCTCTTTAGCTAATGACCCAACCAAAGCCATATATACAAATCCACAAGGTAAAAGACCATTTACCATTCCAAAGATACTTTGTCCATAAACAGAATTACTTTGCCACAAAGGCTTTGCATAATTGAAAATAGTATAGT
>CAMDKL010000137.1 GCA_945900945.1 Pirellula staleyi DSM 6068
TCTCTCCGGCTTGCTTCTCTCCGGCTTGCTTCTCTCCGGCTTGCTTCTCTCCGGCTTGCTTCTCTCCGGCTTGCTTCTCTCCAGCTTGCTTCTCTCCAGCTTGCTTCTCGTTTTTTTCCTGTTCTTCGCGCTCTTTTCTTAATTGGTCAATTCGTTGGAATGTTTCGGCGTCATCTTCAGGTTTACTCCAGTCCTTTTCTTGGCTCCGCAACGATTGCTGGCCATTTGTTTGACTGTTGCTCTTAGCTTTGCTTCCATTCTTTTGGTTTGCTGAAGCGTCTCCTTCATTCGAATTCTCAGGATCTGAGGGTTCACTATCGGAACCAGATTGGCCTTGGCCAGAACCCTTTTCTTGCGACTTATTCTTCTTGGCGTTTTCGTCTTTTTTGTCTCCGTTATTGTCTTTCTGTTTGTCGTTTGATTTTTCTTGACCATTCGATTTATTGGCATCAAGTTTTTCAACTTGATCGTCGGACTTTGCGTCCTCATTGGGTTTTGCATCTGGCTTAGTTGGCTGGTTTTCTTTATTGGTTTTTTTTCCGTTTTGAACTAGGTCTGGTTTTTTGTCGTCTTTTCTTTCGCCAGGATTTTTGTCTTTTTGGGCGGGGGGGGTGGATGCTGCTACAACATGGATTTCAAGCGGCGTTGAACTGGATTGATTCGGTTCGGGTGTATCCTCCCCAACCTTGCATCGATTGTCCGTTGCGATTGCACGAAACTGGATAATATCTCCGACTTTCAAATCGTGCTCAGATGGATTGAAGGTAAAATTCTTTACCACTTGCCCGGTTGTACCCTCAGACGACTTGAAGCAAATTTTTTCGAAAACCGTTTTTTTATCTTGGATGGAATTGCCGCTAGCTAATTTTGCGATAGCGACAAGAGAGACCAGTCCGAAATCAGGATCAGCGGCCCTCATTTCAATGTCTAGGGAAACATCCAGAGGGAGATCCATTGTCGAAGGTAGGTCACTCTGCAAATGCACTTCAGGTGGTAGGTCGCCAAGTACTTTGCTGTTATAGATGACCGGGTCGCCATTGGATTCATTGAGTGCGTTTGTTGCTTTAACACGGTATGTAGAAAGTGTTGGGTTCGTTCCTTTCTTGTCCAATAGGAGTAACCACGAACCGCTCAGTTGAGTCTCACGCGTTTCGAGATCCATGATGTGGCTTGAGCTGAGCAGGACACCATTGCCGACGATCGGGTCGAACTCCAACCGGGACCTGATCATGGCTTGGTTGGCGTGTGCGAAAAGTTTAACTATCGTCCCTTCCGGTGCCTCGATGGTTCCATCCTGGAGTACAGTACGAGGCTTTTGTCTCGTGTATTTCGGGTATTCGAATTCCATTCGATCGATTGCAACGATCGGTACGACTTGAACACTCAAAGCGAATGGCCCTGCGCTCGCATCTCCAGCGTCAATCCAATAGTTAAGGGGTTGGTGAATACCACCAAAGCTTTTGCCGAGCTCCAGTTTATAGTGGATTCCTTTGATGTCCTCGGTCATTTTGAGTCGCTGTCCGACTTGTTGGCCGTCGGAGAGATCATAGCGAACGAAGACTTGATCCCCTTTGTGCATACCGCGTAGAGTAACGGAGATGGGCAGGCTAGTTCCTTGGGTAATAGTCGTCGTTCCTGGCGCAACGCTTACGATGCGAACTCTTGCGGCTGGTGCGATATTGGACCAAGGCATAAGTATTCGAGCGAGAGAGGTCGTGCCACTCTTGGGAGACGCGAAAAGATAAACGGAGCCTGTGAGCAGGAAACCGAACAGCAGAGCAGCTAGACGGATAAGGTTGGCTGAATCGACGATCGCGTTAGAATCCTGGCCGCCTAAATTGCGGACTGCAAAGCGTCCAACGGTCGCCAAGACACCGCGTGGTGCCGTATGCTCTATGTTTGTCGTGAGTTGAAGCCAACTAATTAGGCTTTCTTTCATTTCAGGATATTGCTTTTCGATTTTGCGGGCAGCGTGCTCCGGATGGATAGATTGAAACAGCAGCGGCAGAATTCGCCGAGGAACCCACCAAAGGGTCCAAACCACTAGAAAAATCAAGATTGCAAATCGGGCAACGGTATTGAGGGGCCAGAGCCAATGATCCACCAGAATAGCCGCGAGCAAGAAAATGACGAGAACGCATAGCCAACCAGTGATTCCGACCCCAAGTTCTACTCGCCGCATCGTGTGTGCAGCTTCGACTAAATAGTGATGCAAGCTTTCGCGATTAACTTTGCTAGGGTTAGAAGAACCCAAGGGGAGTGAACCGGAACTGACGATTGGAGTGGATACTTGGGACATTTGGCAGTTTTGGTTTAAGCAAAGATGCTTCAATGGAAATCGGACGAGTTCTGCGGCAACCCATTCACAATAGTATATCTAGGTTGGCGATCGCTTAGTCGATTTGACGAAGAATCAGGCTTCGGATTCCTAGAATATCTTTGCTACGGCGATCGGCTGGTTCTATTATACCCGTGGCATAGACGTCCAGCCTTTTTATACGCCACAAGTCGACTGATACTGCTCTCCTGCCAGCTTGCCTGGCAGGAAGCAAAGTTTGGTAACCGGTTATTACCCTATCACTCGCATTCCACCCTATTTTCAAACTTGCTGGCCGCCGGAGGCGGCCAGCAAGTTTTAAAATAGGGATTCTGGGAATGCACGATCTGGTTACCAAACTCTCTCATCTGCGAGACAAGCTCGCAGGAGTCGTACTTTTAGTGTCCTACAACTTCGGTAAGTTGCCTTCGGAAAGTGGTATGCGTAAAGTAGAGGTCGCAGCAGTAAGCCGACCGAATGGGTGGCTAACTGTTTTCCAAATCAGATTTTCTTGTGCAAGACGCATAGGCCACAAGCGGCGGAAAATTGGCTCGTCCGTTTAGCTTTGGCAATCGAGGGATCGCAGCGTTCGTCCCTACCACCCCCATTTGCGTCATATTGAGATCGGCACTTGTTGAACTTGCCGGTTGCGAAAAAGATCCGAGCAGATTCTCGTCAGGGTTTTTTTGACCAACGCATTTGAGGTTGCATACTCACCTAGTGTTTGAAGGCGTCTAACACAATGCACCTATCCCAACTGTTTCGTATGCGAAATTTGTGTCTGCGAATAGCAAACTTGACAATCGCAATTTGCTTGGCATGGAGTTGCTTTTCCTCAGTGTCTTATGGACAGTACGCCTCTACATCCAATAGCCAATTGGAGGCGATACGCTCTCCGCTGGCGGAAGGCAAGCGACTCGAACAGGAAAGTCGATGGCAAGAAGCGATTTTGCACTATGAGAGGTCGATTAAGAAGGACGCCCGCTTAAAGGATTGCGCCGAGCGGCTTCAAATCTGTCGTGTTCATTACGACGTAACTCGCAGGTATTCCGATCGTTCTTTTATGCAAACGGTTGACAGCTCTGCTCCAACCGAATCACTGCAAGTACTGACGGAAGTGCTTGCGAAACTTGAGTCATACTACGTGGAGCAAGTCGACTACTACAAATTAGCATTATACGGGACAGCATTTCTCGAGGTTGCGTTAACCGAGCAAGACTTTCTGGGCAAGCATTTGAAGAATGCTGACGCGGCGGCCGTTGAACAATTTCGCAAAACGATCCACAAAGTAGTTTTCGGTCGGAAGATTCAAAGCGCAGAGGAATTGAAAGCGACTGTGGCGTATGTAGCGAATGTAGCGAGCCAACAAATCGGCTTAATGCCCTCCGCCGTAATCTATGAGTACATTGCGGGTTCTGTCGGCCTGCTCGACCCCTACTCCGCGTTGCTAACCCCTGGCGAATATCGCGAAGTCATGTCGCAGATCGAAGGGAATTTGATCGGACTCGGCGTTGAGCTATGGGCGGAGGGAAGCGAGTTGCGGATAGTGGATGTATTCCGAGGCGGGCCAGCTCACCAAGCAGGACTTTCTGCAAATCAATTCATTTTGAACGTGGACGGATCGTCTGTTCAGCAAATTGGCGCAAAAAAGGCCGCCGATTTGCTTCGCGGTCCTGAGGGAAGTAGCGTTCGGCTTGTTTTGCGGAATACGGACGATAGCACGTTGGATGTCAGTGTGTCACGTAGAAAGGTAGACGTACCGAGTGTTTCGGTAGCTGAAATGGCAGATCCTGGCGTTGGATACATTCGCATTACCAACTTTCAAAAAACAACGGCTGGCGAAGTGACTCGAGCCATGATGGATCTAAGCCGCGATGGAATGCGAAGCCTCATTATTGATTTACGCAGAAACCCAGGCGGGTTATTAGACTCAGCCGTCGAATTGGCGGACTATTTTATCACCCGAGGTTCCATTGTTTCTACCAAGGGTCGGAATGGACAGGAAAATCACAACTTCACTGCCACCGCCCCGGGTACCTGGGATATCCCTTTAGTTGTCCTGATTGACGGAGACAGCGCCAGTGCGAGCGAAATTTTTGCGGGAGCAATTTACGATCATGATCGTGGGACGGTCGTCGGCCAGACTTCTTATGGCAAAGGAAGCGTACAAGGGGTCTTTCACAACGATCACGGCAACGGAGGATTGCGGTTAACCGTTTCGAAATTCTTTTCGCCAAAAGGTACGCCAATTAGCTCACGTGGCGTTCAACCGCACATTGCCGTTGAGGAAAGCGATTTCGTCAGCGGTACGCTGGAAATAGCGGCCCTCAAGCCTTCGTCATCCGATTCGAAAAGGTTTGTTTCTAAAAGCAACTCAAAGCCAGATCTCGCCAAGGAGCGAGCAGTATTAGAAGCCCGTAAAAAAGTAAATTTCGGTAGGTAGATTCGGCACAATCCGCAGTTCATGCCATTCCGGTATTTGTGCCAACCAAATCCGTGTCTAACCGGGCACGCCTCGTTTTGGTCTTAAAAAAACAAGGCCGCAAATCCGAAGACCATCACTACCAGTAGTCTTGCCTAATTGATTCCACTAGCGAACGCCATCCCCTGATGAACCCAAACCGAACTTCAAAACGAATGGCTAAGTTCCAATCAATTCTGTTTTGGTCTCGTTCGTTCGCGATATCTACATGCGCATGCATACAGGGCTTCGGAGAGCCTACTGCGTTTGCACAGACGACTGGTTTTCCGAGACGTGGAACGGATCAGTTCCCGAGTGCACCAGCGTCCGAGGAACCGTCCAACACCCGACAGCGTTCTGACCAGTATGCTCAAATCGCGCAAGAAGTGGATTTGATTGAGCGACAGCATTCCCTGCTGCGCCGAGTCGTTCGACTAGTTGGGCCAACAGTCGTCCACATTGAAGCCATAAAAGAAGAACCATTCGGTGAGAGAATAGAGAATGGCATCAAGTCGGAATTAAGGCCGGCCAAGTCAGAGAGCAGAAAGGTCGAGGAAGCGGGTTCCGGTGTCATTGTTCAAATCGGCAATCATAATTACGTGATTACAAATCGCCACGTAATCCATGCCGCTTCCTTGCAGAATATCAAAATCGAGACCGACTCTGGCGCATCGCTGAAACCAACCCGTGTATGGGAGGATCCCTCTACCGACATTGCAGTTATCGACATCGACCGAAATAATTTGCCAATCGCACGGATCGCAGACAGTAGGCAAATCGAGATGGGGGATTTTGTCTTCGCCGTCGGTAGTCCATTTGGACTGAATCATTCGGTTAGTTACGGTATTGTCAGCGCCAAAGGGAGACGCAACTTGGAGCTTGGCTCGAAAGCCATCGTATACCAAGACTTCATTCAAACCGACGCAGCCATCAATCCTGGAAACAGCGGCGGACCACTGATGAACTTGAGAGGCGAAGTGATCGGCATCAACACAGCCATCGCGAGCAACTCTGGCGGCAACGAAGGGATTGGGTTCTCTATCCCAATCAATTTAGCCATGACCGTTGCTCGCCAGCTGGTGGAAAATGGGGAGTTGAAACGATCGTATTTGGGAGTCAGTGTCGAGCGAGCTTTTAACTCTGAAAACAGTTTAGCTCCCGGAAGTGCCCGACCTCGTGGCGCGTTTGTAAAGGTGATCAAGCCGAATAGTCCAGCGGAACTCGCCGGGCTTCGCTATGGAGATGTCATTCTCGAATTTGACGGAATGCAGGTTGAGAATGACGAACACCTTGTTCAATTAGTGGGTCTGACGGCGATGGATAAACCGGTTGACGTGATCATCATTCGGGATGGCAGGCAAGTTCGGGTCCCTGTTCAACTCATCCCTGTGCCAAACGTACATTGACCTGAGTTTCCAAAGGATTTGGCGTCAGCCGCGAAATGGAACGATCACCAACATTGGTGGGCTTGGCGATGAATTCTTGGCTGAGTAGAGTGCCTAGAAAAAGATTGACTTTTGAGCTACCAACCGCCACGAAATGTCGAACGATTCAAAATAGTATGCCGACTTCGGCCTACTATATGTTCGGTGATCAGCGTTTTTTGTTGCCATGGAACGATAGTGCCAGTTCCATGCGCAGCGCCGAGCGAACTCATTCACGTAGCAGCTCCTTTCCCCACCGCCATCGTCGGCGGGAGTCGGCAGTTATCTCGCGGATGCGATGCTTGAAGCGAACGATGGATTTGTCCGACACGTTGATCGTCGCTCGGGAACCGCGAAACACGAAGCCGAGGTACTCGACTTCACTGCTCGGGACGATGCGACTCTTCTCACGGTTTACCACCAAGTGAAGATGGTTGGTCAGATAGCGCGTGATCGATGAAAATACACGCTCGGCACTGCGACGCGACTTCGTAAAGATCACAAAGCCATCAGCGTAACGCACGAATGGTAAGCCTCGTTGCTCCAGTTCCTTGTCCAGGTTATCTAGCAAGATGTTGGCCAGGAGTGGAGACGCGGGGCGAGTGGAGACGCGGGGCCGCCCTGCGGTGTCCCTTCGATCGTTGGTTGAAACACTCCTTGGACTATCACGCCCGCTCGCAAACAGCGTCCGATCAGCTTCAGCACCTGCTTGTCGTCGATTTTGCGTGCAACACGTGCCATAATGACATCGTGCTGGCATCTATCGAAGAACTTCGAAAGATCCATGACGACTGCATATTGGTAACCGCGACGTATCGTACGTTGTACCTGCTTGGCTGCTCCGTGAGCAGAGCGTTTAGGTCGAAACCCGTAGCTGGGGTCAACATAGTGGTCAGACTTGAGCTGGGGTAAACATAGCGGTCAGACTTGGGTTTCGGGATTGCGTAGTGAGTTGTTGCAATGTGTACCAGCGTTTGTTGACCAGAAACGTTATTTAAGAATAGGGCTTGTTGTATGCTGCGTCCTCCTCGAATTCAATATCCCGGTGCGTTCTATCATTTTGTGAATTGCGGAGATGGTCGTCGGACGTAGTTTCACGATGATGGGCACTACTCGCGATTTATGAACGGTATTGGCCAGGACGCAATGGCCGGAACGATTCGACCTCTTCTTATCGTCTTCTTATCGTCGATTTGTGAAGGACGGAATGATCGCTCCTGTCGATCCGATAGTCGATCGTCTTCGTGATTGGGTTTATGGCGGCGAGGACTTTCTCAAACGAGTCGTATCGATGGTTGCAGGTGAATCGTGTAACCGGGTCGATGACACCCGCCGGCGTTTACGAGATGGGAACAGGTCCTAGCAGGCCAGCTCCTCTATTGTTGCAATCAGGGTGGAGATAGCATCACCGTATTTGAGGTGGACCGCAAGACCGGTGGCATCCAATTCACTGGCAATTAGACTCCCGTCGGCAATCCGTCGATCACTGTCTTCCTTGATCTTGCCGAGCTGGGTTAACCGCATTCGCCAACTGCTTGCGGACGAATTCGGTGGCTCGTTTGGCAACCTGAGGTCCTGCCCCAGCGACACTGTGATCGCCTCCATCGACAATAACCAACTCCGTTTGGACTCCAACTTTCTTTAAACGTTCATTCATGTTTTGCGCGTGTAGGAGCGGAACGATATCGTCTTTGTCACCGTGAACTTGCATAACTGGCGGATCATCTGCGCTGGCAAAGCTAATCGGTGATACGTCGATCTTAGCCTTGGAGTCCATCTTGCCGGCAGGTGTTCCTGGTTCGTAGCCGAGCAACTGTCGATAGGCTGGATGTTTATGCTCGACCTCGCTGAGCAGCGACCAATCCGTAGGGCCTGCGAAGCTAACGGCGCACGCCACACGCGACGAAAGTTTCTGGACCGGATCACTTGAGTTGGGGGCCGCAGAATCGTCATGCAACGCAACCCACAACGTCAGATGTCCACCTGCTGATCCGCCTGTGACTCCAATCCGCTTGGGATCCATGTTCCACTTTGCAGCATTGAATCGAACGAACTGAATTGCCCGAAGGCAGTCGTTTACCTGCGCCGGATGTGGTGCAACGTCGGTAAACCGGTACTCGATGGAGACAACAGAACACCATCCCTGTCGAACGGCATCCGTCAGCCAACTCGGAACGCTATTTTTGGATCCACCTCTCCATCCACCACCGTGTATATGGACCATCACCGGTAGCGGCGAGTCCGACTTGGCTAAATAGACATCCAACTTTTGGGACGGACTTTCGTCGCCGTAAACTACGTCGCTGTGAGTGGCAACCAATTTTTCCGACTGCGCGAGGACAAATTGAGAAACGGACACACAAAGGAATAACGCACCTACGGCAGGCATCGTCGAGTGTTTTAGTACTCTCATCATTGAACTTTCTCTTTGGCTGGATCAGGAAACGTGACATCACCTTTTAGTACATTTGAAATCAACGCATGGCCATTTTGCGGTACCTCCGCTTCCCCCAGCGTTATCTTGAATTCCTTGGCGTGCGGCTCAACCGATTGAAGTTCAATGACGCCCATTATCACTCCTGTAGGCTTTAGCTACCAGGCTTCCAACGATTTTTTTCCGAGGTTATTGGTTCCTGGAAACGATAGGTCGCACATATAGCTCATCGTCGGTTGACCCTTGGTAAATCGTTAGTGAACTTCAAATCGCAATAATCCTGGTGGCTCAAATACAACTGGAGCGTCGTGTAATACTACTTCGCTTTTCTCCGAAGGGGCCGATACTTTTGCCTGCGTCGCACGGGTTGTGGCCACAGGTACGTTCGGATTGCACCTCAGGCTCCAGGCCATTGAAATCAGGATCAAGCCAAGTGTAGTCTTCCACATCGCCATCTCTTTTCAAATGAGACCGAAACAAAACTATTTTTTCGGACTTGGGATTTTGATTGGGATATCTATTTCGACGGCACCACCTTTTCCGTCAATGGTCACTTCCAGCGGTGAATTGGCGGTGCTAATCGGAGCAGGAATCGATTCTTTTGCATCGGGATAATCAGCTTGCTTTGCGTCTGGTGGCATAGGCGTTGCCTTTTTCGTCTACGAATTTAGATATGCGTACACCGTATTTTCCAGGTGGGATTCCCGAAGCATCTTGCCGAGAGCTAATGACGGTAAAATTGCCATTTGCATCAGACATGCCAAGAGCTCCAATTCTATCGGTACCGGCTTTGGGTGTGCACTGAATCGTGGCATTTTCAAGCGGATTCCCTTGCGCTTTAACAAGTCCTTGAATTGGAACTCGAGTCAAACCATCTCCGCAACCCTGACAGAAAAAAACAAGGCTCAATATCAGAACAGAATTTCGCATTGCAACGCTCCGGGATATCCATTTCAAATAAAAACAGAAAACACTCTGGGGTAACAAAACCGTGAAACGACGCGGTACCTCGGTTTTTGCGAATTCGCATTCGCACCCTAGCATTTAGTCCAGGGCATTCGCAATCGTTTGACCGTCACCTATGCGGCGAAGGTATGTTAAACCTCGTACTCGATGACAAGCGATCGAGTACGAGTACCGCTTCGCTGAGTACGAGTACGAAGAGAGATGTGTGCATGATCTTTCGCGAGGCGACTTCACGTTGGCGCTGCTTTCATCGAGAATCGATGAATATTGCTCTTTGAGAAAAAGCCTGGATATGTCAGGCTGAGTTTATTCTGAATCCGTTTTTCAAGGAGCATTTTTTCCATGGATGGAACGTATCGTTGAGTTCAGTGATCGGTCAGGCTTAGAGATTCGACTAGTTTACTATCCACCGTATCACAGCAAATACCATCCAATCGAGCGATGCTGGTCATCGTTGCAGAAAAAACGGAATGGCTTCTTGCTAACATGTTGGCAGGTCATTCGCGTGTGCGCTTCGCGTATGACTTGGAAAGGCCAACATCCAAGCATTGTTCTCGTGAAAGGAAACTATCCGACAGGTGTTGTGCGCCAAACCAGCGAAATTCGAAAAAAACCGGCCCCGCGACTGTTTCGCGAGCGCCGAAGTCATGCGATAACAAACGTATGCAGTATCCAGCCTAGCGCCTGCGGCTCAAAAATCGAGCGCTTCGCTGCGTTCGTCGGGTCATTAACAGCCGCTACGCCGTCAGACTACAGCATCTACGTTCGTCACCCCTCTCCTTCACTCCGTGCCTACGCCAAATGACTTCGCTCCCTGTTCCGCCGCCGGCGATTTGACAGACGGATTCAGGGCCAAGCGAAAACCGAAGTTGAACGTGCGGGACTTCGGAGCGTACGGGAAGCGGTACGCCGACCGGCAATTCGCCGCGTAGTCGAGCCAACTGCCGCCACGGTACACGCGGGACGTGCCACTATCGGAAATTATCGGATCCACTACTGCGGTTCTTTCATATTCACGATGCCAATCATGCGTCCACTCAAATAAGTTACCGTGCATGTCAAATAGCCCACGAAGGTTCGGGCGAAGCTCACGGGGCGGATGAACGTGCTTGCTACTGTTCTCTTGAAACCATCCAAATCGACCTAATAGGCTGGCTTCACTACCAAACCCGTAAGCCGTCCTTACAGACGCACGACTTGCAACTTCCCACTCCGATTCCGTAGGTAACCGAAAGCCAGGCTGACCTAACCGCATCGGCCAATTGAGAGGAGCCCAGTTCGCTGTGTTGTTCGGCTCTCGGGGATAATCCTCCTGGGATAGCGACTCCGGTGAGGCATAAGACTGACCCTCTTCCACTATTCCCGATTGAGCACCCAGCCAACGACAAAATGCTACCGAATCATACCAGCCTGCACCAAAGCCAGCATCCGACGGCTTCGCATCAAATTGCAACATGTAGTTTGTGTAAGCGGGATTAAATGCGATTAGCTCGTCCATGGATATCTCTCGATCCAAAATTGCAAATGGATGTGTCAATGTCACATTGTGCAGGTCTTCACTTTTTCCGCGGTCCGATTCGTCACTGACCGAGCCGATTTTCGACTCCCCTGCCGGAAACACCAAAAAAGTGTAATAAAAAGTCTTCTGTGGCAATGGCTCTGACCTAGCATTTTCGACATCCGCTTTTTTCGTTTCGTCGCTCTCTGTAGTTTGCTCGTCTTTCGTCTCTTTTTCTCCCTTATCTTCAGCCGGTTTTTCCTTCGGAGCGGGTGCCGAGGTCGGCGTTACTGTAATCGCAAGTGTGAACCACTCGCGACCCGTTGAATATGGTATTGCGGATTGGTCCAGCTCTCGCACCACATTGGCTTGGCCCCATTGGCGTAGTAGCCAGCCTGCGGCTCCATGCACTCCCGAACTTGGGTCAATACGATACGTGTCGGCCAACTGCGTCAGAAGAGCCTCACGCCGCGATTCGGGTATCTCGCTGAGTGGGTATTCACCTAGGGCCAGCAGGAGAGCGTAACGAATGTGCGACTTATCGTAACCCGATGCGTCAGCGAGGGATGACTTACCGGATAGTGACAAACGTCGGGCTGGTCCCTCGCTTACGCGTCGGGCTGGTCCCTCGCTTACGCGTCGGGTTACCAATTGGTGTAAGTCCAGTAACTCTTCCACACGCACACCTCGGTTGCGACAACGGAAGATGAATTGCGTGAGCGATTCCGGGTCGTCGGTCATGTCAAACACCGATAGGACTCTTTCTCGCTCTCCTAGACGCAACAGCGTTACTGCCGAGTTGGCACGTTGCTGGCCAAATGCAATGCGTTCCACTGAACCCATTTCCGTTGGCGGTATTGTTGCGGCGATTTTGCTGAAGTCCTCCAACGTTGAAGGTATGGGCTTGGTCGCGACCAGTGGATAAAGAACCGCATATTGTTCGGGAGTCGCTACCGTTAGCAACTGAGTCAACTTCGAGATGTTGCTAACGGCGTAATCCGCGAAGGTATAGGCGGCACTCAGTCGCTGGACATCCGTGCTCTTCGTATCACTGAAGATTTTTTCGATATGCGGAAGCAGCCGTTTGCTGATGAGCTGCAGATTCTCTCGTAGCATCGGCTGGAATTCCGAATTAGCCAGGAGCAATTGCCCAGCCACAAACTGCAGGTTCGTATCGGTCCACGAAGCCGACTCGGATTCAGGAACCCAATCTGCTAAGACCGTCGCCGCACGGAAGCGGCGATTGGCTTCGGCTTTCTCATCCCTCAGAATAGCTCGCAGCCTCTCGGTCAGTTCCCCTGCATACGAACGCAGTTGCTGACGAATCGGGTCGATGTAAGCGACCTTGTTGGTGAGCAGCTCTTCCAATAGCGGCTCGACCAGCGATTTGTCATGCGATACCGTCGCCAAGCACGCATGCAAATGGGCGCGTTTTTCGTCGACCGTTTTAGCATCCGCAGAGACCAGAGGTGACAGATACCTGGTGGCGAGCTCGTGATTGGCATCCAATTGCTTGCAGATCGGTAGGATTTGATCTGGCTCAGTAATGATAAGTTGTTGCACTAGGCCATGGATGTGGGTTTTTTCCTTCTCCCGAAGTATTAGCTGCCGAAGGACGAGCCCAACCGAAAAAAAGGCCAATAAAGAAGCTACTGCAAATCCTGCTCGTAGAGTATGAACTCTTGTCGCGCGATGCATCAATTCCCGTTGCGGGGCTGTCCACCTGTTTCTCTCGGTAAGCCTGCCTATGCTGAGCCATTCCATCGCAGTTGGTAGCTGTTTATCTTCACGTTTCGCATTCCATGCCGAAGCGAGTTCGGCAAGCTTTAACTCTGATCGCCCCCGTTTGGTCTCGCGTTGTTTGTGAGTTAACCATTCGCGAAGCGAGGGGACCAAGTAGTCGTGGGTCAATTGGAAATATTGGCGATCTAAATCGTTCTTGGATTGCGAATCATGAAACTCAGGATCCGTCGGCGTGATC
This sequence comes from Pirellula staleyi DSM 6068, assembly GCA_945900945.1. Classification (GTDB taxonomy): domain Bacteria; phylum Planctomycetota; class Planctomycetia; order Pirellulales; family Pirellulaceae; genus JBKCUI01. The sequence continues at coordinate 13,082 of CAMDKL010000137.1, forward strand.
AGCCGCAACTCGCCGTCCATGATCCTTAATAGATCGTTGAAATCAGATGGCCTTTCCTTGTAACCTGAGCCATCTAACAACTCTGCCAGGGAGCGCATATGCCCCTTGATATCGGTACCCTGTTCCGGTAACAGGGCATTTAGAACACTTTGGGCTGCAACTGCGTGTAAACGATAATCTGGGTTGGCATGACGGCTGCTAAATGTTTCTTCCAGAAAATTCACGCCGATGCCCTGCGTCCCGCCCACCGCGGTTAGCGTCGCGGCAATCCAAGGCTTGCTTCGGATCATTTCAGCGAATAACGACAACCGGACAGAAACGACTTTACCGTCTACCGCTAAACCATTCGCTACTTCATGGACAAAGTCTTGTTCGGGCCCGGTCAGCCTACTGAGCTGGGCGGGAAGCTTACCGAACGCTTGTCCAAATTTCGTCAGGACCTTTTCGGCGTGGTCGACATCGAACAGATCCACCGTTGCAAAATTGTGACCTTCTAAGATGCGAGTGTCCAAAGCTCGCATGAATCGCGAGGCCGCCATCGCAAAATCGTCGCGTACCATGACGAGAGCTTGCAGATACCCACCGTCGCAATGTCGCAAAGAGGATATCAATTGGGCGTCGGATTCTGTCCTGTGCGAATGCAACCATTGTTCAAACTGGTCGATGATGATGACTACCTTGCGGCCCTGAGCACGTCGCAATGCGGCCAATGTATCAGCGAGTCCCAGTTGTTCCGGCAACTCTGGTAATCGTTTGCGTAAGCCTCGTAGAATACGGGCCTCTGTATGCTCCGGTGTGGCTTCGACGTAAACCGCTACAATCTCTTTATCCAAATGCGGGATCAGCCCAGCTTTGACTAGCGATGATTTCCCACAACCACTTGGGCCATAGATCAGCCCCACACTAAACGTCTGTTCAGCATCGGTCTGTTCGATTCGGTGTTTCCAAAACGCGATGCTCTCTGGCAAGCCTTCTCGATTGCGAGGGCCAGGCAATAGATCCAGAAAGTAACTTGCATCCCTTGCGTCAAATGAGCGCAAGCCTTTGGGCACGATCTGTTCTTCTCCTTGCGATTGGTTTGATTGTATTGCTTTGGGCTGTAACCAAGCTGCAAAATCTTCAGCCAATGCCGCGGCGCTGGCATAACGATCAGAAACACGCTTGTTCAGTGACTTTAGACAGATTCGCTCGAGTTCGGTAGGAATATCTTCTCGCAGACTGCGTGGAGCACGCGGTTCGACCGAAACGATTTGATGAAGCAGTTCATTGCACGTACTGCCGCGAAATGGGCGCTGGCCGGTCAACGCTTCATACAGTATCACACCTAGTGAAAAAACATCGCTCCGACCATCCAGCCGATGGCCTTCACCTCGCGCTTGCTCGGGGCTCATGTATGATGGTGTACCAGCTAACTCACCTTGTTTGGCGTAATCCTCCTCCCGGATTGCTAAACCGAAATCCGCCACGAATGGCGTACGAGTGCTCTCCTCAATCAAGATGTTCGCAGGCTTTACGTCGCGATGGATCAGTCGCTGTCCATGCGCGTAGTGCAAGGCGTCGGCGACGGTTTTCAGCAAGTGAATTAAATAGTCCGTTGGGATATTGCTTGATTTCAGTTTTTCTTCTAGCGTGGTTCCTTCGATAAAACGTGAAACGACAAAGACCGCTCCCTCCGGAGTTCGGCCCATGTCATACACCGGAACAATATGCGGATGATTCAGGCTGGCAACCGTACGGGCCTCTGCCAAATAGGCATCCGTATCGTCTGAACCTTGAAAGCGCTCTGGAAGTGGCACTTTGATCGCAACCTGGCGTTCCAGTTCGATATCAACCGCCAAGTAGACGCGTCCAAACGCACCTTGACCAAGCAAACGCAACATCCGGTAACGAGACGCCAGGATTTCGTCTTTGGACGAGTCCGGGTTACGGATCATGGTGAGAAACGGATCAGCAACATCAGGAGACTTGGAATTAATCGTCTGAAACTGCTCCTGTAGGGGATCGGCTAATTGCGGAAATCGTTGAACAATCTCCGATATATCCGGCGTCGTGTCGATACCGAACTGAGCTTTTCGCTCGGTTTGAACCAAGGCCACAATTGCATCCGGATCATTGGCCAATTCCGGAAATTGCTCAATGTAAACTTCGACTTTCAATGGCCGACCGGACTTCCAGCGCTCTTGAAGATCACGCAGGATGACTTTAAGTCTCGCCTCCGAGGAGGAGTGCGGACGGGAAGAAAGAAAGGCGAAGAGATCCATTGGACCGTCGCTCTCTCGCTGTAAGTGTTGATATTCCTGGAGAAGGTCTTCGGGCATAGAACGCTTTCGAATTTAGTCGGAGTGAGTTTGAAGTTTCGTTGGCATGATCGGCGGCGCGGCAGCGCAATAATGAAATTGCCAGTCATTGAAAATGACTAGTATAGCGATCTGCGGGGTGGTCGATTTGGTCACTGCTTTCGTGATTTTTAATTTTGCCGCCAGCTGTTCGGGATCGCTTTTCGCGGGCAAGCTGCTTCGCTCCCTTTATCGCCCAAATTCATCCTTTATCGCCCAAATTCATTACGAAAGTCATGCTGTTCCCTAAAAGGCGGTTGTTCATGGTCCAATTACCCACTGATATCTCGGAAGGACCTTTTTTTATCCCGCCCAAGTTGTACAAGCCGAGTTGGTTTCTCTCCGATCACCAACTAGCACCGGTTTGGCACGCCGGAGCGCTGAAGCCGCTTGGTTTGATATGAATCCCAATGCTTGGACTCCAAGATTATCAAGATTGATTACGTTGTTGAAGCCCTCGACTAGCCCAAATTCCCCAACTTCCCCAACCACTTGGGACAGAACAATGAAAACATTGGGTTTTGGCTTTTTCGTTTCCACACCATTTTGCCATCGCGAATTCGATTGGGCAGTCTGAGGCTGGGGTGATGGAAATCGCGTATGCCAGTTGATTAATGGCGTTTCTACTAACCCGATGCGTAAGCGAGGGAAAGTTTCAAGTCCTCGCTTACGCGTCGGGTTAGTATTTTCATCAGGGCAGTCCGAGGCCGAGCTTGTCGAAAAGAATGCGCTGATGTTCCGTAGGTCTTGCAACGCACCGATTACGTATTTCTCGTCCGGTATCGGTTGGAAGTAACGACAAGAAGCACACAAATATGTGCGCTCGAACGCGTTCTTCTTTTTGATGCCAAACCGGGCGGATGCTCAAATCCGATTTTTGGATTCGGAATGCGTCTTCTGCCTCTGTATAACTGGATGTAGGCCTTCCACAGGTCTTCGTCACTCCAATCCGTGACGTTCGTTCGCAGAAGGTAGCAGCCATCACTTAGAACCTATCGGAGAAAAACTCCCCGTCCAGTAGAAGCCCGTTTCCACACCATTTGATTTCAGAAAGTCGCCAACCCTTAAGCCATCCACAGCCATACCAGAGGGAACGAATCACAACACTACGCAACGCAAAACCCCAAAAAGAAATATTTCAAAAATCTAGTTGGGGAATTTGGGCTAGAGCAAATGGCTTGCCAATGGATTGGATAATTTTTGTAGAATGCTTTTTGCACGTTTCCATGCACAATACCATGACTACCTTTGATGCTCAAAACTCTCGCTGTTTCTAGTTATCGATCGCTAGTCGATTTTGTTGTTTCTTTGCAATCGGGCAGGAGCAGATCGATTCGCAGTCGTGGAGTGTTTGAAATGCGTGACTTTGACGTTGCGATGTGTTTACAACGATGGACAGCTGTCAGTTGTCTTGCCTTGATCGCTGCAACTTGGCGTCTGTGGATTCCGCAAACGGTTTTCCCGCAAGTGCCTGCTTTCGCAATCCTGTGCACAGCGCCTGCGTGGCTAGATTGGATCTGCTTAGGATGTTTGATAGTTGGACTTGGTTTGTTAGCAGCAGGACGTTCAGGAGTCTTGAACACTACCGGATGTCTGTTTGTGTTAGTGTCGTTGCTAGCGTTTTTCTGCCTGGATCAACATCGCTTCCAGCCTTGGGCTTACCAGTTGTGGCTGTTCACATTTATCTGGTTATGCTGCGGTCTTAAGTATCGAGTCCAATTGATGAACTGGCTAATGGTCAGCATTTATTTCTCTTCGGCGTTGGGAAAACTCGATTTTGAATTCCTACACACAGTAGGGCAGCAGATGCTCGGAGCGATGGCAAATTTGGTGGGCCAGGACTCGTCGGGCATTTCGGCTTACCTGAAACTCGCTTTGATCGCAATTTTTCCATTGATAGAACTTGCGATCGCCGTTGGATTGGCCTGTCCGACAAGTCGTCGCGTTGCTGGGATATTCGCGATGGGCCTGCATCTAACGCTGATTAATATCCTGGGTCCGATGGGGCTCAACCATCGTCTCGGGGTGCTAATCTGGAATGCCCAGTTTGCTGGCCTGGCTTACTTTCTATTCGTTGCAAA
>CAMDKL010000138.1 GCA_945900945.1 Pirellula staleyi DSM 6068
TAGCATTTACGATTCAACTCGGGATTCTTAGTTGTCGCGGCTACGGAAAACTAGTTGTCGCTATACAGATCTCGATTCAGCAATTGAAACGCTATCGCCAAAGTTAGCCCAAAAATTAGCCCAAAAAGCTGTCTTGAGCGGTCTTAATCTGTCCCTTGATGACTCGACAGACAAGGGAGTGGAAACGAAAAAACCCCAGTTATCCCGGGGTTTTGACTCGCTTTGTCAGCTGATGACTCGTTATGGTTTAACAGTAACAATAGGCGAAGAGGGACTCGAACCCCCAACCCCCACGGTGTAAACGTGGTGCTCTAACCAATTGAGCTATTCGCCCATTTTGTTCGGAAGGACGCGATTAGGACTTTTAAATGCCCAACAATCGCATTCGCCGCGAGCGTCTTTCGGCGCGTTGACGGCTTCGTCGCTTGATTTCACTTGGCTTTTCGTAGAATTCGCGTCGACGCATTTCTTTTTTTAGCCCGCTTCGTTCAACCAGTTTGCGAAAACGGCGTACAGCCTCTTGAATCGTTTCCCGGTCACGGACTAACAACTTAACCATGCAAAGCCTCCACCTTTTTGTGCAAATGTGACGATAGTGCGAAAATACCTGGCTGCCGATCAATTCCATGCAGCCAACTCAAACCACCCGTCCTTTTTTTCGGGAGGTGAGCGTCACATCGGGAAGCGTACGACCAAGAATCTAGAAATATAGCCACGAATCGGATAACGGTCCAGGGCGAATTTCCCGGTTGAGTCGCAAAAAGTGCGATACGGTTGAACGATGATCGGCAGAGACTATTTCAAAGCGGTCCATTGGGTTCGTTTTGGGGATGTACGAGCGAGGGCCAATGCGATTTCTTGCACGCATTCCAAAAGGCCCAGTTCCAAATCGAACTTATCTTCGCTCGACCCAACCGATTTCTCTGTTGCCGAAATTTCAAACTCAGAATCTGGCTTTTTCATCAAAAACTCTATGCTTTTGCTGCAAAAGCACGCATCGACATCCAAAGCGGATAATGAGCGGGGTTCCGATTGGATCTCGATTGAAAAGCGACTCATTAACGTATTTTGAACGATCAATGGAATGTCTTGTCCGCGATTTGCTTTCCCTGACAATTCGCTTGAATCAGGGTTGAGGCTGCTTACAGCCATCGCACTACTCCGATTGCCTGATTTACTGCTTCGGTCGGATCGGAACTTGCTCCGATAAGCATCCCAATTCATAGCATTTACGTATGGAGAAGGTGGGTCGATCTTGTCGAGCGATGATGTAAAAAAAGATCTCACTTGGACCTCGCGGATTTCAGAGCTTTTCGCAGTTAGGTTTTAAAATCAGGCTTTTTAGGGCGAAGGAAATGTAGTACGAGAAAAATGCCAGCGTCCGAAGCCTTGATTCGAAGATTGCATTACGTCACTACTTTCGAGAAAACTTGGCAACTTGGAGGGTTTGTGGGGTTTGTGCCGAACGATTTGAAAGTCGATCTGATGTTTAACCGATCGCGGCCTTAAAGCCTCGATCGCGGGCGGCATAGAACGGCCCGACGAGTTCTCACGTTTTCTGAGTATGGATGCGTGACTTGAACCATCAACCGCTGCGCGGGTTAAACAAGTTGCGAATCGCAACCGACTGGGCTCAGGTTTGCCACCAGAATTGCTTTCTGAGCGGAGAGTTGGCAAGTACAATGGGCACTGTCCACCTCACCCCATTGTGCCGCCTAACGTTAGGTTTCGACTTTGTATTGGCTCGCTGAAATCTGCGTGAAGAGACCCGTTTTTGCCCTCATGCTTGTGATGGCTATGGTGGTGGCTGGAGTGGTCGCCTTTCCATCGCTTGGTATCGATCGCTATCCGAAGACAGATTTGCCAACCGTCTACATTCGAACTGGCTACCCTGGAGCAGCCTCCCAGGAAGTCGAATCTGAGATCTCTCAAGTCATTGAAGACGCCGTTTCCACGGTGGCGGGAATTGAGGAACTGAGGAGCATTTCCTCCGATAGCAGTTCCGTCATTTTGCTCACTTTCTCGCTCGCTCGCGACATTGACGCAGCCGTGCAAGATGTGCGCGATGTTGTATCGGCGGTAACAAATCGTTTGCCGCGTACCGTGGATCCGCCAATCGTCCAAAAATCGGACATCGACTCGTCACCGGTTATGTCGATCGCTATCTCAGGAGAGCGAACGCCGAGCGAATTGTATCTACTGGCAGATCGCTACGTTAAAAGCGTTATTGAATCGAGTCCTGGTGTCGGGCAGGTTTCCATTTCGGGCGCAGCAGAGCGAGCGATCAAAGTCAACATCGACGCCAAGCGACTGGCTGCCTATCAACTTTCGATCGTTCAGGTACGCGATGCACTAGTTAGGCAGAACGCCGAAGTGCCGGGTGGGCGAGTGGATGAAGGTCTACGAGAGCGATCGATGCGAACGCTTGGACGAGTGGCTGATTCCAAGGACTTTGAGGACTTGGTAATTGATACGGTTGGTGGATCCTCGATTCGGCTCGGTGACCTCGGTACGGTCGTCGATGGAACCAAAGAGGTTCGCACCATGGCGCGCTTGGACGGAAAAACGACGGTAGTCTTGAGTGTTCAGCGACAGTCCGGCGAAAACACGGTCAACGTAATTGCTGGCGTGAAGGAGCGACTGAAGCGCAGTGAGCAATTGCTTCCAAAGGACGTTCGTGTGGCGGTCATTCAAGACCAATCTCGCTACATCCTATCCGCCTTGCATGAAATCGAAAACCATCTCGTCTCTGGCTCGATTTTAGCTTGCCTGACCGTATTGATGTTCATGCGCTCGTGGCGATCCACTTTGATTGCGTCGGTAGCCATCCCAGCGTCCATCATCGCGACCTTTGCCTTCATGAAGGCATTTGGTTTTACGCTGAATAACATGACGATGTTGGCGCTGGTACTGATGGTTGGAGTCGTGATCGACGACGCGATTGTTGTTCTAGAAAACGTCTTTCGGCTCATCGAGGAGCAGGGCATGGATCCGTTTCAAGCAGCGATCGATGGAACCAAAGAAATTGGTTTGGCTGTTCTGGCAACGACTATTTCTCTTGTAATCGTCTTCTTGCCTGTTTCATTCTTGTCGAGCGTGACGGGGCGCATGCTCTTTGAGTTTGGTGTAACTGCCACCGTGGCCATTTTGGTTTCAATGGTTATCAGTTTCACGCTGACGCCGATGATGTGTAGCTTGCTACTCAAGAAGCCTAAGCCCAAAGATGGGTCAGAGCAGGCACAAAAGACGACGCGACAAAAAGGCGTCTACCACTGGGTCGAGGTGGGCTACATGGCCTCGCTCGGGGTAGCGCTCAAGTATCGATTCTTGACGATGCTATTATGTGTTGGAACCATTCTCGCAAATATTCCTTTGTATGGTTGGGTTCGGCAAGACTACATTCCAACCAACGTGGACGAGTCCGAGTTCGAGGTTAGCGTCACTGCCAGGGAAGGTACGTCACTGCTTGGAATGAACGAAGCGCTCCAAGTCATCGAAGAAAAGTTAAGTTCCGTCGAAGGTGTTGTTATGACATTGGCAAGCGTTGGGACGAGGGGATTTGGTGGCGTCAATAGTGCTAGTGTGTTTGTTCGATTGCAGGACGCATCGGAAAGAACGTTTTCGCTAGAACGATTCTTTATGGCGCTGATAAGCGGAAACCCGCGAAAGGCGTTTGACGGAAACTTTAGCCAACAACAAAAAATGGCCGAAATGCGAAGGCTGCTCAAGTCGGTACCGGATGTTCGAGTATCTATCCGCAACCTTACATCGTTGCGTCAAGGAGCCAATGTCGACATCGATTTCTCCATCACGGGGCCTGACGTTAAGAAGCTTGCAGAGTTTAGTGAGGTGATGCGACAGAAGGCAAGCGAGGTGCCTGGAATTGTCGATGTCGATACCACTTTGCGATTAGACAAGCCGGAGTTGTTGGTTTCGATCGATCGCGAGCGGGCTGCTGCGATGGGGGTTTCGGTTCAAGAAATTGCGGACACACTAAGGATCGCGGTCGGTGGCGATGATAGGGTCTCACGCTATCGCGATGTTTCCGTCGATGATGCGTACGATGTGGAGCTGCGATTGGTTGGAATCGATCGTCGCGACAAGGATTCTATTTCGCAACTTTATGTCCGAGCTAATCCAGCGGCAGGCAAGCTTGTGTCGGCTGTTGATTCGCAGTCAGCGTCTATGTCTTACGCATCTAAGTTGACTCGTATCGACAACATTGTTCGGTTTGATTTCGGCATTGCGCCCGCTCGAATCGATCGACTGGATCGTCAAAGGATGGTTGCGATTCGAGCCAACATATCGACGGGATATGCGTTAGCGGATCGGGTTCAGGCTTTAAGAACGTTGGCTACAGAGATCGGTGTGCCGCCAGGATTTGAAACCCGAGTTTTGGGGCGTGGCAAAGAACTCGAAAAGACGCTCAGCGAATTCCGATGGACCTTTCTATTGAGCTTCGTTTTTATGTATATAGTCCTGGCGGCTCAATTCGAACACCTGGCGCACCCTTTCACGATTCTTTTCACGTTGCCGCTTTCCGTACCATTTGGATTGATCAGTTTATACTGGGGCAATGAGACCCTCAACGTTTACTCGGCGCTTGGAGTTTTGGTTTTGTTCGGCGTGGTGAAGAAAGCCGCCATACTGCAAGTGGATTGTACGAATGCACTGCGTCGCAAGGGAGTGCCTCGCCGAGAAGCGATCCTGCAGGCGAATCGCGATCGATTGCGCCCGATCTTGATGACGACGATATCCTTTGTCGCGGGTTTGTTACCGTTGCTGATCGCGAATGGTCCGGGTTCGGAAGAACGCCGTTCGATTGCAGTGCTCGCGTCGGGCGGGCAAACGTTGTCGTTGCTATTGACGCTGCTTGCGGTTCCCGTGATCTACACCTATTTGGATGATCTAGGCAATTGGGTCATGCGCAAGCCTTGCGAGAGGTAGATGCACTAGAATCTATTCGGGCAGAGCTTCGTTGAAAAATCGCATCCAATTGCCGTTAAAAAAAGCGTGAATATCCGGTTGCGGAAAACCTCTGCGTTGCATGATTGCGACCAAGGATTGCAGGTCGCGGTATCGGTTGAGATCTGCTGGCGTTTGTTCGAAGCCGTAACCGCCGTCAAGATCCGTACCGATTCCTACGTGTCGAATGGATCCGGACAACTGACATACGTGATCGATTTGATCGACAGCTCGCTCCAACGTGACAACCGGCTTGGTGACGCCTCGGACGAATCCGTCTTGAAGCATGATGACGTCCATGGAAACACCGAGGACCCCGTCTCGATCGATAACGAATCGGATTTGCTCGTCGCTGAATTGACGTTGCCAATTGCAGATGGCTCGAGCATTTTGATGGCTGGCGTGCACGCGACCTCGGAAGTGTTTTGCGACTTGCCAAAATGAGACGTCCGAGAGGTGCGTCATGTCGATGGTGACGTTTAACTCGTCGCAGTATTTTAAGAGTTCGATGGCATCGAGCGACAATCCAACTTCGCTGCGAGTTCCACCTCCGTAGCGATTGGTTCCGTAATGGGTTAAACCGAGTGCTCTGAGACCGGCTTCATGAAATTCAAAGACGGTCTTTGGCGTCAGGAGTGGGTCCGCGCCCTCCATCGTCAATATGAATCCGAGCGGTGTAGTATTCGGATTTGCCTGGTAAGCGTCAAAATGGAACTTTAGATCGCTTCGTGTGCGAAGCATCTTCAGGTAGCCATCCGCCTGCATGGCTCGATAGTAAGCTAAATGAGCATGCGCCATTGCGTAGCAGGCATGGGGTGAAGTCCAACCGAACGCATGATTGATCGGTTGCTCTTGTCTTGCAAGCAGAGTTGTTAGGCAAACAGCAACTTTCGAAAACTGCAATTCGGGGAAGCTCAAGACGTTGTTTTGCCGTCCTTTTTCCGTCATCTCCAGTGTGGTTTCTTGAGCGCGAATGTCGTCAACACATTGACGGAGGTCACGATTCCAGTCGACTCCGTTTAGAGCCAAATCGAGATGTGCATCGAAGATGAGCATAGTTAATGGACGTCCTGGGTTTTAAGTGAATCGAATGGTTGTCGCGACACTGAGCGGCTAACGCTAGCTCAATGGCACTGAACTTGAATCCTTTTCGCTACCTCGGCCTGCGTATCAATCGATTTCGCAAGCGAGATCAGGCCCGGGGCTGTCGCCCACCGGTTCACGAAGTCCGTAAAGGGATTGGAACGGGGCGTTAGGCGTCGGGGCCAAGCAGTTCTTTTCGTAGTTGGGATAGCAATTCTGTCGCGTGCTGAATCTCTGCCTTTTGACGTTCTCTATCCTGTGGTATCTCACGCTCGATGGTCAATGGGCCGTAGTAGCCAATTTCCTTAAGCGTTGCTAAAAACGCTCGCATGTCTACTTGGCCCTTGCCGAGCGGCACCTCAGCGCCCCAGGTGATTCCTGGTTGGTCGCTCCATGTGGCATCTTTGCAGTGGATGCTTCGCACGTGCGAACCGACTTTTTTCAAGGCCGGGATCGGCTCCCCCATGCCATAGAGGATCATATTCGCAGGATCGAAATTGATGAAGAGATTGGCCCTCTGTGTGTCACCGATAAACTGCATCAGCGCATCGGCCGATTCTTGTCCTGTTTCAAGATGAACGTTTTGTTCGTTGTGCATGGCGTGATCGCAAAGCTGTCGCGTAATGTCGACAATATCGGTGTATTCGCGGGACTTTATATCGTGAGGAACGACACCGAGATGCAAGCCGATTGCACTGCAACCCAACAGGCGAGTGAAATCCGATATTTCCTTCATCTCTTTCAGGCGGGCTGATCGTGTTGAGATAGGAACGAGTCCGATGGTCTTTTCGACGGTCGGGATGTCGGCGTAGCTTTCGCCCTCGAAGCCCCCGAAAACGCAAGTCAGTTCAATACGGTAGTCATTTAGCTTTTTCAAAAACGTTTCGGCCGCCTCAGGCGTACGTCCTGCAGCATGGGGCGTATGCAATTGAATCGAGTGGATCTGCAAGTCCCTGGCGACTTCCAAATGAACACCGAGGCCAGCGTCAATACTTGTGAACACACCTAACGACCACGGAGGGAGGCTCATGCGAAAGGACCTAATTGGAAGGGATGACGATCGGAGGATCGCGAGGGTTTGAAAGGTACTAACTTGAGCCGCATGTGCGCTAGCATGCGGCGATAACAGTAATTTTTGGTGTCGCTAAAATAGCCAGCGAATTCAGGCCCGGGGCTAGCGCCCACCGGTTCACGAAGTCGCAAAGTAAGCACCATTTGGCTGGTGCCTGGCGGCAAACCATGACTAATATGGGATTAGCCACCGATCGACCTAGATCGAGCCATGGCGTCTTCCGCCAACTGAATATAGCGTTGTTCTTGTGTGCCCGCCCACGCTCGCTGGTAGGTAACGCTCAATACGGTGAAATTAGTAGATTCTTTTGGCTCCAGTTCGCAGGCTTTTTCCGCGTGCTGAACGGCTTCGACGTGCCGACCCGTTTGAGTGTAGATCCGAGCAAGCATCATGTGAGACAGGACATGTTTATCGTCTTCAGCCAAAATGCCGGTCAAAAGGCTAGTTGCTTCGTCTAGCTTTCCTTGGTCTTTGAGTTTTTCGGCTTCGTTTAGTCGCTGTGAGGTAGTTGTCATTGACGTATGGTTTGGAGCGGGTGGCGGGTAGTGCCTCACACTTCGGCAAGTGTTAAGCGAATGATCACGGATTGTAGTCGATGAAAATCTACCTGCCAAGAAACGTTTTGCGTGGTGGGCTAACAATGGAAACACGCCCGAGAATCTCACGAAGGAGTCGTTGTTCTAAATTAGTATCGTTTTCCTGGCGAATCCAACCCAGTGTAATGGGCTGGCTGGCCAAAGCTTGGTCAACGCGGACGATCGAGCCATCATGACGAGCAACGGCAGACCCCTCCGACGAGTACTGGGAACGATCCACGTCCTCGATTTCTTTAATAACCTCTATCGCAATGGAGAAACCCTCGTTTGTAGGGATAACGCGAAGTGTCGCAGTGCGTCGCATGGTTTGCAGAGTGCTTTGCCAACGTTGGTATCCCTCCAACGCGTCTTTACGCCATGGTTCCAAGTAGGTCGCTCCGATCTCCGGGTACGTTTCCATTAAGCCCTCGAACCACTGCTGGTCATCGCGTGTAGGACGCTGTTCGTTCTTGATCCGAAAATAGTCGTCAACTGTATTTACGATTTGATTCCATAAAAATTCGGAATCCTGTGTATTGACGTTGATGGGGTTGGAAAATTGCGTTTGCGGTCCCAATGGGATCGACGGAATAGAAAGAGTCGTTTGCGAGAAATTTCCAAAATGACTGCAGCCCGTGCAAAGCAAAATAATGACCGCTAGAGCTACATGAATACGAGACCAGGGTTGCTTCCAGTCGAGCCATCGGACCAACACGACGCAAACCATTAGAGTTAGCATTGAATTTGGCAATGGATTTGGCTAGGATGCTGGTTTAGGTTCGATATCGCGAAGAGAGCGACCCAATCGTTTTCGACCGCTTGCTCCAGTAGGTTTCCTTGATAGCGGTTCGTCGATGCGTGCGTTAGCCTGCGAGGCGAAAGGCTGTTTGGCGAAGGACAGCAAAGCGGGGTTGAACGCACGACTTTCGTCGGGCGAACCGATGGTGTCGATAGCGTCGCTGACGCCGAGCAGCACCGATTGTTTAACACCATCCCGAATCCAATTAAAAAGCCCGAGTCCGTTGCTCATGAATGCGCACTCCTTTTGAAATCAAGTTAATTGAACATTTCGGTGGGAAAATATCATTTGACGAATCGCAAAGCCAGATCAGTTTGATGTATTACCAGCAAGTGCGGGGAATCGGATACTGAAAGCGGTTCCCTTACCGACAGTGCTTTCAACTCGCACGCGAGCTTGATGTTGATCGACGATTTCTTTGCAGGCGGACAAGCCTAGGCCGGTGCCACCTTTGCCACTGCTGTCAGGTCCATTCTTGGTCGTAAAGAATGGTTCAAAGATCTTCGTTAAATTTTCAGGTGCGATACCTTGGCCCGAGTCGCGAATGGTAAGTACTACGGAATTCGTTTTCTCTTCAAAAGCGATGCGGATGCGGATCGTGCCTACCTCGCCGATCGCTTGTCGGGCGTTGGTTAAAAGATTGAGCATCAAGCGTTGGATTTGGTTACCCGCAGCCATCACGCTGGGCACTTCATCGAATTGGGTTTCAATGGCGACGCGGTACTTTTGCATTTCCCGTTCAAGAAGAACGAGCGTGTCTTGGATGAGTGGAACAAGGTTCGTTGGCTCCATATCACCACTGCGGTTGCGGGCCAAACCTAGGACGGTGTTGGTGATTTTGGCACCGCGATTGGCGGCATCGAGGATCCGGGTAAAAGCTTTCTCGCGACTTGCCTCGTCTTTGTTGCGGAGCCCCATTTTGGCGTAGTTCAGAATGGTCATCAGCAAGTTATTGAATTCGTGTGTGGTCGTACTGGTAAGTTCGCCGACAGCCGCCAGTCTTTCCACTTGGGCCAATCGCAGTTGCAATTGAGCAAGGGTGCTTTCGGTGGGTGGAGCTTCAGGAGGAGAATATTGGGTACCGGCGGTACACATTTTAGGGAGGTCGGTGAAAAGTTTTTCCGGCATGTGAGGCATTCAGTTGATATGGCGGTCGAAATGGTCAGACGCTACCGTGCTGGGAGGTCACCGAGTGCTTTTTCGCAACCGCCCGAGTTGAGTTAAGTACACGAATCACCGCATGCAAATCAAGTCGGATGCAAAGCAATAAATCATGTTCCAAACCTTGGATCGGTTAGAAAAGCTCTTGGAAATCGCTGCAAACGAAGGGATTCAAATCCGTTGTGAGTGGCTCGGAGGAGTTCGTGGTGGGCTTGTTCGGATTGGGAGAATCCCTATTTTGTTTGTGGATGAGTCGCTCTCGGTCCCAGAGCAGTTGGAACAGTCGAAAAATGCTTTAAATCAGTTAGACTGGAGCGAATCCGAGTGGTGGGACGAAATGAGCCAACTTTTGGATTTGCGGAGGGTTTAGTCCAAAAGAAAAAAGCCTTTGGGCTAGGCAATTTGTGGTGGAATCGTTATCTAAAGAGCCCCAAAAAGCTCTCAGACGGATACGCCTGTTTACAGTTTCAAAGAAATTCCGGAAGTCTTTGTTCGAGGAACAATCGAAAATGCAAGTTAGCGAAGATGTTTTTTCCAAGGTTCAGGCCGCATTGATTGACGCCCTAGGGGTCGACGATGACGAGGTAACTCCAGAGGCGACTATGGTTGGCGACTTGGGTGCTGAATCCATCGACTTCCTGGATATCGTCTTTAAACTGGAAAAAAGCTTCGGGATCAAGGTTGCCACAGAGGACCTTTTTCCGAAGGACATTTTGACCGAAAGCACCTACGTGCAAGATGGTAAAGTGACCGCGACCGGGATCGCAGAATTGAAAAAGCGAATGCCTTGGGCCGATTTGAGCAAGTTTGAAAAGAATCCTCGCGTTCAAGACTTCGGCGATTTGCTGACCGTCAGCGACTTGTGCCGTTACGTTGAGTCCAAGATCGCTTAAATGCGTTTGAGAGAATAAATGCGTTGGTTTTGGATCGATCGATTTATTGAGTTCGTTCGCGATACGCGTGCGACCACGATTAAAAACGTCTCTTTTGGCGAGGAGCCGATAGATGACTATTTGCCGGGTCATCCTCATTACCCCCATTCGCTCATCATTGAGGGGATGGCGCAAACGGGCGGTTTGCTCGTTTCCGAAGCAGAAGGCTTCCAAAGAAAAACGGTTTTGGCCAAAGTTTCCAAAGCCATATTTCATGATTTGGTCGTTCCAGGAGACCAGATCCTGTTAACGGCAATCGTTCAAGACAAAAAACCGACCGGGGCGATTGTGGAGGGTAAAGTTACAGTGAACGGCCAGATACAGGCCGAGTTAGAGCTTTCGTTTGCTTTTCTTGACGACCGTTTTGGCGGCGGGGCACTGTTCCCACCTGAGGATTTACTGCGAACTCTACGTATTCTCAAGCTGTTCGATGTTGCTGTCGATCAAAACGGGAATAGAATACATGCGCCCGAGCACATGATCGAGGCTGAACGTTTAGCGGCGCGAGAATTTGTTCGGAGTCGCGCGGTCTCGCAATTGAAGCCGAATTGATTTCGATTGTAGTCGTTGGCGGTCTAGAGGTGAGTAGCATTCGCAATCGCCATGGGTTTGATTTTTGATGGTACCGTCTTTGGGAGTGATTTCGTTGATGCGCCGACGTGTGGTTGTAACCGGTGTTGGGATGGTAAATCCGCTTGGACACGATGTTCAAACGGTATGGTCTGCGCTCAAGGAGAGCAAAAGCGGCGTCGGGCCGATCTCGGTCTTTGACTCGACTGGCTATCCGACAACGATTGCTGCCGAGGTCAAAAACTGGTGTATTTCTCAAGAGGGTGAGGATGTAGCCGTTTGGAAACACCGCGGGCGACATACCCGTTTTGCAATTGGGGCTGCCAAACAAGCGATTGCGCAATCGGGCATTCTCGAATCCGGGTTAGCCCCGACCAGAATGGGTGTCTACATGGGGGCAGGCGAAGGCAATCAGGATTTTACTAATTTTACGACCATGATGGCGGCTGGCGTGGAGCACGGCGAATTTGATCTGTCTGCTTTCCTTCGACGAGGACGAGAAATTCTCAACGTGGAAGCGGAACTGGAACAAGAGCCGAATATGCCCTCGGCTCACTTAGCTGCATTGTTTGACGCTCAGGGACCGAATAGCAATTGCTTGACTGCTTGTGCAGCGAGCAGCCAAGCCGTTGGTGAAGCGACTGAATTGATACGATGTGGTGATGCCGATGCGATGATCGCGGGCGGTGCTCATAGCATGATTCATCCGTTCGGTTTAACCGGTTTTAGTTTGCTTACGACTCTCTCACAAAGGAACGGGGATCCGACGAAGGCATCGCGGCCTTTCGACAAGGAGCGGGATGGTTTTGTACTTGGTGAAGGAGCCGCCATCGTCATTCTCGAGGAATATGAACACGCAAGAAAACGCGGTGCGCCGATATTCGGTGAAATCCTCGGATACGGGAGCACCGCCGACGCTTATCGAATTACCGACATACATCCTGAGGGTCGAGGAGCGATTGGTTGTATGCGAAATGCTATCGCCGATGCAAAGATCAATCTAGACGAAATCGGTTATGTCAATGCGCACGGCACCAGCACGACTGTCAACGATCGAACGGAGACTCTTGCCTGCAAAGGTGTGTTCGGTGATCGCGCGCGGCTAACGCCAGTTTCCAGCACGAAGAGCATGATGGGACACTTGATTGCTGCGGCTGGAGTGACTGAAATGATCGTTTGCCTTATGGCTATTCGCGATGGTGTTTTGCCTCCAACGATCAATCAAGAAACGCCGGATCCCAATTGTGATTTGGACTATGTGGCAAACTTCGCTAGACCGGCAAAGATCAAAGTTGCTTTGAATAACAGTTTTGGCTTCGGTGGACAGAATGTGACACTGGCGATTGGTACGTTGAGAAACAGCTAATGCAAATGATCAATGACGCAACTCTGCTGTCCTATATCGAGGAATCCTTGCCGGCCGAAGTGATGGCTCGTATTGAAACAGCGTTGCGAAACGACGATGCCTTGCGTCAACAGCTAAGTCAAGTGATAGCCAGGCGCGATAGTGGCGTGCATTCCGTGGGAGACATTTGGCGACGACATCGATTGAGTTGCCCCAGTCGTGAGGAGCTTGGCAGCTATCTGCTTGGAGCGATGATGGACGATCAATCCGACTATATCAAGTTCCATTTGGAAAAGATTGGCTGTCGCTTTTGCCAATCCAACTTGGACGATTTGTCGGAGAGTCATCATCGCGATGCTGTCGTTGCAAGACGAAAGAAATACTTTCAAAGTAGTGTAGGGCGTCTGCGTCCTGAGAGGCGAGGCTAAAAGATGCGAGTCGGACACATTATTAAGCTCATACCGGATCGCAAGTTCGGCTTTATCAAAACGGATCACTTTCGCGACGATGTTTTTTTTCACTTCTCGGCGCTGCGTGGAGGACTTCAAGGCCGTTTCCTTGAGGAGAACCAAGAAGTCGAGTTTGAGATTAATGAGATCTTAAGACTTGACGAGCAAAAACTGGAAGCGACGATCGTGCAGACGCCTGCTCGACCGCTTTCGAAATCGCTCGACGAAAAATCGATACCTGAGATACAAGCATTGCATCATCCGCGGGCTCGCCAACGCAAACCGATCTGGCGTGAGAAAACGGCGACCAGCGAGTTGGCCAAGCCAGACGAAACACCGGAGTGACTCACTTGTTCATGGATTAACACTCTCAAGTCTACGATCACTTAGTTACAAAATTTCTCCAAAGCGATGGTCTTTTTTGTGGCTCATCGGAAATCGTAATGGCCCGTTCGACCAGCTGCATTGCTATTTGAGACTTGTTTTCATCGTCACATTGGATATCCAGAATGGGCTGTTCCTCCGTGAGGCAATGGCCGATTTTGCAATGCATTTTTAGCCCGACTGAAAAATCGATGGCTTGGCCCGTTACCATCCTGCCGCCACCCATAGCGATGACTGCTTGGCCGAGGAGCTGTCCGTCGATAGCTTGAATGTAGCCAGCGTATTTGGCGAGGAATGGTCTGCTTTGGCCAATGGGTCGTACTGCTCTGATCGAGCCGCTTTGGGCATGGACCATGCGTTCGAAGCGATCCATGGCAGACCCACTGTCGAGAAGTTTTCCCAAGCGGCTTCGAGCATCGTCGAGCTGAGCTTCGCGTTTTGTACTCAAGAGCAATCGGGCAGCAAGTTCGATAGTTAGCTCGCGAACATCGCTGGGGCCACCCCCTTGCAGTATGGCGATAGATTCGTTGACTTCGCACGCGTTGCCAACCATGCCACCAAGCGGTTGAGTCATATCCGTAATGAGGGCTGTCGTCAGTACACCGGCGTCTTTTCCCACTCGCATCAACGAGGCTGCAAGTTCTTCGGCAAGTTCTTCGGTGGCCAGGAAAGCACCGCTTCCGAACTTGACGTCCAATACCAAAGCATCGAGCGACTCGGCAATTTTTTTGGACATGATGCTAGCGGTAATCAACGGTATCGAGGGGACGGTAGCTGTGACATCTCGAAGGCCATAGAGTTTTTTGTCGGCAGGGACGAGGGATTCGGTCGCACCTGTAATGACACATCCCAGAGAGTCCAGTTGTCGATGAATTTCGGATTCGGTAAGGTTGGTCCGAAAGCCTTCGATCGCTTCTAGTTTGTCGAGCGTTCCACCTGTGATACCGAGTCCGCGGCCGCTAATCATAGGGACATGCAAATCACAGCAGGCCAAGAGCGGCGCCAAAATGAGTGACGTCTTGTCCCCTAGTCCCCCAGTGGAATGCTTATCGACGCGAGGTTTGTCGCCGACTTTCACCAATTTTGACCCGCTTGCAATCATGGAATCGGTAAGGTCCGAAATTTCTCTGTCGGACATCCCATTGAGGTAAATGGCCATCGCAAGTGCCGACATTTGGTAATCTGGAATGCGACCGCAGGAATATCCATCGATCATAAACTTGATTTCATCGCTCGATAATGGTCGCCGATCTCGTTTGTTTGCAATGACGACTGCGGGAATCATGTTGGAATCAACCCAATTCGAAAGAGATGGAGTAAACTGGTCGTATCATACCCGATTGAACGTAGCCCGATCGGTCCGAACTGCTGTTGAGCCTGGACGAAAAAATTTTGAGTTAGGAAGAGGTAATCGAATGTTGTTTTCTGCCAAGAGCCCTCGAAACATCATTTTCACCGCCGCAAGTGCTTTCGTTTTGCAAACAATCTTGAGTGGCCTGGTTTTCGCACAAGAGGGAGTCGATGCAGCTCGATTGAGTTCAGCCAAGGAGCAGGCTCGTGGTTTGGCTTTTGCATTCCAATCGGCGGCAGCCAAAATGATGCCTTGCGTGGTAACGGTGCTCGCAAAACGGGGAGATGTTGATAAAGTACTCGACGACCTCGATTTGTTGGATGAAGATTCCTTAGTGGATTTTAATATTGGGTCCGGAGTTATCATTACTGCGGACGGATTATGTGTTACTAATCATCACGTCATCAAAGGTTCCAAAGGCATTCGTGTTCGAATGGCCGATGGTCGGCAATTGTTGGGAAAGGATGTCCTTTCAGACCCTTCTAGCGACATTGCAGTATTTCGCATCTCAACCAAGGAGCCTCTATCTGCTGCTGCGATCGGAAATTCGGATTCTTTGTCGATCGGTGACTGGGTGATGACTATCGGTAGTCCGTTTGCATTGGATCAAACAGTGAGCGTAGGAATTATCAGCAGCCAAGGGAGAACAATCAATGGATTGTTGGAAGGACAATTATTGCAGACGGACGCGACCATCAATCCCGGCAATTCGGGAGGTGCATTGCTCGATCTAAATGGCGAACTTGTAGGAATTAATACTGCCATCCCGACGACAAGTGGTCAATTTCAGGGAATTGGCTTCGCAATCCCCATGAGACGAGTGCAGTGGATCACTAGCGAACTCATTGAGTTTAGGAGGGTCCGTCGGTCCAAACTTGGGGTTAGGGTAGAGCCCATTCCGCAATCGCTAGCGGAGGAACTCAAAATACCGGTCCGCGGCGGCGTCCAGCTTACCAAAATCACTGCGAATTCACCGGCGACTAGGGCCGGAATGGAGATCGGGGACGTTATTCTGGAGCTAGGTGGCCAAAAAGTTTTTACACCAGCGGATTTCCTGAGTTTGGTCGAACAATTACCTGCCGACCGCGCTTATCCGATCAAATTCTTACGAGATGGAAAGTTGCAGACGCTTGAGATTCAGCCCGTGGTAAGAGAGTAAAAAATAGCGAAACAATGGGAACCATCCTTTTCTGTGCCCCTTTGGTTAGCCTACGGTTCGGTCCAGTCGAAGTACGTGAACCCTTGAACAGTAGATTTTTCTGATTGGGTAGTTTGGTTCAGTTGGGGAAAATAGGGAATTTTTTACGGAGGTTCTTCCCTGACAAATTCAGGAGGCTAGAATAATCATCCCAATAAGGTTGGACTGGGAGCAAATGATTTGCTCCTCGCCGGTCGGAATCTAAGCATCGCCGGCATTTCACCTACTTTGATAAGCAACGTTGAATTACTTCCCGCTACATCTTGGTTGTAGTGGAATTACGGTAAGCGAGTGAGTGGCCTAGTGGCCCATTTTTTAATTCGTCGAGGAGATCACAATGAAGTTTTGCCCAGGTTTTTCCCTTGGGTTGGCCACGCTATTATTTGCGGCCGGTAGTGTTTTTGCGGGTGACTGCGGTTGCGGTAGTGCGACCGGTTCCGGCAGTGTTGTCAGCGGTACGGTTGTTGGAGGCGGCAACACTTGTGGCTGCGGTGCTCAAATCAGCTACGTTGAAAAGACCATTTTGGTCCCAACGCAAGTTACCGAAATGCGAACGGTCAACAAGACCGCTTCCAAAATGGAAGCTCGTACTCGCACTTACACTGTAACCCGCCAAGTGCCACGCACTGAGACAAAGACCAACACCACCACGGTAATGGTTCCAAAGAAAGAAACCAAGCAGGTTACTTACACGGTGAACACGCCGGTTTCGAGCCAAGTCGAAGAATCGTACCAAGTCAACGTTGCCAAAACTGTCACGGAAGTAGTTCCATACACTGTCAACGAAACGATCTTTACGGATGTCGTAAAGACCTACAAGGTCCAGGTTCCATCGACCGTTGTTGAACAGGAAACGTATCAAGTTGCCGTTTGCAAGATGGTTCCAGAGGTACAGAACTATACAGTTCAAGTTCCGTCGACTGTCAACGAAACGGTGGACTACACGGTACAAGTTCCACACTACGTGGATGTTGTTCAGACCTACAATGTCAGGGTTCCTGTGACAACACAGGTACAAGTACCTTGCACGGTTCAAGTTCCAGTTTACACAGACGAACAGGTTTCCTATACGGTTCGAGTTCCTGTCTACACGGACGAAGTCGTATCCTATACAGTTAAAGTGCCGTACACCGAACAACGAACTGGCTCGCGCAAAGTTTGCCGTTCCTATCCTGTAACGACTTCGCGAACGGTTACTAAGGATATGGGCTCGTACCAAACCGTAACCGAAGAAGTTCCAGTTGCTAGCGGATGCGGCGTTGCTGCAGCTTGTGGATGTGCAACAAGTGCTCCAGCTTGCGGATGTGCAGCTCCTGCAGTCGCCTCCGGCTGCGGATGCGGCGAAGTTGCAGCACCAGTAATGACCATGCGTACTGTTTGCAAAAAGGTCTGGGTTCCAAACGTTGTAACTCAAGAAGTTCCTTGTACAACCATGCAAAGCCAAATGGTAGACGAGCCTTATAACTACACCGTTTCGCTCTGCCGCGACGAAGTTCGTCAGCGCACTTGCAAGAAGGTCTCCTACACAACTGAGACACGCCAAAGGTAAGCGTACACGCAATACCGGGGTTTTTCGACGGCGGGGCCTAGCGG
>CAMDKL010000139.1 GCA_945900945.1 Pirellula staleyi DSM 6068
GGCAGGCAGATACGCCGCGACAACAAGAAGGGCCGGATCCCAAGCGATTTGGCACCGATCCTGGAACGAGTTGGACTATCAGGCGAATTGTGGTGCG
Organism: Pirellula staleyi DSM 6068; assembly: GCA_945900945.1. Lineage (GTDB taxonomy): Bacteria > Planctomycetota > Planctomycetia > Pirellulales > Pirellulaceae > JBKCUI01. Next base: position 98 of record CAMDKL010000139.1, read on the forward strand.
ATTTAGTCAAGCGATTCGGCAAGATCTTTAAGCGTGTCGCCGGGACACCGGAGTCACTTGCTCAGGAAGCGATGCTTCGAGGTCAGAGCGGCTATCGAACGGGCGGTTCGCCCTTGCCTGCGTGACTTAAGTCCCCCGCTGCTCTGATTTAGCCAAAGTTCGATGTAGGGTGAAGTCGACAAGGAATCTTCGTTGCCTGATTCGCGACCTCATTGATGTCGAAGAAGGAATCCATGCAATTTCGGGCAGCAAGAATCGTCGTTAAGTTCGGATCCCGCACGCGATGCCATTTTCAAAAATGGAATTTGGTGACCAATCGCGAGAATTCTAAGATGGGATTCCTTAGATGGATGGCCCCACAGACCCCACAGACCCACCAGCCCCACAGACCCACCAACAGACCGCCCCACAGACCAACGCAACCGGTTTGGCGGGCAACGAATTAGGACGCCAAACCTGTTGCGAATGCCGGGCAAGCCCGGACCTTCGCGGTGACCAGAATACCTGATCACCGGGTTGGGAAAGGACGGCTCGCGTGTACAATATTGGATAGTTTTCAGCCAACACAGACAATCCAATAGCTCATTATTCCCCTCCTGGTCTAAAGTTCATGAACCTATTTCATGCGATGAAATCTCTTTTCATGTGTTGGTCCATGTCGCTCTTCCATGCGTTCGCACTCACCACTAACCTAGCGACCGCACAGTCACCCGATCGGCAGATCGACTTTGCTCGTGACATACAACCCATTCTTGCTATCCATTGCTGGAGTTGCCATGGTCCTGACGAAACAAGCAGGCAGGCCGAGTTAAGGCTGGATGTCCGTGACCAAGCGATTGCGAAATCTGCGATTGTGCCCGGTGACGATTCAACCAGCGAGCTAATCCATCGCATCGACTCCACCGACACCGACTCGAAGATGCCTCCTGATACGAGCAAAAAGCCGCTCAATGAAAAACAAAAGGAGCTGCTTCGAAAGTGGATTCAGCAAGGTGCGACGTATGCAAAACACTGGGCATTTGAGGCTCCCGGTCGAACCGCTCCGTCTTCGCAATCTTCGAGCGATCGTTCTCTTGGTCCCATTGATCAGTTCGTAAACGATCGCTTCAAACAAATGCAAATCGATTTCTCTCCTCGGGCCGATCGAGAGACGCTTTTGCGGCGAGTTACACTTGACTTGACTGGTCTTCCGCCAACCTTGGAGGACCTGAATCAATTCCTCAGCGATCCCTCGGAGGCGGCCTATGAGAGAGTGGTCGATCGATTGTTGGCATCAGAGCGATATGCAGAACGCATGGCGATGGCCTGGCTCGATCTAGCTCGCTATGCCGATACGAACGGATACAACAACGACGAGGAACGCACCATGTGGCCTTGGCGAGATTGGGTCATCAACGCTTTTCATCGGAACATGCCTTACGATCAATTCATTGTCGAACAGCTTGCTGGTGATTTGCTTCCCAACCCGTCCAGGGACCAGCTGATCGCTACCGCCTTTCTTCGCAATCAAGGACACAACACCGAGGGAGGAATTATCCCCGAGGAATATCGCGTCGAATACGTGGCCGATCGCGTTCATACCACCGCTACTGTATTTCTTGGTTTGTCGATGCAATGCGCTCGATGCCACGATCATAAATTTGACCCAATCACTCAAACAGAATACTACCAGTTTTTTGCATTCTTTAACAACCTCGATGAGAAGCAAGCGAGCTACAGTAAGTTTGTAGCGGCCGAACCATTCATCCGAGTTCCCTCGGCGGAACAAGAATCCCAGCTTAAAAATCTCGAGTCGGAAATGGACGGTCTTCCAGAGAAGGAAGCCAGCAAGAAAAAGGAACGCGAGGCGATGGAACTGCTGTTGCCTGCAGTCATGATATTGCGAGAGTTGGCAACGCCGCGCGAAACTTTTGTGTTGAAACGTGGCCAATACGATCAACCATCAATGCGTGTCTCCGCTAGTGTCCCCTCGATCTTGTCGCAACTCCCGCTCAACAATTCAACAGCGGGCAATTCTCCAACGGGCGAACCAGTTGGACGGTTGGAGTTAGCCATGTGGCTAGTGGATTCTCGAAATCCGCTGACCGCCCGTGTTGCGGTGAATCGATGGTGGCAAAGCTTTTTTGGCACAGGGCTTGTTAAGACTGTCGAAGACTTTGGAACCACCGGTGAGTCGCCAAGCCATCCGGAGTTGCTCGACTATCTGGCGACAAAACTAATCGACAGCCATTGGAACGTCAAAGAGTTGCAAAAGCTGATCGTCACTAGCGCGACTTATATGCAGTCCTCGCGCCTGACGCCTGAATTGTTGGAACGGGACCCAGAGAATCGAATGCTTGCGCGCGGACCCCGCTATCGACTTGAGGCTGAGACCGTTCGAGACAACGCGCTGGCTATCGCTGGGTTGTTACAACATCGGATGGGTGGGCCGAGTGTCAAACCCTACCAACCTGCAGGTCTCTGGGAGGATGTAACGGTCGAACGCAAAGGCAAATACAAAGAGGACACCGGCGAGGGGCTCTATCGTCGCAGCATGTATACTTTTTGGAAACGGACTTGCCCACCGCCATCCATGATGAGCTTTGACGCACCGAACCGAGAAGTATGCCTGGCTCGTCGCGCTCGCACGAATACGCCGCTTCAGTCGCTGGTCTTGCTAAACGATCCGACCTATGTCGAGGCTGCTCGGCTGTTGGCGAGTCTGATGATCCGCGATGGTGGTTCGGAAACCAAAGATCGAATCAATCTTGGGTATCGTCGATGTGTTTCTCGCAATGCGAGGCCTGATGAACAGAAGATTATTCGGCTAATACTCGAGCAAGCCCAAGAGCGATTTCTGTCTAATGCAAAGCAAGCAACGGATTTGAACAGTACTGGAGCGACCCCCGTGGACGGTGCAATCGATTCTGTAGAGCTCGCGAGTTGGACCATCGTCGCTAGTACGCTTTTGAACTTGGACGAAACCATTTCGAAGAGATAGAAACGAACATGCAAACCATTCTCGACGAACGAAATCGACTCTTCCGAAGACAATTTCTGCGGCAATCCGTGACGGGTTCTGTCGCGTTGTCAGCGTTATTGAACGCAGACAACACATCTGCAGTTGCATCGGCAGTTACCTCTGCGCAACCGACGGCACATTTGGCTCCCAAGGCAAAGCGTGTAATTTATCTATTTCAGTCTGGCGGTCCGTCTCAATTGGAGTTGATGGACTACAAACCCAAACTGCCATCATTGCACGGTACAGAACTGCCGGACAGTATTCGGCAGGGACAACGCGTAACCGGGATGACGTCCGGACAAAAGAGCTTTCCAGTAGCTGCACCCAGGTTTCGATTCGAGCAGCATGGCCAAAGCGGTGCTTGGTTTAGTGAACTGTTGCCTTTCACCGCCAAGATATCGGATCAATTGTGTATCGTCCGATCGATGCATACCGAGGCTATCAACCATGATCCGGCGATCACATTCATGCAGACAGGTTCACAACAGCCTGGCCGGCCATCGATGGGTGCGTGGTTGAGTTATGGGCTGGGGAGCGAAGCCGAAGACTTGCCCGCGTTTGTGGTAATGATCTCTCATGGATCAGGAAGCGATTCAAACCAAGGATTGCTCGATCGGCTTTGGGGTAGCGGATTTCTGCCCTCGAACCATCAAGGAGTGAAATTCCGAAGTGGAAGCGATTCAGTTCTGTACCTAAACGATCCGTCAGGAGTGGATCGCAATTTGCGGCGCAAGATGCTGGATGGGTTGGCGAAACTAAACGATCTACAGCAGCAGCAGGATGGCGATCCAGAGATTGCAACTCGCATCGAGCAATACGAGATGGCGTTTCGCATGCAAGCCTCGGTTCCCGAATTGACGGACCTTTCCAACGAGCCTGAGTCGACGTTTGATTTGTACGGTCAACAAGCAAAGACGGCCGGAAGCTACGCCGCAAATTGTTTGATGGCCAGACGGATGGTCGAGCGTGGTGTTCGATTTGTTCAGCTATATCACCGCGGTTGGGACAATCATGGAAAATTGCCAACCAACATCCCCAAGCAATGTCGCGACGTCGATCAGGCTCAAGCGGCACTGGTTACGGACCTCAAGCAACGCGGATTGCTCGATGATACGTTGGTACTTTGGGGAGGGGAGTTTGGAAGAAGCGTGTATAGTCAGGGTTCACTTCAAGACGATTACGGTCGCGATCACCACGGCCGTTGCTTTAGCATGTGGATGGCAGGAGGTGGAACCCGACCCGGCGCATTGATCGGCGAGACCGACGACTATGGCTACAACATCGTAAGCGATCCGATTCACATTCATGACTTGCACGCGACCTTGCTTAACTGCCTGGGGTTCGATCACGAACGTCTGACTTTTCGATATCAAGGCCGTGATTTTAGACTAACGGACGTGCACGGTCGGGTCATGCCGCAACTGCTGGCATAGTGTGTCTTTCATACCCCAGGATTATTCACAGCGTATTTGTTGATCAGCCGCAGGACCTTAAAAATTCGGTCTTGCAGCAACTTTCGTTTGCCCATTTTTTGTTCCATCCTAGTAAATACGATCTACGTGGCTGCGTTGTAAATTTGCTGCAGGCAAATCTGCAACATCAACAACATGGGACTCGCAAAAGCCTCGAAATGGTCAATGGGTTAGATACTAGGGGAGAAAAGGGATCGCGGTGATCTAACTCGCTACATTGCCATGTTACTGCCAATCGAACGGAACTCACTCTCTCAGGCTATTTCAATCACACTGATCCCCGGTCTCCCGAGTCGCGAAACGACTCTAGCATTTCAAGGACAGATCCCAACTTGATGGTATCTTTGAAATAGATGGCTGGATGCTCCATTGGGACACTGAATTTGTCTTTCAAAGGTTTTGCAATCGCCAACAGCACAGGCTGATGGCTGAACTGTTCCAGCACTTTGGTTTTGTAGGCTAGATACTCAGGAGTCCAAAAACCGACTATTTCTAACAGAGCACGCGTGCCATCTTGATGCATAAATACGAAATCGGGAAAGAACGCAGTTTGCCCTTGATGCAGGATCTCGGTCTCGCGCTCCAATCGCCATCCGTCCCTCGGTTGCTCGCCCCATTCCTTGGAAAACGATTCTTCGACACTGGAATCAAACTCGTTGGCTGAAATCATTCCACTAGTTAGCCGACACTTGTCATCCAATCGGAACTTGAGCGGCGGACGAAACGGGGTTGCGCGCAGCGTGGCCACCATGGACCAACCACGGCAAGACAGCAGACCAGGCAGGAAGCGAGCCATTGCAAACCCATACCGATGCGTGCTCTGTAGAACCGACGCGGGGCCATCAAACTCAAATCGATAGTGATCGGGACGTTTGGTAATGCGATGCATTAGCCTCGCAAGTTTTGCATACTTAAGAATCTGTTTGAAGTCGCCGGTTGCAGTGACCGTCATTCTCACCGCATCGAACAAAACCACCTGTGTCTGTGCGACGTTGTAGCGAGACAAAAGCGCCGTCGCGTCCTCAAATCCCCTAAACGATTTGAGTTCATGATACTCCATCAAATCTGAGAAAAGCTTGTCGTGTAGTTGTGGCCAATCCATGCCATGATCCTCCGCAATACGACGTTTGACCTCGGACTCTTGACTTTCGAATAGCGCGTCGCGTTGGACGACCAGCGGATGCTGTTTGGCTGCGGCACGAAAGACAGATTGCCGCAGTTGAACAACCCGTCTGCGGTCACCTTTTGAAAACTCAGATGCATCGTCCAGCAGTTTGCAAAAAGCCTGGATTCTCCGCGCGGGGCAATCGACCTGTTCCTTGAAAACACGCTCAACGGCACTATGGAGACTTTGCCGTGTCATTCCAACACCGCCACGATAAATCTCAAGCATGCTGTCTGCAAGACCGACGTATTCCGAATGATTTTTCCGAGTCAATCGGTCAGGGACAAGTTCTCCGTTTTCAAACTTTGCGATTGCGAGTTCCCGCGTAAGCATCACTTTCCTAAGTTTGTGAGAACGAGTGTATGTCGTGACTGACGCGGTTCCGTCAAACGTCAAGCGTTACTCACGCAGGATAAACCGTCAGGGCTGAGTCGTCCACCATTCGTTGCCATGATTTGAAAGGATTCTGATTGGTGTTGCGAGCATGCACTTTGGTAGCCAAAAAGACCCAATCCTCAAGCACCACGAGACTTGCGGGATTCCATCATACGACGTCACTACCGCATGACGCTTTTTCGGACTATTATGCTTTTCAGCCAGATCTTCAGTAAGCGTTCGTAATTTGCTCTGCATTGTTGTTTGCAACGTCAACAGGAAGACTAGACTTATTTGTGAATGAAAAGTCGTTTATTCAACTTAATAATCTTTCTAAAGCGTACGGCGGCGTTCACGCTTTGCGGCAACTAACGCTGGATATTGCTGCGGGTGAGGTGCATGCTATTTGCGGCGAGAACGGCGCAGGAAAATCGACCCTTATCAAAATGCTCTCCGGGGTCGTTTCGCAGGATGGGGGCGAGATTCATGTTCTCGGCCAGCAGTTGAAAACGGGCAGCGTTGAGAGAGCGGAGGCGGCTGGAATCGCTGTGATGCACCAGGAATCAGCGACCTTTCCCGATCTCAACGCTGTTGACAACATTTTTGTTGGACGCGAAATGACTTGGTGTCATGGCCTATTGCTTGAAGGAAGGCGAATGAAAAGTTGTGCCAAGGATTTACTCGATCGGCTTGGAGCATCCATTGATTTGGATTTGCCCGTGGGAGAATTGCCGCTAGCTCAACAACAAATGGTCTCTCTGGCTCGTGCCCTATCACGCAATTGCCGTCTGCTGATTATGGACGAACCAACCGCTTCGCTATCCGCACGCGAAACGCGAACTTTACTTGACGTTGTCCGCCAGCTTAGTTCCGAGGGAGTCTCAGTACTTTACGTTTCGCATCGACTCGAAGAGGTCTTTGAAATTGCGGATCGAGTCAGTGTGTTGCGAGATGGGCAGCTCGTTGCCACGAGCCACGTTAGCGAATTGGATGTTGAGAAGGTTATCCAGTTAATGGTGGGTCGGAAGATCGATTTACCAGAACTACGCGCAAAAATTTCGCAGGAGCGGAACGACGTCGTTCTCCAAGTGGAGGGGCTGACACGTCTAGGCAAGTTTCATGACATTTCTTTTTCAGTGCGTCGCGGCGAAATTGTTGGACTCGCTGGATTGGTCGGTGCAGGACGATCCGAGATTGCTCGAGCCATTTTCGGCATCGATCGTTACGATAAGGGGTCGGTCTGCGTTGCGGGAAGTTACTTGGAAGCTCATTCGGTACGAGCATCTATGTCAGCCGGAATCGCACTGGTGCCAGAAGATCGCCAGCACGAAGGACTTGTTCTGGCGATGACGGTCGCGGAGAATCTCTCACTCGCAATGCTTCCTTCGCTGGTTCGTTGGGGATTTGTGAGTTCTTTTCTGGAGTCCGAGTTGGTCCATCGGCAAATGAACAGCCTATCGATCAAAGCGGCCGGTCCACACGTTTCGGCCGAAACGCTTTCCGGGGGAAACCAACAGAAAATGGTGATCGGTAAGTGGTTGGCGAGCCAGCCACGTGTGTTGATCCTAGACGAACCGACCCGGGGTGTGGACGTTGGTGCAAAGTCTCAAGTTCATAAGATTGTTCAAAGGCTTGCTCAAGATGGGTTGGCGACACTGATCATCTCTTCCGAAATGCAGGAACTATTTTCGTTGTGCGATCGTTTGTTAGTTTTGCGTGAGGGCCGGATCGTTGGGGAAGTAACCTGCGAAACGGCAACTCAGGACGAAGTTCTCGCGCTTGCGTTGCCGGATGCGTACAAGGAACTCTCAGCATGACTTCGTTCGGACGCACTTGTGACTGGATGTTGCGACAGCGGGAGGTGAGTCTCCTATTGCTGATATCCGTGGTTACCGCCGTGGTTGGGTTTGTCGATATCGGCTTTTTATCCGGTGGAAATTGGAATGACATTCTTGCCCGCTGTGCACCGACTGCTATCGTTGCTTGCGGCGTGATGTTGGTCATTCTCACTGGTGAGATCGATATCTCGGTGGGCTCGTTGATGGCAATCTTAGCAGCTTCCATGGGGCTGATGATCTCGCAACACCATTGGAACCTCGCGACCTGGATCGGAATCCCCGTTACGCTGCTCTTGGGCGCTGCGATGGGTGCAGTTACTGGGTTGTTTGTGACTGTGGGGCAAGTTCCTTCGATCATCGTTACGTTGGGGCTGCTGACTTCTTTGCGTGGATTAACCATTTGGACGATGGGCGGATCGAACATTGACGGTCTTCCCGTTGGATTAACTTCGCTCACCAAGCAAGGCATTTTGGGGATGCCTCTGAGCGTATGGACTGCGAGTATTGTTATTGCAACGACAGCTGCTTTGCTCACGCAGACGCCCTTGGGAAGAAGAATTTATGCGCTCGGTAGCAGTAAGAAATCAGCGAGATTGGCGGGACTGTCCGAACGACGCCTTAAACTCTTTGCGTTTTCCTACACTGGTTTCCTCACCGCATTGGCAACCGTGGTTGATGTTCCTCGCCTGCCGAAAATCGAGTCGGGAATTGGATCGGATTTTGAGTTGCTTGTCGTTACCTGCGTGGTTGTTGGCGGAGTATCTATTTCTGGTGGGAAAGGGCGCATCACGGGTGTGATCCTAGCGGTGATATTGATGACTATGATTCGTCCGGTTTTGACGTTTCTCGACATCGGAGAAGCAGGAGAGAAATGGACCAAGGCGATACAAGGTCTGTTCATTGTTCTGGCGATCGTCAGTGACAGTCTGATGGCGCGACGATCGAATCGAGAAACCAGCACATGAATTCCATGAAATTTTTTTCCCGATTTCGCTGGTGGCACGAAGCTGCCATCGCCATGATGTTGATCGTTTTGGTGACTGTGGCCGGTGTGTTAATGCCGACTTTTCTAAAGATTGAAAGTCAGCTGACCCTGTCGCGTCAATTGTGGGAGCTAGCCATTTTGACTCTTGGAATGACTTTGATTGTCATCACCGGCGGGATCGATTTATCCGTTGGATCAACGATGGGACTCTGTGCCGTCATGTTTGGCATTAGTTACGCGACGACTCAGAGTATTGCCGTTGCAAGTATAGCGAGTTTGATGACGGGAGCCGCATGCGGTGCGATGAATGGTGCGTTGATATCGATTCTTAGGGTCCACCCGTTGATTATTACTCTCGCAACCTTTGCAGCTTATCGAGGTATGGCTGAGGGGATAAGCCAGGGAGCATCCTACTCGAAATTTGGAAGTGGTTTTGCTCTAGTCGCCCGTGGCTCCCTGTGGGGTATTCCCTACCCCGGCTACGTGTTTTCGGTGCTGGCGATCTGCTTGGGCATATTTCTCGCGAAGACACCCTATGGTAGATACATCTATTCGATTGGACACAACGAAACCGCTTCACGCTTTGCTGGTGTTGCAGTCGATCGTTGTAAGTTCTGGCTTTACAGCCTGTCAGGGTTTTTGGCAGGGCTTTCGACGATCATCTATGTCGCTCGTTTTGATACGGCCAGGGCCGATGCTGGCAAAGGTTTTGAATTGGACGCGATCACGGCCGTCGTAGTGGGTGGGGCGAGCATCTTTGGTGGACGAGGCTCCGTCGTTGGTACCATTCTCGGACTTTTGCTGATTCATGAAACTCGCCTCTTTCTCAGCCGTTACTGGAGAATTGATGAATTGCGTTCAATCGTCATCGGGGCCTTGTTGATTGTCTCAGTTTTGGTATATCGAATACTTGTTAGAAACGACCGTGAATAACATGAGCACGGGTGGGGATGGGACGCAGGGCTGTCCGCCTCGGAGATGCGGACCTAATTTGAGGAGAAGTAACTTGCTAATTCGACTGTTGGTAATCGCAAATCTCATTTTGGCGACGCTGTCGCTTGCGGGATGTCATCAAGCTAGTAAGCACAGCGAACAAGAAGCGACTGCCAAATCCGGGCAAGCAAAGAAGATTACCATTTGTTTGCTTCCAAAAATAAAGGGCATCAGTTACTTCAGTTCGTGTTACAAGGGTGCGATGGAAGCGGCACTTGAGCTCGGAAATGTGGAGTTGATTTACGACGGACCGACTGACGGCGACCCTAAAAAACAGGCCGAGATGATCGATCAATGGGTGGTCGATGGCGTGGATGCAATTTGTGTCTCACCGAACGCACCGGATGTTGTGGCAACTGCAATGGCAGAAGCTCGCGCGGCAGGCGTTAAGGTGATTACATGGGACGCAGACAGTTCGCCCGCATCTAGAGAATTCTTCGTGAATCAAGCTACGGCACCGTCCATTGGAGGGGGTATGGTAAACGCCATGATTAAAGACTTGGGACCGGAGGTCGTAGGTGATGTGGTCATCATTAGTTCGGATGCGACGTCCGCCAATCAGAATGCATGGATCGACGAGATGAAGTCGACTCTGTCTAAATCCAAATTGAAATTAGCCACAATCAAATATCCCGGCGAGAACGCCAGCAACGCATTGGCCGACGCAATGGACGTCATCAAAAAATATCCGGAGCTTAAAGGGATTTTTGGTATCAGTTCCGTTTCGTTTCCGGGTGCTGCAGAAGGAGTCGAGCAGATGGGCAAATCGGGGTTAATTATGGTCACCGGTTTGTCTACCCCGAACGACATGAAAAGTTTTGTGAAGAAGGGAACGGTCAAGTCAGTAATCCTGTGGAACACAATCGACTTGGGCTATTTAACGGTCTACGTCGGAGATGCGCTTGTCCGAGGTACTCTGAAAAAGGGAATGACGACTCTTCCTGCCGGTAGACTTGGCGATAAGCAGATTGATGGCGACAACGTAATGCTAGGAGACATTATGGTTTTTACTAAAGACAACATCGATCAGCACAATTTTTAGGTAGAACTTGCTTTAAACGTTCAGGCGTTGAAACGCTCTTCGGCGACACGAGGTCGGCGGCGGAATCCTTTGTCGATTTGTCGTATCTGTCAATGGTGGCTCCACCGAAATGAACTACTGTGTAAGCCGCAGCGCATCCGCTCGTCTTCACTCAAACGTTGCGATTGCGAGTTCCTGCGTAAGCATCACTTTTCCTTCGTTTGCGAGATCGTCCGGTATCGTTCGTATCTTTTGCGACGACTTCGTAAAGTAGTGCTCGCTCCTCCCCGCGACGGCGAAGTATTCGGCCAAGTCGCTGTTTCGCTTGGCGCGTCGAAGCCATGCCACCGATGACGATTGCGATTTTCACCTCTGGCAAATCGACCCCTTCATCAAGAACTTGGTTGGCTACGATGGCTGGGTAAACGCCATCCCGCAAACCATCAAGGTAATCGATCCGTTCGGCTTTGCCACAATGATTGAGCAAACAGGGGATAAGGAATCGGCGGGACACATCGCGTGCCATTGCATTGGAGCCAACGAAGATGATCATGGGCGTTCCATGATGCAAACGAAACAAATCTTCCAGGACTCGCAGCTTCTCCTCCGCGCGATCTTCGATCGATTTTTTCTCGCGATACGCTCGCATAATGATGCCCGCTTGGCCGCTGCTCTGCGTTTCGGCGCAAAGTGTCTTCCAAGTAAAGGTCGGGTCGTCTTGCCGACGTTCATAGACATAGTTCGAAACAACTTCACCTAACTGATCGTAACGAACTCGTTCTCGATCATTCAAGAAGACGGGTACTCGAAAAACATCGTATTCGGCAAGTGATCCGCCCCGAACCTGGCTGATCTCAAGACGATAAACAAGAGGGCCGATGAGCTGATCCAGTTTCGAATGTTGCCCATCGCCTCGTTCCAGAGTCGCCGTTAATCCCAGCCGCATCGGTGCGATGCTCATGCGAGCGGCATCGCTGCGAATGGGGCCCGGCAGATGATGACACTCGTCGAAAATGATCAACTGGAACCTGTTTCCCAAAACTGGCATGTGAATACAAGCGCTATCAAAGGTAGTCACCGAGATTGGCTTTACATTGTAGACGTTGTCTCCAATGATGCCTGAATCGTAACCCAAGCCTTTGAGGATTCGCCGATGCCACTGGTACATCAGATCGCGAATGGGCGAGACGACGAGCGTGCTGCATCCTTGATCGGCCATAATGCGTAATGCAACTTCTGTTTTACCTGTACCCGTCGGCATCACCACCACACCTCGGCGTGTTTCCGACCAAGCTTTCACGGCATCGATTTGTTCGGTACGAAGTTCTGGCAGGCTGACGTCGGACCACACAACCGGTTGCCATTGCGGAACGCGATCAAGCGTCCCGTATGAATTCGCAGAGAGTGCTTTCTGAATGGTCGGATAATGAATAGCATTCGCTCGCCAAGAGTTCGTCCGCTCGTCCCACGTCCAGATACCATCACCGAAGACGCGCGTCATCGCTTGCCGCGACCAATGATCCAATACGAGCGTGCCGTCACGAAAATCAAGGTACGCTTGATTGTGAACCTTGGTATTGTACGCTGGAGGTGCTGTTGTTTTGAACGTCAAGCTCTTAGTGAACTCCAAATGGTCGGCTGCAGAACTGAATTGATCGTAACTTGCACAGACGTGTTTAGGGTCTTTTTTCATTGTATCGCGAAGGAGAATGGCTTTGTTTAGGCGCACAGAAACCTAGACTCTTCAAACTGGATTTGAATTCGCCCGGCTGAAAGCACGACGCGAAAGCTAGTGAACGCCGAAACTGTCTGAAGCAAAAACGCACTAACGTTGCTAAGAATCCCGTAAACAGAAATTAGCGAGAAATAAACCGACACATGGTCTTGGCTTCTTTTGTCGGTAGTGAACAATGAGCAGACCTCGAAAAAGGTCGGTTACTTTGTCCTGGATTAATGCCAATGCAAGCCAATGCAAGCCGATGCAGCGCTCGAATGACTCTCTAGTCATAGGCTTGTGCGTCAGACGCAATACTTTTCTTCCGTGTCCGATTTCTAACGCTGACGGTTCGGCAATCACAACGGTTCGATTGAGCTGTATCTCCCCATGACTTTTGCAACGGAAGAATGCCATCGTACAGTGGTTCGAAGAATATTGAGTTTAGATACTGCACTGAGAATGAAGGATTCACGTGCGATCTCTTTCAACTTCTATGTGGGGATAAAGTGTACAACTGTGAATTTGCATCGTGCACTTCAGAGACAGAACCAGGCAATGATCCTGAAAATCCTTGGGGCTGCATCGCAACCGACAAGCCTTCGGAGGTGTGCAGAACCAAGTTTTACACCTGGTGCGACCCGGTTGAATATCCATGACAATACGATTTTTCCTATTGTTGATTGTATTTGTTTTTAGGTCAGAATTGCTGGCTTCGCAAGAGGACACACGAATCGCGTGCGGACCGCGAGTCGTAAGTATAGCTAAGCGAATAATCGATGGTCGCGAGATCGATCCGAGCGAACTTGATCGAGCGTTTCATGGCGCGTTAGATGGCTCGCACAATTTAGAAGATCTAGCAAATGCAGCGAAAGCCTTAGGGTTAAATGCAAAATTCGTGGACTTGGATCCTCTAAATCCGGGACTCTCTCGTGAACCAACGTTGGTCTCTATCACCCGCAACGGAATTCCTTCTTCCCATTTCGTGGTTGTGTTTGGGCGTGACGAGCATATCGTTCAGGTGATTGATTATCCGCGACCACCGGTATTTGTGGAATTTCGTCAATTTGCCGAAGTTTGGAATGGCGAAGGGATCGTTATTTCTGCTGCGACGACTCGCTTGGCTGCCTGGACGAGTGATTTCCCGAACCTGTTTCAGTTGGTTTTGATTTGTGTTTCGGGGCATATGGTTCTCGTGTGTCTGTCGTACTGCGTCTTTGCGACCTATAAACGAATGAGAAGCACCAAAAAACTAGAAGGTTGATTACATGAATCGATTGATGACCTTAGCCGAAATCGCTAATCAGGTAATGACACGCCAGCCGCTGCGCGGGTTAAACAACTCGCAAAACACTGCAATCTCTACAGATTCGCTAGCAAATCCCACGTAGGTCAGCCTGTCCTCAGGCTGACATGCACACTCACTGCAAGCTTGTTAAATACGCTAGCAAATCCGCAGCCTGTTGGGCGGTCAGCTCGCTGCCCAAACCGGTCGGCATGATCGATTTTGTATCGAGCTTTCGTGTCTCAATGTCAGCTACGTCAACACCAATCCTCTCACCCTGCGCATTGATCAATGTAAGCTGCTTCGCAGATTCTTGGTCAAGCAATCCGGTTATCACTTTGCCATCTGTCAACAGCACAGTATGACTCTGATACTTCGGTTCAATGATTCGGCTGGGATCGACGAGCGATTCGAACAATTGCGAAGGTGATAGTTTTTTGCCTACGTGCAACAAGTCTGGGCCGACTTGACCGCCACGCTCGCCAACCCGATGGCATTTGGCACACTGCGATTTGTTTTGATCAAAGAACCAAGCTTCGCCAGTAGCAGCATTGCCAGTGATATCCGCTATCTCAGCATAAGTGGCACCTGGTCCGAGACGACGTTGCCGTTCACTTGCCGGTACGAAGGCTTCGAAGAGGCTGCTTATCAGTGGATCGGGCACGTTGGCTAGTTTTGACAAAGTCTCTGCGGGAAGTGGTTTTGATGTCGATCTGGTTCGAGCTAGATCGATTGCTAACGCCATGGCCCTATGCATCCGAGCCTCTCGCTTTGCCGAGTCAGCATCCGTACTGGCGTTCGAAGCGGCAAACGATTCGAGAATTGCGGTGGCCGCTTTTTTCACGTCAACTTCAGCAATCGCTTTAGAAGAGAGTTCTGACTTTGCCATGCCATTGATCCAATCGTTTATCAGCGTTACTGCGGCGAAATCAACTTCGCGCGATCCGACGTGTGGCATGCGTCCTGTGGAACTGGATGCCATTCGGAAAAGGAGTACACTGCGGAGAGAATCGCCAGAAAAGATCAATTTTCCATCCTTTAGTCCGAGGTTGCCTTTGCTCGGTGCAATATCGAGTACGTTAAGGGCCTTTTCGTCGTCGGCTATCTTGAGCGACAAGGGGACAGCGGCCCCGGCACCGTTTTGATGGCAGTGCGCACAATTGGCATGCAAATAGGAACGAGCCCGTAGGTCCGTCGGATCACTAGTCAAAGAGCTCAAGGCACGTCGCACGCACTTGTCGGGCTCGATGGCAGTTCGTTGAGGATTTACCGTTTCGACAAAGCCTTCACGCACCAATGTCAGCCACTCGGACGCGGCACCCTTGTCGGGTTGATGCAATTGTTCCGGAGTGAACGCGAGCGTGGTTTCTGGCCAAGGATTGTGGCATTGCATACACTCCGTGCGACTGTTCACACGCCAACGCTGTCGATTGGGGCCGGGCAAGGTCAGCTCTATTCCCGCCGCAGGCGCCAATTCCGCATCGGCCTGATCTGCATTCCAAAGGTAACTATACCCGTGCCAAAGTCGCCCATCGAAATGCAACAACTGCGTCTCGATCTTATGACTGGCTTTAGCCTCGGCAGCATCGAAAACCGTTGGAACAGATATCGTTTTTGCGAGTACCGTACCACTCGGATAATGCAGCCGACTATTGAACATCGCCACGGTGCCAACCGGTTGAGGCTGATTGAATACCGTTACCTTTTCCAATTCAGGCAGAGCCACGTAGTGTTTTCCGATTGCACCATCCTGCCATTGCGGCTGATTGATCGTGAACTCGCGCACACCTGGATTTACTTCTTGAGCTACGACATCGCGAAAGAGCCCTGTCTGGCTAAGCCGCTGCGGAAAATTTTGCATATGAGCCAGCTCCGTTGCATATTCGGGATTGGTAACCAATCTGAAAAGCGTCGTTTTGTTGAAGTGGTTAACAACCAAAGGCTCGCCATCTCGGTCCGGTGCGAAAGCGATAATACGAAGCTGACCGCTTGCGATTTCGGTATGCGGACTTGTTTCATCCAACGGTAATGACCAAATGCGTCCCGTGATCCAATCGCCGAATAGATATTTACCCTGGATGGCGGCCAAGTTCTTTCCGCGATAGACAAATCCGCCCGTGATCGAGGCAGCATCCGCATGCGACAGTGCGACGCGAGTCGGCAAGATCGGGCCGGGACCGAGTGGAAGATCGGGCTGAATAAGCTCATGACCTTCGCGAGCACTCCAACCATAGTTTCCGCCTCGCACCACGCGATGCACTAACTCCCATTTTTCCCATCCAACATCTCCCAACCACAATTGGTCGGTCAACGGGTCGATCGCGATACGCCACGGGTTGCGAAATCCGAAAGCCCATACTTCGTGCCGTGCGCTGGCGATGTCTCGGAACGGATTGTCGTCAGGGATTTTATAAGGCTTTTCAGCTGTCGCTCCGCGCACGTCGATTCGCAAGATGCTCGACAATAGGTCGCTTATGTCTTGCCCAGTTTTGAGTCGATCGGGCGGACTTGGCTCGGTTGCGTCCCCTGTGCTAAAGAACAAGCAGCCCGACGCATCGAACGCCATATCACAACCATTGTGTCCGCCAGCTAACCACGTAATGATCGGGAGTTCGCTATCGACATCAATCTTGGGTGGCATCTCTTCGGTAACTCGAAATCGCGATATTCGGCTACCATCGGGCAACGGCTGGCCCGTTTTGCTCGAGAAAATCATGCATAGATAAACGTATCGGTTGCGTGCAAACTCTGGGTCGAAGATGATCGAGAAGAGTTGATCGCAGCCCTTGCTGCGCTCGGCATCGAAACTCTTTAGCGATGCTTTAAGATCGATTGCAAGATCCGCAGATTGAACGTCGGCATCGTGCGGGAAGCTCCAGACCTTACCCCCAAGTTCGCAGACAAAGTAGCGTTTAAGGTCGGCTTGCCAGCGGACATGCATTGGATCGGTAAACATCAAGCCAGGGAAAACGGGTTCGATGGCCAACGGCAAAGGAGCATCGGGTGAACCTTTGACGCGCGATGTCGTCCAGGCTGTTCGAGGTGAGTCCTGCGAGAAAAGTGGCGGACTCCAAAGAGTTGCCAAGAAGCTAGCTAATAGTGCGGTTGAAATATAGGTTCGAAGAAGACGGAGATAAGGGACTCGCCAAGTCATGAGATCTAGTCCGGTATAAAATGGTCAAATCAGAGCGATGCGCAGTCGCGACGCTATCTGCATATGTTAGCGTATCCGTTCGCGGAGCGGGGCGGTTGGATGTTTAACCGATCGAGGCCCTCAAGCCTCGATCGCGGGCGGCTGGAATACGGTCCCTTGCTCGATCTGCCTCTGAGCGGGTCGTGCTCGCCAGCCGCTGCGCGGGTTAAACATGTCGGGGCCCTCAAGCCTCGATCGCGGGCGGCTGGAATACGGTCCCTTGCTCGATCTGCCTCTGAGCGGGTCGTGCTCGCCAGCCGCTGCGCGGGTTAAACATGTCGGGGCCCTCAAGCCTCG
>CAMDKL010000140.1 GCA_945900945.1 Pirellula staleyi DSM 6068
GATCCGCTCTCGCATGCGCACAATCTTGTCTCGCAATGCAGCTGCTCGTTCGAATTCTAGATTTTCTGCGGCAGCCAGCATTTCCTCCTCCATCGTCTTGAGATAGTCCTCGGTAACGCGCTCGGATGTGGTGTCGATTCGAACTATGTCTCTGGCTCGTTTGCGGTTCTCCGCCGCTTGTAGGATGCTGGCACTCACCCCCTTGCGAACCGTCTCAGGCGTGATTCCGTGTTCCACATTATATGCTTCCTGCAATTTCCGTCTACGTTGAGTCTCCTCGATCGCTGTTTGCATCGATGCCGTCATCCTGTCGGCATACAAAATGACTTTGGAATTTGCGTTTCTGGCTGCACGCCCAATCGTTTGGATCAGTGAAGTCTCACTTCGCAAGAATCCTTCCTTGTCTGCATCCAAGATCGCGACCATCGATACCTCAGGAAGATCGAGCCCTTCGCGAAGCAGATTTACGCCGACCAAAACATCGCAACGTCCCTCTCGCAGTTCTTTCAACAAATCCACTCGCTCAAATGCATCCAACTCGCTGTGCAACCATCGGCACTTGATGCCATTCTCGACAAAGAAATTCGATAGATCTTCCGCCAATCTTTTGGTCAGCGCCGTAACCAGTGTTCTGTCGCCCATCGAGGTGCGTTCACGTATTTGGCCGAGCAAATGCATAACTTGACCACGAGCTGGCACCACTTCGACAAGTGGATCGAGTAAGCCCGTCGGGCGAATGATTTGCTCAACAACCTCACCCTGCGTTTGCTCAAGCTCGTAGTTGCTCGGTGTTGCAGAAACAAAAACCACTTGATTGATCTTGGCCTCCCATTCGTCAAATTTCATTGGCCTATTGTCCAAAGCACATGGCAGTCGGAAACCATGCTCCACGAGCGTAGTCTTGCGGCTGCGATCGCCTGCGTACATGGCACGCACCTGGGGAACCGAAACGTGCGATTCGTCTACCATCAACAAGAAATCCTCTGGAAAGAAATCGTAGAGGGTGTCGGGCGTGGCACCCGGTTCTTTGCCAGACAAAGGACGTGAGTAGTTTTCGATACCGGGACAATGGCCGACTTGTTGCAGCATCTCCAAATCAAATCGAGTCCTCGCATTAAGCCGCTGTGCTTCCAGGATTTTTCCCTCTGACTTGAACTTGTCAAGTTGCAAATCCAGCTCTTGCCGAATCACTTTGATCGCAGTGTGGATCCGCTCCTCGGAAGTCACAAAGTGCTTTGCCGGGTATATGTACACTTCGGTTAGCCTCGAAATCACTTCGCCGCTCGTGGGATTGATAATAGAAATCTGCTCAACCTCGTCTCCCCAGGATTCGATGCGATATGCAAATTCCTCGTAGGATGGCCACAACTCCATCGTGTCGCCGCGAATGCGAAACTTACTGCGTTCAAATGCGATTTCGTTCCGTTCGTATTGAATGTCGATCAAGCGAAGGAGCATGTCCTCGCGGTTGATGGACTCTCCAACTCGGATAGACACCACGCTTCGCTTGTACTCTTCGGGTGACCCCAATCCATAAATGCAGGAAACACTCGCGACGATAATGCAATCGCGACGGCTCACCAGAGCGCTGGTCGATGCCAGCCTCAACCGATCAATTTCCTCGTTGATCGAGGCGTCCTTTTCAATGTAGATGTCGCGCTGCGGAATGTACGCCTCAGGTTGGTAGTAGTCGTAATAGCTAACGAAATAATGGACAGCGTTGCGAGGAAAGAATTCCTTGAACTCAGAATAAAGCTGAGCAGCCAATGTCTTATTGTGACTCAATACCAGCGTTGGCTTTTGAACGGCTTGTATGACATTTGCCATTGTAAATGTCTTGCCAGAGCCGGTTACACCCATTAGGACTTGGTGTTTCTTGCCAGTGTTCAAGCCTCGGACGAGCTCCGCGATCGCTTGAGGCTGATCGCCAGAGGGTTTGAAATGGCTTTCTAAGTCAAAGGCTGTGAATCGCTCTGCAGGGTTCATGCTTGTGAGTATCCTTTCAATCCTGCATGACTATAAAACTCGAGCCCAAATACTTTTTAGATAACTTGTTTCTGGGCAGTGAGCTACGACGGGATGATCGGGTGCCGCACCGTTGGAATGGATTATTTGGAGCGTTCTCGGTGGGTACGGATTTCCAGAATCGTCAAATCCAGTCGCCTTGGCAGCCGAACGTACCACGCCGTTAAAGGCTTCACTGTCCAACAAACCAGCACAAGAACATGTCAACAAGAGTCCTCCTGGCTTGACCATCTGCATTGCCAATCGATTGAGGTCGAAATGTTTATGGGTTCCCTCCTCAAGCTCCAATCGAGAGCGAATCAGTTTTGGCGGATCCAAGACGACGACATCGTATTGTCGACCGATGCGCAGCATATCACGCATGAACGCAAATGCATCCGACTGAACGAAGCGAACGCGAGTATGATTGATGTCCGCATTCTTTTTTGCGGTAACGAGAGGCTCTGCATCGAGATCAACTCCCGTTACTTCAGACGCTTGCCCTGCTTTGGCCGCCTGAACGGCGAATCCACCAGTGTAACAGCAAAGATCCAATACCGTTTTTCCTTTGCACAGTTCAGCCAGTCTTCGACGGTTGTCGCGTTGGTCGCAAAAGAAGCCAGTCTTGTGGCCAGTACCGAAGTGAACCTTATACTTCACTCCGTTTTCAGTGATCGTCACGACGGGCGGTAGATCCGGGGAAGTTCGATTTGGCACAGTACAGCCTTCCTGACTAATAAACTGCGGACACTCTTGTATGAGATAGTGTTTGGTGCCAAGTTCCTTGGCTAACATTTCAAGAATGGGTTCGCAACGCTTCGACATGCCAAGGCTGAAAACCTCGGCGCTCAAACAGTCGCCATAGCGATCGACAACAAGACCAGGTGTGCCGTCGGATTCACCGTGCAAAACGCGATAGGCATCTGTGGTCTCATCGAGTCTCAGAATGTCGCGTCGCAACGAAACCGCTTCGCGGGCTTTGAGTTGCCAAAAAGCTTCATCCGGCCATTGTCCCCACCAAGAGTAGAGTCGAACCGCAACTTCGGATTTCGGATTGTAGATGCCGTACGCAAAAAGTTGAGGCGTACCACTCGGTTCTGGTATTATTGGAGTTCTTGGCCGGTAGGGAGAATCGCTTCGCTCCTGTGGACCGCTTGTTTTGGGGTTGAGTGGCAACTGCTGATGGTAAACCGCGACCCATTGGCCAGGTGCAGGATTTCCCTCGACCTCGAGGATGCGCCGACGGTAAATATTGGGATGAAGCATAGGGCGGCTGACGTGCACCACTCCCATGACAGAGTTCGTTGGTGGCACGAGCCCCATCAATTCATCCACTTCAGTATTATGCATTGCAAAGACACATTCCAAACGGGAGGGCGAAGCTCCTGCCAAGCCAATCTCGAACCTGCTCAGCAGAAGCCTCGCCCTCCCGCCCAATTACAACATGTAACGATGCACGCGACTACTATACGCATCATGGGCCAATTCTGATAGTTGCAGCCCTGTATAATGCCTTAGAAAGGAAGCCGATTCTACGCTTACTTGAACTCTCGCTCCAATAGTTTTCCGACTTCAGCTAGCTTTTCGGTAGGAGAACCAACAGCAATCACTCTGCCAGCCTGGCCTGCAATTTTTTCGAACGCATCGGCTTTTTGAGTCTCGTCAAGGTAACCTTGGTAGTAGTAGAAATTGACTTCACTGAGTCGCTCAACGACCGAAGTTTCAGTTTCTTTGATCAAGACAGGGATTCGTTTGGTAGCGATAATCTCAGGTGTTAAGCCTGTTGGTATGGCCTGCAACCCAAATGCCCCTTCGATGCTTTTTACCACTTTCTCAATCATGTCATCTACCCCATCTTGCTCGCCTTTTGCTCTTTTCATGGCGACTTGAATGTTGTTGATTGGTCTGGATAAAAAGACTTTCTTGACGTCTTTCGAAACAATATTTGGTTCCACAACTCGAACGAGTGTGTCGTTGGCATACCTTTGGAGAGCTTGATTGACGCTGATCGTAACTTCGAAAATCATTAAACCGTCGTAGCCGTGCTGTACTGCCTTTTTCATCAATTTGGTCGAATCATCCACCCCAATAAATGTCAAACAAGGGGAGATCGGTGTTGAACCCGTGGGCAACATTGCGTTGTTTCCCATGGCTGGCGGTGTTCCGCCCCCAGGGCCGCGTCCCCCTCCAAACATTCCTTGTATACCACCCTGTAGAAAGTGAAAACGCGAGCTGGAAGAGCCAGGCTGCACTGCACCTCCACTTCCACTATTTCCTCCACTGTTTCCTCCACTATTTCCGCTTGGAGAACCGCCGTCCACTGACATACCGGGTGGCGTGCTACTACCCCGTTGTTGGGAACCGTCGCCTTGTCGCGGTCCCAGACCAGAAGGAGATCCTTGCCCTGGAGGCAACGGCATACCTGCACCACCATCGTTAAATCCGTCGCTGCCATTTCCGAAGCCGTTATATCCATTACCAAAGCCACCATCACCACTACCACTGTCATAGCCACCACCATCAAAGCCCCCACCGGCCATTCCCCCATTCCCGTTTTCGCTTTTCGTGACCAACCAATACTCCTGAAACGCTGGTGCCCAAACACCCTTTTCGTGCCTTTCTTTGAATACTTGTGCTAGGCGTGTGCTCAAGACTCCTGTCGATTCGATCAATGTTTTTGAAATCGACGGGTCTGCCGCTCCGCCGGCTTCACCCATTCCAGCTGCGCCACCCGCAGACCCAAAACCTAAATCACCGCCACCACCGCCAGCTTGATTTTTGGTCTCCGTTCCGATCGGGGAAAGGTCGGTAGCATTCAAAGGGTTTTTTATCGTAACGCCAACCGCGATATTCACGCCCAACTGTGGCTGTTTCCTATGGCTGGCCCAACGATAGTCCTTTAGAATTTCAGCTGCTTCCTCGTCCGGCAATTGCAAAGCATGTGCCTGCAAAAGTGTGTAAGCACGTTTCGCATTTCCCGCCTGAAACGCTTTGATCGCTTGTTCTTTTAAGGTTGGTGGGGGCAAGGGCTTCGGTCTTGGGCGATTCGGGTTCTGTCGTCCAGGCATCCCGTTAGGATCGAAACCTGGTTGAGGTTGGTTGCCGTTTCCATCTAAACCTGGCATAGACGTACCTTCGCTACCTGGCATTCCGCCACCGTTATAGCCGTCGCCGTATCCGGCCGCGCCTGATGTACCTCCTTGGTTTCCTTGACCAGGCATTCCACTCATAGAAGCTAGATCGGCGTTTGAGCTGTTTGCCCCAGCGCCCATAACGGGTACTTCGGATGAGCCAGCCTCCATGCCAGGCAAAGTGGGCGACGATGCGTCAGCTGGTGTAGCCGAAGCAGTATCTGCTTTTTTTCCACCACACCCTTGAGAAAGACAAATCGAAACGATACATCCAAAAAGGGCAAAGGCCTTGACCATAATCTGAGTCTCCGATTGACGATTAAGCCCACAAAACCACAAGCACGGTAAGATTACACAACGTTGTTATCGAAATTAATCATAACCAATATTATTGGTCACGACGTGCAAATTGTCTACAAGTGGTTCAAGTTTCGTCGGCCGGAAGTCGGTAGAGAAATACTTTAGGGAGTGCGAAAGCAGCTACCATCCAAAAGACCGAAGAAAGGGCAAGAAAGGGGGCCATCCTAGCGAACTTGCCAAATTCATGAAGGGTTGCTAGAAAGGTGCAATAAAAAGAATCCCAACGAAACTCGCGAAATCCAAGGTTTCGGTCAGTGGCTTCGTACCGTTTTACTGGAAGCCGTTTTTGAATCAAAATTTGCAAAGCAGCTTGTTCTATTGCGGTTGTTGAAAGAATTTGATTCCCTAGTGAAATTGGAGACGGAATGAACACCATGAGCAACAGTGTTAACGAGACTGGAGTGAACACAGCCTCATTTCCCTTAGACGAACGCCCCAAGTTGCTAGCAGACAAGTCATTTTGGGGCCTGAATGTGACTCAGTTTTTGGGGGCATTTAACGATAACGTCTTCAAACAATTGGTGTTGCTTTTAGCATTGCCGGCTGTCGCGGCGGGTGCAGCGAATAATCGGGCAAGTGAGGATATACAAGGATGGGCGACGTTCGTATTTTCAATTCCCTTTGTTCTCTTTAGCGGATTTGCCGGCTACCTTTCGGATCGCTTTTGCAAAACTCCGATCATCATGCTGGCGAAAGTCGCCGAGATCGTCATTATGTTCCTGGGTCTGTTAGCGTTTTTGTACTACGGTACGTTCGGCATGATGGGAACTTGGACTGTGCTGTTTCTGATGGGAACACACAGTGCCTTCTTTGGTCCTGGAAAATACGGCTTACTCCCCGAATTGTTTCGGGCCAGCGATCTGCCGCGCGCGAATGGGTTGATCCTGATGGCGACATTTCTTGCCATCATTTTCGGAGTGGTATTTGCGGGCAAGCTGTTCGACTTTCTCGTTGATAATGGAAATGCGTCTGGCCTGTGGATTGGTTCACTGCTGTGCATTGTCGTCGCCGTCGCGGGGACATGCACGTCGTTGCTCATTCGCCGAACGGATGCTGCTCAGCCCAGTGCCAAACTCTCTTGGGGCGATTGTGGTATCAGCCGCGAAATGACGCAGCTTCTCGGCCGCGATCGACATCTGTTGATAGCGCTATTGGTCTCCTCTGTTTTTTGGATGGTGTCGACCATTGCGATGCCGACGGTCAATCGATTAGGTTTAGACATGTTGAGTTTGGACAAGGGGCAAACAGGATTGTTGGTCGGCATGATCGCCATCGGAATCATGCTGGGAGCACCTCTGGGTGGATGGCTGTGTCAAAAACTTCCGAGCGATCGAGTGGTTACGATAGGGTTATGGGGAATCGTTGCGGCGCTGACGTTGCTGGGTGTTTGGGTGCAAGGGAACCAGCTTTGGTTAAGTGCTAACGCCTGCCGCGCGGCACTGGTGCTGTTAGGCGTGTCCGCCGCCATCTACTCGATACCTTTGCAGGTCTTCTTGCAGAATCGGCCGCCGAGTGAACTCAAGGGTCGCATGATCGCGACGATGAACCAAGCGAACTTCTTGGGAATGATGCTGGCAGGTCCTATCTATCAATTCTTCGAGTTCGTCTCGCGCAGCATGGGTTGGCCGATTAGCTCCAACTTTTGGATGCTCGGCCTGATGGTTCTGCCCTTGGCACTATTCTATCGAATGGGAGAACACGTTATCAAAAGCAAAGAATTTCCGCACTCCAAATAGTGGTGATCAACGAGAAGAGTCGTTAATTCTTTGCCTTTTCGAGCGCAAGCTGCTGCAAACCTCGCAAGTCCAATTTGCCTGTCCCAAGCAACGGAATCACATCCACTTGAATAAAGCTATCCTCGGAGGGCAGAAACAAGTTTGGTAAACCTTTTGCCGATAATCCCTTGACGATCTCGCTCGGGGTTTTGTTAAGTTTCGTATGCAGAACGATGATGCGTTCCCCTTTTTTCTCGTCGGGGACGCTGGTGACTCCTACATTGAGCACATCTTCACTCTCGCCCACGATTTCAATGATCGCTTCCTCGATTTGAATATGCGGGACCATCTCGCCTCCTATTTTGGAGAACCGACTCTGACGTCCCGTAATAAAGATAAAACCATCGTCATCTATGTAGCCAATATCGCCTGTTTCATACCATGAATCCTTTAGGACCTTTGCGGTTAATTCAGGCTGATTCAAGTAGCCTGTCATGACGTTGGGGCCCGACACTTGTATCATGCCTGCTACATTGGTTTCAAGGATCAAACTATCCTCTAACGAAACAACTCGAACCGACACTCCCGGCAATGGCTTGCCTACCGAACCATTTCGCAATCCGGCCTTTTTGTCCGCGGTTGTGGCTCGCGATTCCGGCAAATTCACAGCTGCAACCGGACTCAGCTCGGTGGTGCCGTAACCTTCAATGGGTCGAATTCCAAACTTCTTTTCAAATTCATCGGCCAGCGCGATCGGCATCTTTTCCGCACCGACAACCACGATCTCGACCGTCTTGAATTGCGCAGGTTCAACGCGGCGCATGTAGGTGCGCAAGAACGTAGGGGTCGCAAGCACCACCGTGGATTTATTCGCCTGAGCCAGCTTTCCAATCGTCTTCGCATCAAGAGGATTGAAATGGTAGGACGCCGACGATGGCAATGTCATGGCTCCCCACAAAGAAACGGTAAAACCGAAGGAGTGAAAAAACGGCAGGACTCCAAGAAAATTGTCGCTGTCCAAAACATGTATGACCTGATCGAATCCTTGGACGTTCGACGCGACGTTCATCATCGAAAAGGGAACTCCCTTTGGGTTGCCTGTCGAACCTGACGTGAATATCACCGTCAACAAGTCTTCGCTTTTCATTCGATTGAGACCTAGCGAACGATTGACCATGGATAGTGGCAAGCATTTGGACGCAAGAACACCTGCGACCTTGTCGCCAACTGTTGCAAAACTTTTCATGTCCTCCAAATAAATCAAATTGGCCGCAGGCTGGATATTGAATTTCTCCATTACTCTGCGACTGGTCAGGATATTGCGTATACCCGTTTGTTCAATGCAACTGTTCACGATTGCATTGCTCACGGTGTAATTGAGATTCACTGCAACTCGTCCCGATAGACTGAGGGCAAAATTTGCGATCGCGCCTGGGACCGTGGGTGGAATCAAGACACCTACAAACTTTTCGTCAGCCTCGAATACATTTCGTTCAAAAATCCGTCGAAGAACGAGCGACCTTAGGAGCAAATCGTGACCACTTAGTTGGGCACCGGTGGAATCGGAGATTTTGATTCGCGAGCCTTTTTCGCGGCAACGGCGAAGAAATAACTTGGGGAGATTCCAGTCCCATTGAGTGGAGTTTGGCGTCTGCGAAATTGCTGGTTTTGGCATCGGTAAAAGCTTTCGTGGAAACATCTCTCGACGTTTGGCGAACTAAACAATCAGTCGTTGATCTGGACATCAATACTTGCAAACGGGTAAACAATGCCGAAACGGCCAACCTGGAAATGGAGTTCAAGCGGATGAATCGCGTCAGTAGTTTTGCGTTAGGGTTAATAGTCGGAGTGCTGGGATTGTACATAACCATGCACTTTTCGTTAGTTAGGGCACAGGATGGATACCACGTGATTCCAAAAATTGCTGCAAAAGTTGAGGTTCCCTACACGGATATTCGGAATTTCACCCTTGAAAACTGGCAACGCAAGCAATCGCTGGCTCTCGCCATCCTCAAGGCCAACAAAGGCCATCTGCTTCAAGATCAATCGTTGATCGGATTCCGACAATCAACGCAACGCACGCTGGATCAGTTTTCGTCAGCGACAATCACACGCATTGGCGGCTAGCAACGCACCCTGCAACGTGTTTCAGGAAATCGCGGCGAATGTTCATAAATCTCCGCGTCGTCAAAACTTCTTTTCCAAAGCTGAGTTCCGGACCGACGACATTTTCAACGGGCTGCAATGCAACCCAACCATTGGAGGTCCGCTTCTCCTCATGTCCGATATTAGAGGAGAGCAAGACCTGGTCCTGAGGCTTGTCCAAGCCAGTGAAAGGCGGGAAGCGTTTGATGTCCTTTACTTTCGAATCGGAGCCAACCCTATTGGACTGACCTGCGAAGATAAAGACTCGCAGTGTCTCCGAATCGTCATCGCGTTCTAAAGCTTGCGATGTGTCGGCGCAGAGAGCTGCTACAAGAACCAGCAGCAGGACAGCAAATAGTGCAGGTATGGTTTTCATGCTATTTAAGATGAATGAGTTCCGCCATGGACTCAGCAAGGCCTTTGCCGATACCGCCGAGAATCTTTGCTGAGCCTAGATAGTGGAACTCGAGGTTGGAAATTCCCTTTTCGAGCACCAGCCGCTCTCGCTCTGTGAGGCCTTCGATGCGCATTTTTTCTTGCAATGCTTTTTCTTCGGGGGGTAACATTTTGCCCTCGGTCGCGAGCTTCTTGGCATTTTGTTTGATTTCAGTGTCCTTCGCTTTCGCAACGCTTAACTCACGATCCCAATACTTCTCTGTCAAGATGGCGGCGACGTTTCCTTTGAACTCAGGCAACTCCGCGGGAGCGGCCATCGCGAGCCGGAAGTTTTGATGAGTCGCCTTATATCGCTGCTGATCGGGACCATACTCTGCGACCGGGCCACCCACCCCAAGAACTCCGATGACGAAAGGTAGCTTCGGTGCTTTCAAATCGTTCCGAACATCGCGGATGAAGTGAGCCATCACTTCGCTGTAGGCATCGTAACCGCCTGGCATGTCGCGATTCGGATAGGTGCTGGAATCCACGAGGTCGTTCCAACCTTGGAACCACACAAAGCCGGCTAGTTCATATCCTTGTGCGGCATCGTAGCTTGGCACCACGCGTTTGATATCCGCGAGAACGGATTTCACATGTTCCACCATCAAGCGATAGTTGACTCCGGTCGTCATTTCCTTTTCGGCTTTGATGGCAGCGATGCCCTTGCCCTTCTTCTGAAAAGTCGCCAGCTGTGTTTCATTGAATACATAAGGTCCAGCGCTCGGTGAGCGAAAATCGGTGTTCAGACTCTTGCCGCCCCAGGACGTCTTGATCAGCAGGATGGGGCCATCCACGAATTTTTCCATCGTGATTCCAAAGGTGTACTCAGGCCCGATCTTCGGACCGTTCTGGCTGGCGCCAAAGCCAGTGGTTAGTTTGCCCGTTTGCTCGGTGTCGGCACAGCCGATCGAGGAGATCCAGACGCGATTAAGAACCTTGGGCGATCCGTCGGCGTTCTGCATTTCTGCAAGCAGCGGCTTAGTAGCCGGGTCCATACCAATGTGCTCAAACGTGCGAACCTGTGCATGCCCTTGCATGTTCGATTGACCAGCAAGGATAAAGACTCGCAACGGCTCCGCTTTCGCGATGGCTGGCAATATCAGGAGCGCTAAAAGGAGGGAACAACTGTATTGATTCATACCGGGCTACTTCCAAAGGGGATAAAAAAACAAGTGACCTTTGTAACACCTTATCGCGATTTCTCAACCATTGCTCGTTGAGCGTACTTGGCCAAGATATCTGTTTCTATGTTCACTGTATCGCCGACTTGCTGGCTGCCTAAGGTTGTGTTGACGAGCGTATGCGGGATGAGCGCGACGCTAAAAAAACGGTCGTTTGCGTCGACGAGGGTCAGGCTTACACCATCGATTGTAATCGATCCCTTGGAGGCCATTTGGCGAAGCAAATTTAAGGGTGCCTGAAAATAGAAGTAGGACCATACCCCTTCGTCGCGACGACGTTCAAGGGTTCCTTGGCCATCGATATGCCCAGTCACGAAATGCCCACCCATCCGATCGCCTACTTTCAGCGACCGTTCACAGTTGGCGGTTTGGGATATCTCGAGCTTGCCGAGGCTGGTGCGGGAAAGCGTCTCCGCACCCATTTCGAACCAACATGTTGTGCCCTCCATGGCGACAACGGTTAGGCAGCAGCCATTGATCGCGATACTATCGCCGATACGGACTCCGTCACAGATCAGTCCTAGGTCAAAGCCCATGCGTTTGCCTGCCCCCTCAAAGAGCGACTCCACTAAGGGAACTTTCGCTTCTACCAATCCCGTAAACATCTGCGCCTCTCGTTACTTATTCTATGCTGGCGGCAGGATTTGCTGCCGTCATCACGCGTGTTGCCTCCAGTAGCTCGATAATCTGCTCGACGTTGAGTTGCTCAGCTCGAAGATTTGGGGCCAGCCCAAGTTTCTGGAGTATTTCATCGATCTGTGGCTTCGAGAGGTCATCCTGCGTTGCCGTGAATAGTTGGCTCCTCAAGAACTTTCGACGATGAAAGAAGAGAGCACGTAGTCGCGAGTGGTAATACTCGAGGTCAACGATGCGGCTTCGCTTGGTCGGATTGGGCGTAACGCGAATGATTGCAGAATCCACTTTTGGGCTAGGCCAGAAGACGCTCGGTGGCAACACTCGAAGGATTTCGCAATCGCATAGACTTTGCATCCAGATGGTAAGCGCGCTGTAGTCTTTGCAGCCTGGCTCGGCAACAATCCGCTGAGCCAACTCCTTTTGAATCGTGACGACCATCCGTTCCGGAAACGGATCCACCGTGAGCAAGTTGCTGATGATTGGAGTAGCGACGTTGTAAGGCAGATTGGAAACCAGTTTAAAGTGAGAGCCGGGGATGCTTGCCAAGCGATCTCGCACCGCCGTGAGAACCTCATCGCGCATGTGGTTTTTATTCCGAAGCGCATCACAAGAAAGCATTGTAATGTTGTTTGCCCCTCGAAGTTCTTTCGCAGCTAGCGCTTGGAGATCACGATCGATTTCGACGGTGACGATCGCTCCGGCCAAGGGTGCCATGAGTTTGCTCAACGACCCCATTCCAGTACCCACCTCGAGGATCACGTCCGTCTTCTGAATATCCGATCCCTGGACAAGAATATCGAGCAAATTGAGATCGATGAGGAAATTCTGGCCGTATTTGGTTTTCGGATGCAGCCCTGCTCGCTCAAGCGATTTGGAAATAAAGGAAAGGGTTTGGCGTTCGGTCATGACTACGGCTTGATTTCGAAGATAGCTTCTACTTCGATAGCCATACCACCAGGCAGGGCGTTGGTTCCCAGTGCGCTTCGGACACCGATCCCCAAATCGTCCCCCCAAAGATCGACAAAAAGTTGGCTACAACCGTTGATCACTGCCGGGCTCTGTCCAAAGTCGTCGGTGCAACGAACCAACCCGAGAATTTTTACGACGCGGACAATTCGATCGAGCGAGCCCAGTCCAGCTCGCAGTGTTGCAAGCAAGGCCAGACCTGTCTGCTGCGCTGCAGCCTGCCCTTGTTCTAGGGTCAAATCGGCTCCGACACGCCCCAAAATTAGCTTACCGTCCTTTTGGAGCGGCCCATGACCCGAAACATAGGCCAGATTGCCAACCAAAAGCATAGGCTTGTACAAACCAGCGGGTTTGGGGGCAGGCGGCAAGGACAAACCAAGCTGAGCAAGCTTTTTATCAATTTCGGACACGGAAAACTCTCCTGACGTTTCAAATTCGAACAAGGCCATTTCCGAATTTTATACCATCAAGTCCCGAAGCGTTCACGAGGAAACCCGAAGATCTTGGCATACAATTTTTCGAGCTGCCCAACGGCAGTGGGTTCAACGTCTGCAGGGCCCCGAGCCGAATCTGCTCCAATGGGCTGCCTAGGGCCTGACCAAGCACTTCTACGCTTGTAAGATTTGAGCGTAGTCCCATTACGCGGAATGTCTCCCGCAATGGCGAAGTTATCGAAACATTGGTTTGCACAATAGAAATTCCCTGAGAATGAGTCAACTCTAGGAACATCATCGGATTCCGGATCAAAATACTTAGAGGATTGGTCAGTGATTGCATTTCCCAAAGCGAAACCTGGGTTTTTTCGGATTGTCAAAGGAGTTTTGCAGGTTGTAAGAATAAAATGGACTAGCCGACTTCGTTGCTAACGACACGCAAAAAGAACGAAAAGCCGCCGGATAGCACCTCCGCAAAAAAATGCGACGCAACTGGCAGCATTGGCTATTGAAGGAGTAATAGTGAACGGCTACGATACGTGGCCCTAAACGCGCTGCGTTTTTTCAATTCGTTTCGTTTAAACAAACCCGCTGGCTATGTTCAATTCGCGTCGCCCACCAAATGGAAAAAGAGTTCCTCGAAAAAAGGCGCGTCTTCGGACCAAAATTAAAAAACGAGATCCGCTACTAGTCGAAGGCAAACGTCCGCGACCCATGTACGTGGATTACAAGGATATCGAACTGCTGACTAAATTGGTCAATCGTCATGGCCGAATTGTCAGCCGACGAAAATCCGGCTGCTCTGCTGCAAGCCAGCATGCGGTCAGTCAGGCTGTCAAGCGAGCTCGATTTATGGCGTTGATGCCTTACGTTGGAGAGTAGTGTCGTCTTTTTTTTCCTCCGAGCGTCTTGTCGAGTTCTGTGAGACCGACGCTGCTGGAATTGCACATTTCTCGTCGCTAATAATCTACATGGAGCAAGCAGAACATGCGCTGCTCCGGTCTTTAGGACTAAGTGTAGCCAGTTCGCATACAACCCTCCCGGTAGGGGCAGAGTCTGCTCCAAATTTCAGCTGGCCTAGAGTGAAATTAGAGTGCGAATTTCTCTCGCCCGCCAAGTTTGAAGATGTGATTACCGTTCAGACATCCGTTGCGAACCTGGGATCGACGAGCGTCACCTACCAGCATCGATTATCAATCGGCTCCACTCTGGTCGCTGTTGGAAAAGTGACCAGCGTCTGCTGCTCTCGGGAAAACGGTTCACTCTCTAGCGTGAGGATTTCATCGCAAGTCCGCGATTTACTGCTTCCGTATCTGCTTTAGAAATTTAGCCGTGACCGTAGTATGGCGAAATCATCAGGTAAACTAGGACGCCAGTCATTGAAACATAAAGCCAAATGGGATAAGCGTATTTGGCAATCCGACGATGCCTCGCAATTTGATTCGTGAGAGCGAACAGAAAAGCCCTCAGCACCAGGGGAAGAACAACCAACGATAGGCCAATGTGTGAGATGAGGACGGTGTAGTAAATAGCCCGCATCATTCCGCTACCTCCGAAACCCGTTGAGGGATTCGTTAAGTGATATGTTACGTAGCAGACCAAAAAAACTGCTCCGAGCGAAAAAGCGGAGGTCATGGCCAATCGGTGCATTCGAATCTTACCCATCTTCTGGGCGACTAGACCAAGGATCAGAAGAACGGATGTTAGCGTATTGATGGCACCAATTGCATGCGGCAACATCTTGGTCCAGGCCCCTAGGTCCAGCTTGGTCCGTATCCCTAGCAGGACCACTACGACGGCGGGGATAGCCAACGAAAGAATATTTACCGCTAGGGCTGCTCGCCTATCTTTCATGACTGAATTCATTGGATGGTGACAAATCCGACTTCCTGTGCCTTACAAAAGATTACCCATAATTTCGTCGATCGCAAGTGCGAGTGCAAAATCTTGCTCATTGTTTTCATCGGCATCTTGGATGGAGGGCAAGGTTGACCAATCGAGTTGATCGGCGGCCAATGCTGGTCCAATGTTGGATGAAACCAAAGCGAGATACGAATCGAGCGAATGGTTCTCATTGGATGCATCCATGCTTTGCAGCGGACGCGATTCCAATGAACGACGAACCGTTACAACTTCGGGAGCAGCTAAGCTTGACTCAGAAATCCACTGATCTGCCGTAAAGCCCTCGCCCTCTCCGCCACCACCGGATGTCTGTGTGTTGATAAAATTAATTACAATCAAGACGTCCAACGGACCAACAAATCCATCACCATCCACATCATAGTAAGGTGGTGGAGTAAAAGGTGGTGGGAACGGTAATGGACCAGCCCCAGGGCCAGGTGGATTGATATAATTAACCAACTTGAGAGGGTCGAGCGGAGAAACGCCGCCGTCGTCATTCACGTCGAGTTTATTCGACGGATTGGTGTACGGATTGCGGTTAATGGTGACGTAGTAATCTTCGACTTCTCCGTCCGGAGCTGGACCAGTCGGACCAAGGATTTCCTGCGAGCTCATGCGAACTCGCAATGCAACAGGCCCATTGGTTATCGAAGTGCTTGGGATAACAGCCTTCGATATTGGAATGGTATTATCCCCATTTCCAATTCGGCCACTGACCAAGATTTTTTCCGACGATTCAAAAATTCCGTTACCGTTGGAGTCTAGCCACGCATTAATAAACGCAGGTCTAGAAACCAAAATCCCTTGAACGTTGACAA
This sequence comes from Pirellula staleyi DSM 6068, assembly GCA_945900945.1. Lineage (GTDB taxonomy): Bacteria > Planctomycetota > Planctomycetia > Pirellulales > Pirellulaceae > JBKCUI01. The sequence goes on from CAMDKL010000140.1 coordinate 15,731, forward strand.
TAATTGAGCCACCAAAGGATGCGGTCAACGGTAAAACAGTCACCCCATCGTCAGTATCCAAATCGATTACGCGGGCATCTGCATCCGATGTAACGGTCGGTCCGATCGAGAATCCGTCTACGACCGTGTGCCTCGCACCATTGCTTGACTTCTTGCTAGCATAAACGGGATCCGCTGCGTCACCGTAATCGATGCCTTCGCCTAAGAAAATGGTGATGAGCGTCTTGCCATCGAATTCAGTGGCTCGCATGGCGTTGCCGGCCAAATCGCGGATACCACTGACCGGGGATGCCCCTGGTCCCGCGACCCCACGTGCTCCTTCAATCAAAATAGTAGAAGCAAGTTGAGTCAACTGAACGCCAGGCAAATTGCTTGCAGCAATCTGATCCATAAGTAGTTTGGCTGCATCCGAACTTGTCACCACTTCCGTTAGATCAATAGTTACTGGAATGGAAGCCGCACGTCCAGCAATCCCAACGACTTGCAGGACAGTGCTCGTCGCTTGGATTCGCAAATCTGGCTGAGTCCCAACCGCAATCAATCCTCCAGACGAAGCGGTAGCGGTTAGCCCCAGATTTGCACCGTTGATTGCGCCAACTATTCCAGCTGCCAAACCATCTGTTGAAGCCGTGTTCAACGGAACCCGAACATTGTTTAGACCAACGAAACCGTTGTCATCCAATTCAAAAACAAGAGTCGTATTTCCTCGTTGGATGGAGAATTGTTGACCGTCAGCAACTCCGACCGGCAATCCATTCACAGTAGGAATTTGTAATCCGTACGTCGGAGATGTGCCTGCTCGACCGGAAACCGAGATTTGACTATCGATGGGCAAGACAGTAACCAGTCTATTTCCTAAGATTTGCAACTCGCCACCGCCAATAGCCTTGGCAGAAAGGTTCAGCCCTACGCTGCGAATAGCTGCGGCAATTTTTTCGGCCAGGGTGTTTGGCGGATCTTGCGGATCAATTAGGATCTGAACGTTTCCAGGTCCAACGTTGGTGTTGTTGTCGAATTCAAAAGTGACTCGCCTCAAACCGTCATCCACTTGGAATGTTGCACCATCCACCGCAGTCGTCGTGAATCCATCGACCGATGAGGGGACACTGAGTCGTAGTCCCGTATCCAGCTCGAACCGAGTATTGACATTCGCCGAATCCAAAACGGTGTATGTGGTTCCATCAACGATACTCTTTGGATCAACCAAGGTAATGGCGGATTCGTTGGTGTTGATAAACCGAATCTGGTAAACCGATTCACTGTCCCAAACGCCTGCCAATGGAGTTAATCGAACGATATTGCTGGTTGAGTCAAAGCCGAAGCGATAATCCAAACTTTCGACCAAAATTTGACCATTCTTGTATAGCAAAACCGAGCTTGGAGAAACGGAGTTCGGGTTCACACCTGTTCCTTGCGACTTATTTCCGATCTGCGACGTATCTAGGATTTGGAAATCGAAGAAGTTAAACGTTTGGTTGGCCAACTCAACAATCCCAAGGGCTGGGTTCTTGTCCGCGCCTAACGCATCGTTATCAAAAGGGTTGACGGAAATGGCACTTGGGCCAACAAAGTCCGCGCGATCCGCAGCGCCTCTATCCTTGAAGATGCCTTCGCCGATACCGGGCGGAGTTTCAACGCTTGGGTCATCTACTCGAAGCATGCCGTTGATGTCGGTGGATGGGGCA
>CAMDKL010000141.1 GCA_945900945.1 Pirellula staleyi DSM 6068
GTTAAGCTATCGTTGGCTTGCGTTGTCGCTTTGCTGGTCGCAGTCGCAATTCAGTGGTTTTCTTCATCGCACCTCGAAAAAGAATACCAACGGGGCCTCGCTGCGTTCAACAAAGGTGATTTAGCCATGCTTTCCGTCTCCATTGAGAAAGTAGCAAAGGAGCCGCAGTTCCAATCCCATTGGCATCTTTTGCGTGGGCTGTTGCTAATGAAGCAAAAACTGAACCGCGAGGCACTGCAGGAGCTTGCGGAAGCGATTGGAGACGAGGACACGACCGCTTTGGCGCTGTGCTATACCGGAGAAATCCTGCACTTTGCCAAGGACTATCCTGGCGCCGAACGAATGCTCCTTGCCGCCATTCAAGCCGACCCGACTTTAGTCGAAGCCCACCGAATCTTGAGTGCGGGCTACTACGATATCGGTGCAATGGACAACGCGCTGGTTCACTTGGCGAAAGTGATCGAACTAGATCCCGAGGACATGCGTCCGTGGCGTTTGCGAGGTCTCATTTTAAAGGACTTTGAAAAGTACGACGAGGCCGTCACGTCGTACGAAGGGGCACTCAATCGAACCAACGAAGCATACATACAACAGGAGGTTCGTGAAGAGCTCGCCGAGTGCCTGGTTCGGCTCCGTCGTTATGAAGACGCGATGGTGCAATTCAAGCTCATCAAGGCGACTGCTGAATCGAAAAGTCTAGAAGCCGATTCCTTGCTGGCTTTGGGGAAACCGGAGGAGGCTGAGCAAGCTCTCAAGGAAGCCTTGAAACTTGATCCAAACCATCTTCGTGCATTGACGATTCGATCCACCCTATTTCTCGAGCAAGGGGACTTGGCACAGGCGAAAGACCATCTTGAAAAGACGATTGCACTTCATCCTTTTGACTTTAATCTGCGTTCCATGTTGATGCAGTTGCTGCTAAGGCTTGGAGACAAACCGGGAGCATCCATACAAGAACAAAAAATGAAAGAGCTCAAGGAGCTTAAGGATCTCTTCGCGAAGCTCCATATCCAGTCCATTCAAAACCCGAACGACGTGCCGCTTCGGTTCGAATTGGGAAACACAGCGATGAAGCTTGGAATGACGGAAACCGCCGTCGATTGGTACAAGGCGACCTTGGGGATGGATCCAAACCACCTTGGAGCGCGTCAGCAGCTTTCGCAAATTATGACTCAACCTGGCCTTCTAAAACCAATTCCATAAGAGGCAACATTGCTCGTGCGTTGTTCGCGACGGCTACCCCGGAAATTATTTAAGAACTTCCTATTCTTTCAGTGGATTGGGATCGTGCTCATCTTTGCGTTGAGCTTAGCCAACGGTTGCCGCAAAAGCGAGAGCGAACACACGAAACAAGAGGCTAAGTCGAAGACCACAGAGGCAGCGTTTGCACCTATAGTGCAATCACAGGTGACAGAATCGACTAAGCCGGAAACTCGATTTAGTCTTGAGGATCGAACGGAGACATTGGGAGTCTCGTTTGCGTACCATAACGGGGAAGAAGCATCGCTGTATTCAATTGTAGAATCGCTAGGTGGCGGAGTAGCCTTGTTTGATTTCGATGGCGATGGAAGAATCGATATCTTCGCTACTGGTGGAGGTGAATTTCATAGCGATCATAAGTCATCGGGTTTGCCCAATGGGCTGTTTCGCAATTTCGGTGATCGATTCGAAAATGTCGCTTCGTATGCACTTATCGAGACACCTCAGCATTACACCCATGGCGTTTCGATCGGTGACTTTAACAATGATGGTTTCCGCGACGTTTTGACAACTGGCTATGGTGGGTTAGAGCTATTCCAGAATATGGGTGATGGTTCCTTTGAGTCTGTTACAGCCAATTCAGGATTGCAAGCCGATGGCTGTACGACGAGCGCAGCGTGGGGTGATTTCAATTCCGATTCCAATCTTGACCTGTATATTGTTCGCTACGTGAATTGGTCGTTCGACAACAATCCCATTTGCAAGAGTTCGCTCAACGGTGAAAGAGACATCTGTCCACCAAGTACATTTGAGCCCGTTTCGCATCTTTTGTTTCTCGGCGATGGCCAAGGTGGATTTAGGGACGTCACAAGATCAAACGGATTGCGAAGCGATGGAAAAGGACTTGGGGTCGTTGGAGCTGATGTAGACAATGATGGGGATATGGACTTATACGTCGCCAATGATACCACCGACAATTTTTTGTATCTGAACGATGGGCAAGGTCGATTCGAAGAGGCAGGCATTCTTCACGGGGTTGCGCGCGATGATCGTGGCCTACCGAATGGAAGTATGGGCGTTGCCGCTTATGATTACGATGAGAACGGGTTCATCGATTTGTGGGTCGCAAACTATGAACGCGAGTCGTATGGGCTTTATCAAAACCAAGGATCGGGACAATTTCTGCACATGAGTCGACGTACCGGCGTAACCGCTCTCGGTGGCGCGTTTGTCGGTTTTGGAACGGAAATAGTCGACTTGGATTTCGACGGGAAACCCGAAATTCTGTGCACCAACGGGCACGTAATCAAATTCCCAAGCGCCGCCCCAAGGCAACAGCTTCCGTTATTGATTTCCTACGATGGAAATCGTTTTATTCGCCAGAACTTTGAACTGAGTCACTATTTTTCAACTGCACATGAAGGGCGTGGGTTGGCCGTTGGTGATCTCGACAATAATGGTACACAGGATGTCGTCATAACGCATCTCAATCAACCTCTTTCGATCTTGCTCAATGAGACTCCAAGCGAAAACCGTGCAGTCCGAATTCGGCTGATCGGAACGCAATCCTCACGGGATGCGTTTGGGGCTCGACTTGTCTATAAACTCAACGAACAAGAACACATGCGGCAAGTGGTGGCGGGCGGAAGTTATCTTTCAAGTAGCGACCGCGACATTTGGATTGCCATACCAAAAGAGAATAGCGATGTTTCGCTAACCGTTTTCTGGCCTAAGGGAAATTCACAGAAATGGAAAACTGCTCCTGGTGAAACGGATATCACTATCATTGAGCCATCGATTGACCGTTAGTTTTCTGTCTTGAACGTGACGACATAGGACCTGTCAAATCCTCAATGATTTCACTGATACGAACTTGCCAAAAAAAAGCTGTGCCAATAGCAGCAATCGCAAGATTTGCGCCATAGGTGGCTCACTGATTCTGCCTAATTTTGCAACCGATGAAAGCTAACTACCTATCTATCCCGATTCAAGCCAATTCCAATATCCACAGGCATGGGGGCCTGTGGCTGGCAATATAAAACGGGGGGGAAATAGCCCAGTTTCTCTCGTGTTCAGCGAAAAAATCTGTTGCGCTCGCTCGTATATCATTTTGGATTGCGAACACAAAATCGAAGAGCAAAATCTCGAACTCAAGTCGAAAGCTGCAGAGTTGGAAGAGCGGGACGATCTCATTGCTTCACAAGCGTCTCGGATTCGAGTGCTTGAGGAAAGCCTTGCAAAAGCGAAGGCCAGCAATCCGGCAGTACGTTTGGAAAATGATCCCCCATTGTTTCAACATCAGTTTGGTGGTCGCATGATCTGGGCTAATTTGTTTTAGCCCTTTGGGCTAGTATCGCATTCTGACTTTTCAAAGCCTAGACCTCTCCTCTACCCACCGTAAACCCTGATGGACCCATTACACCGATCCTAAACCTATTTCGTTGCCAAGTCGAGGTTCAATTCCTTGGCCTTGGTTTCCTTCGTGATGTCAAGTTCATATCCGCTTGTCTCAGCACTTTGGTACTTCTTTGGAACATGGCTCTTTACTGCTTTGCCTTCCATATTGGGTTCTTGTTCCCAGCATTCGATATAAATTTTGTATTTACCCGGCATCACTCCATCGTTTTGTTCGAACGTGGTTGTGCGATACAAACCATCCGCGCCGAAATCGCCGGTCGCCGGACGAAGCGGTAATCCTGCAGCCGCTTCCATTGGCAAGAAATAAACAATTCCGGGACCAGGTGGAGCCTTGCCATCAAAAGTGACTTTCCCGGTTATCTTAACTGTTTGCGGCATGCCATTTCCGCAACCAGAAAACGAACTCAACAGCCCAGCAAGCAAACAAACGAGTAAATATCTCACTTAGTGCAATCCTTGTTTTGAGGAGATTTGGAAACAATACCGAAGCGACAACTTCGTGGAATTTTCTATTGAATCGAGGCGACTTCTCCGCCTGCTCTCGTCCCGAGATTGTTGTAGGTGCGATAGTCGATAGAGGTCGAAACAAATTGAACACTCCCATCTCCCATAGCAAACTGAGCACCGCCTGTGTGCATACTTTTGAATCCGCAAACGCGAAACCAATTGGATCCGGCAGGACGGAAGGTAGTCGCACCCACTGCGCCAGCGACATTGGACTCCTTTGTGTTCAATGGAATGCCGGTTCCCGACAAAGGGAAGTTGAGTGCATACAGTCCCTGAAAATCGCAATGACCCGGCATTGTTTCTCCCAACATATAGGTATTTGACAGACCATCCGTAACATGGCCGAACTTAATCGCTTTGACGCTTCGCCCAAACATGCCCGTCGAACTTCCCGTTGGGTAGCCGTTGCCAGCGTTCGTACCAAAGTTATTTCCTTGGCAGCAGTAATTGGCATCGGACGGTGTGGCTCCCGCGGGACAAAATGGACACGAATCCATTTGAGTCGGGCCAATGCTGGCGGTGTACCATATTCCATGCCCAGGCGAAACGTTATGCGCCGCAAAACGAGGCATGAATGGAGAACTTCCTGCGGGATCCGATGGGCAAATCCAACCCGAAACTATCTTGGTCTGTGCCACATTAATGTTGACAGGCGTATTTCTCAGGTTTCCGTTTGTGTCCATCGAACTGTACAGGTTATTCAATTCAAGGTAAGGAAAGATCATCACCGCCCAGTTGAATCCATTGTTAGTACAGCAATTAGGTGTCCCATGCGGCAACGTCTTATGCGTGGATTCGTAATTATGTAATGCCAGCGCAATCTGCTTCATGTTGTTACTGCATTGCATCCGCCTAGCAGCTTCCCGGGCTGCCTGAACAGCTGGAAGAAGCAACCCGACTAAAATGCCGATAATCGCGATAACCACAAGCAGCTCAACAAGTGTAAATGCTCGATTACGACGGGCTATGTCGTTGCGAATCGAACGGGATCGAATTGGTACAACAAGTTTCTGAATCATGTGAATTACTCCAGTTTTTTCTTTAACTTACTCGAAAATAGGTCTTCGTCAGTTTGCGATGAAACTCGCTGTCATCTTTTCGCATGCCTCTTGGGTCATCTCGCCCTCCTGGACCCAAATTCGGTACCGAAGTTTTAACGGTGAACTTGGTGTTAAATCAAACTCAAAGTAATCCCCGAATCGGCCATAGTCACGTTCACTGCCGCGAGTCTCTTTTGGGTTGCTTGGGTGATTGATACGCAAAACGCTGTAACGTTTCCCCTCGACCACGAAGCTCATTGTGTTCCAAGCCAAATTGACGGTTTTGGGATCCTTGCCCTTTGCGTCCCAGTTCCGGGTCTCTCCTTCCTTTCCTTTGCCATCCGGACGAAAGTAGTATGTTTGCTTGGCCGTGGACTGCGCGACTTCTTGCGCGGCACGGAAGTGAAAGCCTGCATGTTGCGGGTCGCCGTCTAATCTAACCTTGTCTAATTTCGTAGTCAGGACTGTAGACCAATCAAGCTGCGTGCCACCGGCGACGTTGAAAACGGTAACGGTTCGTTCTTCATTGGCGAATTCCTTTCCATCCATACCATGCCAAGAGATGGCGGCAGTGTGTGCGGCGCTTTTAGCATCAGCTTGCATCGAAAGAATCTTGTCGCACGTGCTGTAAACATTCTTGGTACCATGCCAGATGTCGGCTATTTGCTGATCGCCGTATGTGATCTTATTGAAACCGAAGAAGAGACCACGATGATGGGGAAACTTGAATTCGTTGGTTTTTGGATGAGCGCCACTGCTCAGCAGCGTCGTGCCTGTCTTGGGATCGAATACTTGGTGAAACGGCTTGAAGCTCATGAAGTGCGAATCCTCGTCTGTCCCATCGCGAGGTTTATTCACGAACCGAAGGACATCGCGATCGCCGAATTTCAAGTCCAACGTTTCGCCTTTCTTTTCGACAAAATGAAACGCGTTTTTCGGAGATTGGGCAGAAGCCACCCCCGATACGAGAACGAGCAAAGTACCGGCGAGTGTTAGCGATTTCATGTTGGGATCCCGACGAGTTTCAGTTATTGAGTTAATTCCCCGTAGTGAACTTGTTCCGGGTCACTCCAATATAGCATGAAATGCCGTAGTGCTGGCTGCCAGCCTGCACTAGTCGGCCATCGAAGATTTTCAAATTTCTAAAATGGCAGGTTTGGTGGTATAATCCATTGATCGTCATATAGCACTTGCCCCAGGAAAGAAAATGCCATCTCCGTTTCCAGGAATGAACCCGTATTTGGAACAGGCGTCCGTGTGGGAAGATTTTCACAATCGGTTGATGACCTATGTTGGCGAAGCGTTGTCGGCTCAGGTTCGTCCCAATTTTTTTGTCAAACTCGAAGAACGTGTTTTTATTCATGAACCATCGTCGGAAGAACGTCTTCGTTTGTTCGGTAAGCCAGACGTTTCGTTGTTCGACGCATCGCCTCGAGGCAGCCCAACCGTTGCGGTAGCCTCACCATCCAATGAGCGACTCGCTTCCATCATTGCAACTATACCCGACATCGACATCGAAAAACACGCGTGTATCGAGATACGAGACCGACACAATCGCGAGTTGGTGACAATGATTGAAATACTGAGTCCTTCCAACAAGCGATACGGACCTGATCGAGAGCAGTACCTCATGAAACGATCGGTATTGATGTGCAGCCCCGCTTCCATCGTGGAAATTGATCTGCTGCGAGGTGGTCCTCGTATGCCGATTAGTGGATTGCCCTCGTACGATTACAGTGTGGTCGTCTGGCGCCGGTCAATGTGTCCCAACGCGGAAGCATGGCCGATTCAATTGCGTGACCAACTGCCGATTGTTCCAATCCCACTAAAAGGTGACATACCGGACGCAAAACTGGATCTCCAAGCCTTGCTTCACCGTGTCTATGACGCTGCAGGTTACGAAGATTATCTCTATGAAACACCCCCCGAACCACCCTTGCCCGAACCCGACGCAGTCTGGGCGCAAAGCTTTGTCTCGCAATTCATGACGAAAACTTAGCCGGTGAATTCAACGTTGATCCGCGAACCATTATCGAACTATCTTTGGAATTCGATTGAGCGTGTAGTAAGCATTCGCGTGCAAAAGTTCTTCCCCATTGACACTGCGAACTCCACTCGCGTCCAATGAATGCACGAAATGTTGGCGCAACGGCCCCGCCGTAAGACGGACGCGATAAGCATCTGCTGATACATCGGCGCTCGTAATGGTGAGCAGTTGTTCGAGAATTTCATCGCTGCCGTATTGAGATTGGTATCGGTAGGTATGACTAGTCAGCGCATAGGAATTGACGTCGCTGGCGGTATGCTTGTCGACTGGTTTTGTAAAGACGAGTTCAAAGCCATCGGGTTGGGCTCGCACCTCCTTGATCTCCATGGGAATTTTGCCAGTCCATACCAATCGTTGAATCCCATACGAAGCCGGGCCAAGACTGCTCCAGCCTCGATTAGAGAGTCCGACAAACACACTGCCATCGTTGCCTTGAACCATTCGCAGAACGGCGGATGCAAAACTATCGCGAAACGGGAAGCATGCTCCTTGGTATTCGCCCTCGATCTTCTCCAAATAGACCCGATTGATCGAGGACTGCGTAAATTCGCCAACGAAAAGCTGGCCGGCGAATGGACCAAACTTTCCATCGCTAGCGTCCACCATAATATCGGTTGCTGATTGCCCGACTTTTTTATAAGGCAACCAAACGGCTGGCGGCTTCAAAATCGGGAGTCTTTTTAGGGCATCTGGAAAAGGCAGACCGTCCGGAATCTCGCTTACTGGCTCAATCGGCGACTCAGGTTGCTCTACCGATGCCAATGACTCAGGGTGATGAAAGAACGCACCCGAGCGAAGAGGATGAAGACTATTGGCAGCTACCCAATTGCCTTGTTGGTCCGAGTAAAACATGTCGCCTTCGAGATTGGCACCTAGTCCCGACGGCGATCGCATTCCAGCGCACATCGGCTTCAGGTTGCCGTCGGGCGTTAACATCATTCCCCAACCACGCCAAAGCGCTTGCGATACGCCAAGTGTCTTGTTGGTAAGTGCAAAAGATTTTTGATCACCCTTTAATCCCAATCCGAGGTTCAACGTCAACCAACAATTACCAGCCCCATCCATCTTTGGACCAAAGGCATATTCATGATAATTGCCGGTCACTCCCCAGCCAGTTGCCACCGTTTGATATTCGTCGCAGGTGTCATCGCCATCCAAATCGAACAGACGAGTCATTTCGGTGCGTTGGACGGTCAGCAGAGATCCGTGGTGCCGAAGCAACCCCAAGGGCTCATGCAGCCCCGATGCAAATCGATGATATTCCACCTTGTTCGGTGGATCGTCAAACACGTTCGACAAAAACCAAACCTCTCCTTTGCGAATCGAGACCGCAAGACGTGCGTCCTCAAGGAAAGTCATTCCACTAACCTCAAGTGCCAACGAATCTGGAGCTGGTTTCCAGTTCTTCGAACGCGAATCGGTCGAAGCTTGCGAGGTCGAAATGGTAACGACCCGATAGTAATCCGACTCCTTTGGCTTGTTCTCCGTTTCCGCCATGGAACGCGGCGATCGAACCAAGACCAACAAACAGACAAGAGCGCCGATGCAAGTTTTGATTACCGTTGCAAAAATCTTATTCCTAGACTGTGCATTCCTAGACGGTGTTACCATTGATATCGAACCTCAAAACTACCTGGCAGTCGGGGTATCAAGATCATCAATTCGGATGAGTCCAAACTCTGCTGAAGCGGTTCCGATCTCTCCGTGATCGTTACCTGCAGATTGGAACGTGTCGTGAAAACTCCAGGCGTATTCGTTTTGACCGCGTCACTAACGACGACGAACGCAACCTGCTCGATCTTCGATTTCTCAGCCCGGACCGACGGAGTTAGCGTCAATTTTCTGGATAGCCCATTATTAAACTCAGGCTTGATTTGATCCTCAACATCGAATTCAGCGACAGAATAGCTAAACTTCGGAACTCCCATTTTGTCTAAACGATAGCCACGAAATCGCAATCCATTTAGTTCGATCACTCGAAACGTCCCATCGCTATTTTTTGTTTTGAAGCTCGACCTTGGAAGCGTAATTCGGTCCGTCCCTAATGGAATCGCAGGGGGCGCAAATCGGTCGAACCACGTGCCCTGTGCATTTAAAAATCTCCCCTTCCATATTTCGGCCAAGCGAACATGTTGCGCGTCGAAGGCAAAATGATATTGCTCGCGAAAGCCAACTGCGATGGCATGCGTACCAGCCGAGTTCGTTTCCATGAACGTTCGCAATAGGATCGGTTTGTCGACCGGCCTGAGTTCAAAATACTGCGATTGACTCTGTTCGAGCTTAGATGGCAAGGGTTGATCTTTCGAGTTCAAATAACGCCAAAGCGAAGTAATTTGAAGTGAAACGTCCCCATCAAGGACATGCGGACTAGAACTCTTGCCATCGGGAAAAAAAGAAGGCATCCGCGTGTTCTTTTTCAGGCTCGCAGGGTTGAGTAGAAATGCGTGAAACCATTCAGCTTGAATACGATTGCCGACATCTGCTAGATCGATACCGATAGAACCGGGCAGCGACTCACCTCGCATTGGGTGGCATTGCACACAGCCCGTGTCCAGCAACTGTCGACCAGCCTCAAGGTCTGCTTTGGATGCGTTCAGGAAATCAATTCGTTCCTTCGGTTGCAACGAATCGGCTTGGTCGGAGGCAACAAATGCGACCGCAAGAGACTTAGCATGTTCAGAAAACACTGGCATCCGAGCTTGGAAATAGGGACGAACATCACCGTTGCCTTCAAGAATTTTCTGAATCCAATTTTTTGTAAGCTTCATTCCTAGATGATCAAGCGGAGGCGGCAACCGTCCTTCATCGCCGATATCGACCTGTTGAACATTCTCAAAGTAAGGCCCTTGTGCAGGCCCCACGCCTCCGCGTCCACCTCGTTCGTGGCATGCGTAACAATTGAGTTGCAAGAGCTTGAATGAAAGTCCTTTCGCGTCATCGAAGGTGTTTGATTTTTGCCAACTTCCAATACTCGCTTTGAGGGCGTTCTTCTGACCGTCGCTCAATCCAAAACGTGGAGTGCGTTGCGAGTCGGCAAGGCAACCCTGATGCGCGCCTGAAACGTCGAGCTCTGCCAGCGGTTTCGCGAACTGCGGTTTGGTGCTCGATTCGGTATGGCAATTAGCGCACGCAAGCTGCTCAAAGAATTTTTTTCCTCGTGTGGCGAGGTCCGTATTACCGAGTGTATTCTCTGCGTGCAACTCCAAAGCGCTTCGCGCGTGGACATGGGAAATGGATTCACCCGTTCGCTTAAAAAGGTACACGGCGATATCGGCTGCCTCATGCGGCTGCAATTTCAAGCTAGGCATTCGACCGCCAGGACGAACCAGATGCGGGGCAATCAAGAACATCGAAAGCGATCGCAGGCTATACTTCATGGAAACTTGACTCATCGGAACCGGCCGCACAGGCTTACTTACTACGAGCCCCATCGCCTCAAGCTCGTCATGCTCTAGACCGAGACTCTCGATCTTACGATCCAGATCCGTTTGGATCGTCTTCGGTGGCTGAAATTCACTGTCCAACGCGTGGCATGCGACACATCCGATGCTGTGATACAGCTTGCTGCCTCGTTCCGAATCGCCCTTTAGCCAAAATTCATGTGCTACCGGGTTGGCACCCGATGCGACGATTCCAGGCTCAAGTGATTCTGTTGAAGAAAGATAGGCTACGATGGAATCAATCGCATCCGATCTCTCTTTCTCAGGGACCTGATGCAACAAATGTGGCATTGTCCCTTTGGGTTTCAAATTGCTGGGAGAAGTCAAGTAGTCTCGTATCCAGTTCGGTTGCAATCGCGAGCCAACGCCTTTTAGTTCTGGCCCACCCTTGGGCAACAGCCGTTTGTCCGCTTGATGGCAAGCGGTGCAATTTAGTTCGGTCAACAAGAGCAGACCGCCAAACTCATCGTGGTCGTTGCTCTTGAAATAGAATCGATCATAACCAGCAACAAACGGCTCCGTCTCGTCCGCCCAGGCTGAAACACCCAACAGGACGCAAACGATCATTGAGGTAATAGTCAACCAACGCAAGTCTCGCATGCGGCAATTCTCCTGATGATGGCAAGTGCAGAACTTGTTTTAGCCAATATTGGGTAGTTCGAATCCAGGGCGACGTTTTCGCGTTAGCCATTGATTCGCTGGATCGTCCTTTAGAAAAACTTCATTCTTTGGATCCCAATGCAACGTATGGCCGGCCATGCGTGCTATGTTCGCTAGATGGCAGACGGAAACTGAGCGGTGACCAATCTCCACATCGGCAACCGGTAGTTTCCGAGAGCGAATGCAATCGATCCAATTCTGCATATGCCATTTTGCTTGCCATAGAGCAAGACTATCGCTCCACTTGCGCTCTTCTTCTTCGATGTCCAATGATTTGAGCAATTGCTGAGCGATCTCAGGTGGATTTGAGGTGAACTTGTTTCGATTGATTTCAAGTTTGCCTTTTTCGCATACAAAGATCGCGCCGCCCATAGGCCCTTTTCCTGGCTCAATAACGTAATTGACTTGAACACCGTTCGCATAGGTCATTCGAACTTGACCGTTTCGGCCTTCGGTAATGGGAGTGATTTCGGTTGGACCGGTATCGTCCATACCAAGTGCCCATTGTATTTGATCGACCCCGTGAGCGCCCCAGTTCGTCATCTCTCCACCGGCGAAATCATGCCATCGCATCCAACCCATCCATTGTTTGTTATAAGGGCGCATGCTAGCTTGATTGAGCCACGTATTCCAATCTAGTCCAGCGGGAATATCTTGTGCGATGAGAGGTACTTGCGGCGAAAGCTCTGAGCCAGCATAAGCGATCGCTCGTACCTCCAGGATTTTTCCGAGTCCGCCATTGCGTACGATTTCGCAAGCGACGCGATTCATCTCCATGGAGCGTTGCTGCGTTCCAACTTGAAGAATCCTGCCGTACTTTCGCACCGCGTTAACGAGCGCTCGTCCCTCCTGGATATACAGGGTTAACGGTTTTTCTGCGTAGACATCTTTGCCCGCCTGACATGCTTCGATGCATGGAACCACTCGTTGAAATTCACCTGTCGCGACAATGACCGCATCGATATCTTTACGATCTAGAATTCTTCGGTAATCCTGATAGATGGGCCAGTCTCCGGCAGCCTTGGCCTTGAAACCTTCCGCTTTTGCAAGATTGCAATCGGACAACGCAACCAATTCAGCCGATTTGGGTAGCTGTTGCAAAAGGAGAGTACCACGCCCTCCGACGCCGATTGCACCGACGCGAATACGATCGCTGGCCGGCGTCTGCTGAGCGCGTGCAAAGTTAGGCAACCAAAGGGGTAATGGTGCGGAAACAGCAACAGCGGCGGTTGCTGCACTCTTTTTCAAAAACTCGCGTCTTTTCAGAATCTCACGTTGACGGATAGGAGTTGTTTCGATCTTTTTTTTCATTCGGTTCTTCGTGGAATTTAGTGGCTGGGTATGAAAAAACCAGGGATTCGCTATCCTTTTTGGGATAAACGAATTGACAACAAAGCATTGTAGAGCTTTATTGGGTCTTGATGCAGATTGGCTTGTGACGAAAGTCGACTTTATGCCCGAGGCAAAACTGGTTGATATACGCATTGAGTATTGCGGTTCGAAGCTCGATTGCCCCGAATGCAAGAAACGTTGCCCACAGGCCGACATGGCTCCGGAACGAACATGGCGACATCTCAATACGATGCAGTTCACTACATTGATCCATGCCGCCGTACCTCGGAGCAAATGCAGTACGTGTGGCGTCCTTACGATACCGGTTCCCTGGGCTGGCAAGCACTCTCGTTTCACGCTTCTCTTTGAGTACATGGCAGTAGAGGTAATCAAAGTATGTTCAGGTATATTGGCTGCGTCAAAGCTACTTGGTATGGATTGGCAAGCAACCCAATCGATCATGGATCGAGCTGTTGAACGTGGCCTTAAGCGTCGTAACCTCGACAATGTCCGTAGCTCCGCAATGAGACTTGACCTAGGAGAACTCACAGCTCTCATTGGCCCAACTCAAGCTTGCTTCCCAAAACGAATTTCCTCAAGGCCAATCCTGGCCAATCCTGGCGAATTAGGCCGCGTTTGTGTTTGGAAGATCGTTGCGAACGGTCTTTTCTACGCTTCACACCACCGCCTCAGTCGCCGCTGAAAAAATTCTGTAGCCCTCGATGCCGCAAGGCTTTACGTCGCGTGATCCTACGCGAACGCAAATGGGTTGCACGACTAAAGGCGATGGCAAGTCGTATCGCAAGAGTCGCACCAAGCAAATGTCGTAGTATGCCGTGGATTGACTATCGCGAACTCCGCCGTCGATTGAAAGTCGAAGAGGTATTGGCATGGATGGATTGGCATGCCAACGAGCGTCGAGGCGACTATCTTCGCGGGAGCTGCCCATTCTGTGGGGCAGCCAAAACAGCTCGAACAGCCAAATCATGCCAAGGCCGTGAATTCGCCGTTCATCTACACCGAAAACTATTTCATTGCTTTCGCTGCAAACAAGGCGGCAACATCCTGGATCTTTGGAGCCGGTACTACGAGATCGACTTGAAGACAGCCGCCAACGAATTGAATCAGCGTCTGTTCGACCAGCCACCTCTCAGATCAAGCAACCCAGAATCGCATCCACCCCGGCCACCAATCTAGCAACCAACAAACCAGCCAAATCGGTAAAGTTGCTCAATTCCCGACAGGAATCGACAACATTCCCAAGACCTTGGGTGTGATAGTGAACATGGTATCGCATCGTATGCGTACCCCCGATCCATTTCATGAATCGACTCAACTCACCGCTAACCAATGGCCGCAAAACTAAGTGATAGTGGTTCGGCATTAGCTGGTAGCACAACAATTCAATTTGATACCGCTCCAATCCCTCACCAAGGATTTTTTCGAAAGCGATGTAGTCCCCCTCCTTGCGAAAGATCGTTGCACTAAGGTTTGCCCCATTGAGAGCGTGGTAGATCCCGAAAGCTTCGTCTGCGCGTGGTGGTCGTGGTAATTGTTCAAGTTAACAAACGCAATACCGCCCGTAAAGAGACCTGCCCCTTTTCTGGCTCCGATCGGCAAACGCAAAGCGTTTGTTACCTGTTGCTTAGGAGGTCCGGGTTACGCCGGCTACACCTTGAGTCCGTGTTCCTGATGTTGGTCTCGGGCCGCGGCTTGATATCGCGAGAAAGCCGCTTCGTCCCGTTGACAAGAAACTCCTTTGAATACGATCGCAAACGAACGACGATGCCGAGTTGTGGATAGGTTTGCATCCGCTCGATGGATCGTCATTCCGTGATGAGCCACAGCGTCACCCGGTTGCAGTGGAACTGCAACCTCTCTTGTGAAATCGTCCGGTGTGTAGTCAGTAATACCCTGAGAGAAGCCCAGTATTTTTGACTTGGCGTGCTTTCGGAATCCTTTCAGGTGCGAACCATCAACGTATCGCAGGCAACCGTTTTCCGCATCGACCGAATCCATAGCTAACCAGATCGTGACTACGTTCGACGGTGCAAGACAGAAATAGTAGTTGTCTTGATGCGGTGGCGTGACGTGGTTCGTGCAGGGCGGCTTGTTAAACCATTCCGGTTGGTCGGCCGTCACCGGTTCACCGACGAGAGTCTGCGCTAATACAGTCCATTTTGGGTGCCGCGAGTATTCGAGAAAGAATGGGTCGCAGCCCATCCGTTGCAATTGCTTCAGCGTCTCTGGCCGAGCGCGGTCTTGATAGAAAGCATCTGCATCGGACAGCGTTGGCACGACTTCGCGCACGTAGCGATCCAGGTTCTCTCGCAGCGTTGCAAAGTCCGCATCGCCAAGCAGGTTGCGGACGACTACGAAGCCATGTTCATCGTACAGATTCTCTTCGAGTTCATAAGCCATGAATTACTCCTTTATGACAACTTCCCGGACGCTTCAATCGGCCAGACATCCACTACACGACCGTCGGCGTGGACAACCAATTCACGGTATAGGTTACATGTCGTACAAGCATGACTGGGGATCAGCTGCAACACGTCGCCGATGCCCCAATCCGGGACGTTGCGAACAACCACATGCTCCTCGGATAAGAAAAAAGGGATCTCAACGTCGGGAAAGTCGCGGATCGAAGGAACTCCGAATTCGCTGCCCGCTCCTTTGACGCCGACATCCAATACAGCCTTGCCGGGGCCGGGTCGGCTGATGACACGGACCAACACGGACAGGGCAATCTGGAACTCAGGCACCAACCGGAAATACTGTTTATCCATCGTTGCATAAGTCCCAGCCTGGATTTCGTCGACACCAGCCATGATCCCCGTGCTATCGTAGGTGGCGCTCGAACATCCGCTGAGGCAATGGACTTCAATGCCGGCGGCTTCGATCATCTGTCTGGTATCGATCGCTTGTTGCATAGCGGCTCGCGCAAGGCTCATTCGTTCGGCACGGTCGAGAGTATTTACTAAGTGACCTTCAAAAGCCTGCAAGCCTGCGAATTGGACTCCCGGCAACTCCGATACTCGCTTTGCCAATTTTAGGGTAGCTAACCCGGGCGCTACACCGCAACGTCCCATTCCAATATCGACCTCAACCAATAACTTGACTACAGACCCCGCGGCGGTAGCAGCTTTCGAGATCGACGTCGCTTGCTCCAAGTGATCGATGGCAACACCGATCTTTGAATGTGGTGCGAGTCGAATCAGTCTTGCTATCTTCGGCTCTCCAACGATTTGATTGGCGATGAGAATGTCCTGGAAGCCGTGTTCGACAAGGACTTCCGCTTCGCCCAATTTTGCGCAGGTTATCCCGACTGCACCGGCGGCAAGTTGTCTCTTCGCAAGTGTGATGCATTTGTGGTTCTTGAAATGCGGTCGCAACTTCGCAGGACGATTCCGAAAGAACGCTGCCATCCTGGCTAGATTGTGGTCGCTTGCGGTACGGTCCAATAGCAGCGTCGGTGTGTCGAGTTCCGCCAACGGGCAACCGATGCGAGGGTCATGTAGGTTTACGGTCTCTACTCCGGCCATTGTGATTTTTCCATCGCCAACCAATAAAGCACGGCCTTCGAGTTTGTGAATTTATGGACTAATCCCACAGCGTTGATTCCAATGGTTAGTACGTGCTCAACTGAGGCCAGTCTGGCCGCCAGCGAGAATTTAAGACATAGGTCCGGCTGTCCCCAGACGAACAATTTAACACTTGGCGTACCGAAATACTAGAGAAAGAAAAAGCACTGTCATGGTCAAATTTGTTTTTTCTTAGTGAGTGACCTCAAAGGGTTTCGAACCGATTACGTTTTACGCCCTAGGCCGATGCTCTTGCAATACTGAATGCTGCTTTCGAGTTGCGAGCGTTGGTATTCTTGTTCCGATTCTTCTCGATTGCTGCCGTCTGGGTGTTGATAAACAAGTCGTGGCTTGCCTTGTTTTGCTAAATCGATAAATGCATCATAGCCTTTTGGTTTTCCTTTCGGCCACGCTTTCCAAAACTCTTGTTGATGGATTGGTATTTCACGGTTGGATCCTGAAATCGTTTCGATGTTGACCGCGACGCCTGGGCACAATTGTACAAAGCGAGTGAAGTACTTTTTCCAATTTACCATGCCGTCTCCCATTGCCGTCCATTGCATCGTGACGCCATTGGGGCTTTCCCAAAATGCTACGTCTCGCAGGCTGGTCGCGATGGTGTAGGGTCCAAGGTTTTCGAGAGAGACGAGAGGATCCTCAAGTGTCGACACCGCATTGCCTGGGAAGTATGGTGGGAAGTATGGGGACACAGAAAGCGCCGGGATAAACCGGATTGGAGTCGGGAATGAAAGAGTCCTACAGAGAAGACTTAGCCAGTAACTCTGGCCTCGAGTTGTACGCTGATGACGGTAACGTCATGGGTGTAGCCACAACAGAGGAGGTATGGGGACACACACAAACGGGGAGGTATGGGGACACACACAAACTTATTGTTGCGGGGGAAGTATGGGGACACACACAAACTCATTGTTGCGAGATGTGAAGCAATCAATAAGGAGGCGGCTGCGACGCTGATTTCGAACCGTTGCGATCCCCGCCGTCATGAACAACCGAGACGTTGACGTCGCTACCTTTTGAAAGTGCGGTGC
>CAMDKL010000142.1 GCA_945900945.1 Pirellula staleyi DSM 6068
GAAACAAAAGTAGGAGAATACGAGATGGCGGGAATTCAAGAGTATTGGGTCGTTGATCCGCAAAAAACAATCCTGTTGGTGCATCAGCTTGTCGAGTCGAAGTACGTCGTCGAAAAGTTTACTCCCGGACAGACGACTCATTCTAACGTTTTGGAAGGCTTCTCCGTCGACATTGCTGAGCTATTCGATGCTGCACTAAGTGGATTGCACGATTGAACTGCAAAAGGAGTTTCGAATGAATTTAAACGCAATCGAAAAGGAGAAAAAAATGCCTTATGGAACGTCAGTAGAACGCTTGGCGAGGGAAGAGGGAATCGAGCAAGGGATCGAGCAAGGAATGGTTCTTGGAAAGATTCAATTACTGGCTCAGTTGATGGGTACTGTCGTACCTAGCCTGCCTGAATTGCAAAACAAATCTTTGCCGGAGCTAGATACGCTGCTAAAGGAATTGAATCGGAAATTTAAAAGCCGCAATTGAAATCCTGGCATCCAGAAAAGCAGCCCTTGCTAATCGAGAATTGATAGCGAATCGCGATTAGTCGCAACTTCGCATTTTTACATGTAGGTCCGGTTGTCCTCAGCCGGACAGATGCATCCGCTGGATTTGTCAGCCTGAGGACAGGCTGACCTACGTGATTTGCTGGATTTGTCAGCTACGTGATAATAGTGAATTGACAGTGGAATGCCAGATAATTTGAACCTGGAGTGCGCTTCGCAAGCACGATCAATGGATCGCGATACACTACTCGCTTATTATTGGCGAAAGGGGATTCCGTCTATCGTTCTGGCTGTTGTTACCGCGCTCCTCGCAGGCTATAGCTATTGGTTTGTTCAGCCGAATATCCAACAGCGCTATAGAGATATTTGTTCCCGCAATTTTCAATTGCTGGGGGACGACAGCGTAGATTTGCAAGTAGCGAGCGGCGACAGGGAAGTCGAGTGGGATTCGCAACCTGCGTCTCGATTACGCGGTTCGGAGGAGCGACGGAGGCTGTTAGAGCAAACGCACCTTTGTTTGCGACGACTCATCATTTGGGATAATTCGGATGATGCGTTGCGATTTCAAACGGGTCGTGTCTCTGACCTTCTTGCCGATTGGTATCTAAATCGCGCTCGGGCCATTCCGCTCGAAAAGCTGAATGGTGATGAGCTTGCGACTCTTTTGGGGCATTCCCGTAGCGAACGACAAAAAGCAACCGAGGTCATGCGTTCTGTTCAAAAGCGGAACGGACGCTTTTCGAACAAAGCTTCACTTTGGCTAGCCCATAGACAACTCGTCGACAACCATGAATTGCCAACGGCTGATCTCGATGCGGTTGCGGAGCGGGTCGTCAAGATATCCAATAATACTTATGCAACCCATCTGTTAAGGCAAGTTTGGGTTCTGCAAGCTCTCTCCTGTAGAAATGATATGCCAGTTGGAGAGCGATTGATGTTGTTGCAGGCTGTCAATTCGCTTTTCGAATCGTCTGCCACCCATTCCATTGCATCTCTGGGCTGGGCTGCTGAAGCCAAAGCGTTATTGGATGCGGCTGCTGCTAAAGAGTTGGGGAATAAGACGCTTCAAATGTTTTGGGCAAGTCGAGATAGGGCCTCTCTTTCTGTCGAATCGCTCGCCGCAGTCTTTCGATGCTTTTTGGTCATTAACAGTGTTCGGGAAGGACAACTCTTTCTTTCTGAGCAGTTGAAAGAAGTTTCTACCATCGACGAGCCACGACTTCGTGCGTTGACCGCTGCCGCTGCGTTGCGTCATGTTGTTTCGATTGCTCTTCAACGGAAGGACGACGGAGTTGCTGGAACGGCTGATAGTTTGGCTGCAGCGATGCCGATGTTAATTCTTTCCATGGCGGTTCAGTTGAATCCGGAGTCGCTTGAATTGTTGGCGTTGCTGGAGAAGTTCACGAAGGCTGAAAACCAGGAACCGACTGTCGTTTGGCTGAAGCGTGAATTAAGTTCGGTAGCTGAGGTCGAAAGCAATCGTGGCATGCCTGCGGCCGTGGATCTTGCGATGAAATCGCTTTTGAACGCGGTCATTGGGTTGGGTACCGGTTTTGTGGACAAATCCGCTGAGGATGCATTGGCGGCAGCAGTGAAGGCGAGTCCGGCATATGGCGTGGCAGCTAGTCGACTTGTGATGCGATTAGTTTCGTCGGAGTCGATGTCCATTGCGGATGCGATTCGTTATCTGCGGACGATGAATACAGCGGCCCCGGACGTGCTGGTAGCTTGGTCGGATCGGGCCAGTCTGCATATGGAAAATAGTCAAATTGCAGACGCGATTGAGTGCTATGAATATTTGATCGAGAAGCTGCCGGGTAATGAGCAGATTGGCGAAGCGCTGGATTTAGCGAAACGGCTTGCGAAAACCGCTGATGAACACTAATGACATTCTGACAATCTAAAGAACAAATTAACATCGATCGACAGGATGCACAGGATGGAGTTCCACTCGTCCCCAAGCTCCGGCTTGGGAACACACACTCTGGAAGCTCTGCCTCCCGGACCCTGCATTCGTTCAACGCACGCCATCCGTCCTCGGTGTCGGACATGGTGGTCTGCCAGAGCCTGCGGGGCGTCGAAGCAGAGCTTCTGGGACTCACATTCCCAAGCTAGAGCTTGGGAACGAGGGTCTAAAACTAGTGGTGTCACAGAGAAGTGTCATAAATTAACATCAATAAATACCCCGTGACTAATCCAGGCTAGGGTCTGACATTGCATTCTGCTCGAAGCCGCGTTGGCGAAGCAAGCAGGAATCGCAGTGGCCGCATGGCGTCCCCATTTCGTTTGGGTCGTAACAGGAAAACGTCTGAGAATAATCGACGCCTAGCGACAGTCCCAACCGAATGATTTCTGCCTTGGTCATGTCGATGAGTGGCGTGTGAATTTTGAGCTTTCCGCCCTCGACTCCTGCCTTGGTCGCCAGATTGGCCATCAGTTCAAAGGCCGCAATATATTCCGCTCTGCAATCTGGGTAGCCGCTATAGTCTAAGGCGTTAACGCCGATATAGATATCGAGGGCTCCAAGCACTTCGGCCCAGCCTAAAGCGTAGGATAAAAAGACGGTGTTTCTGGCCGGGACATAGGTGAGTGGGATTTCGGTTCCAATATCGGATGCTAGTTCGTGCTTCGGAACCGCGAGATTCGTATCCGTGAGGGCGCTGCCGCCAATAGCTCCTAAATCGATATTGATGACCACATGTTTTGCGACCCCAACTTGGTTAGCAATGATAGCAGCTTGTTTAAGCTCAATGGCATGCCGCTGGCCGTATCGAAAGCTTATTGCATAGGGAATGAATCCAGAGTCTTTGCAGATTGCTAAACAGGTGGCGGAATCAAGTCCACCACTAAGTAGCACGACGGCTGGTTTCGCGTGTGACGTCATGGGTTCGAATTAGTTTGTTCAGTGAGAATTCTCAGCCTTCGCTTGCGAATCTGGTTAGTATTTTTAGCCCTATAGTTTTGGCATGGTTGCTGCGTCTGGACAAACGGCTGATAAATTCGGAGGTGTTTCAGCCGCGATGCGGCCCAAGGTCCAATTGAGTCCTCCCATAAAAAGGCTCTCGAAATTGGGATTGGTCCAAACATCTTCGCGATGACCCATCGAGGTGTAAAAAACTCGCCCCTTGCCCTGTGTTCTCGCCCAAGTTGCGGGATAAGCAGGTCGCTTGTAATCGGCGTCGACCATCCCCTCTGTCTCTTGGACCAAGATGACGTGCATGTCTTTAGCGAAATTCTTTAAGCTGTACCACTCTTCATTCATTCGAAATGAGCCACTTTTCGGTGCGCCAGGAAAGCTCGGAGAAACAAGCTTCATGGTCGCTTCTTGCTGACGACCGTGTCGAATGAACTCACCACCGATCATTTGAATGTAGGGGTCTGGGGTCGCTTGGTTTTCAGCCGCATTGCCTTTCGTGTGGAACGTATCCGATGCACAATGGCTACCAGCGAAGCCTTTGCCGGCAGCAATTGCATTTAGCAAATTCTCTTTCCCCTGGACGGTCATTGCAGGCTCTTTCTCTTTGCCTTGGGTCAAGTCCGTGGTTGTGTAGAACAAAAATCCATCAAACTGTTCGTAGTCTTTATCAAAGATCCGGCCATCTTTTGAACAGTGGACGTCGATGTTGTACTTCTTTCCCATCTCCGTCATGATTCGTTCGGCATAAGCCAACTCCGAATCCTTGCGTTTTACGACATCATGCTCGAATCCAGAGCTCTTCGTGAAAAAGAGTAGCTTCTTGTTCTCTGCTGTCGATCCTATCGCTGGTCGAAGAAGTTGCGGAGCAGCAAGAAGAGCGCCCAACGTAAGAGCCGATTGTTTGAGGACCTTGCGTCTGGACGAATTTGCGGACGAATCAGGAAGTGCAGTTCGAAAATTCATTTCTCTACTCCAAAGAAACAGAAAGGACAGTTTGGCTTGATGGTTTGTCGCGTTTTCAAGTCTGTGAGTCACAGATGCAGTGTAGGGCTGGTCCAGATTGTACCGAACCGACGCTGCCGAAACTAGCATGGCCCGCGTCTAATGGTTCTCGAGACTTGCGTCACTGGCGTTCGACGTGAATATTAGTGATATTAAGCCCTGTTTTGAAAATCGAAAACGGATTCACTTCGAAATTGTAATTGGAGTTGTTTTTGATGTTGCGTCCAACGGTCATTGGTTCCTTACTCGTGTTGCAGGGAGTGTTAGGTTGTATGCCGATCAGCAAAGCAACTACTACCGTTTGGAATGCCAGGGTGGTGGCGAGCTACCCGCACGACCCGGGAGCATACACGCAAGGATTGGTCATTGAAAATGGCCAAATGTTTGAAGGGACAGGTAAGTACGGTAGCTCGACGCTTCGTGAAGTAGATCTCAAGACAGGTAAAGTCATTCGGTCGCTCTCGCTCGATGAGCAATACTTTGGTGAAGGGATTGCAATCCTTAACGGAAACATTTTTCAGCTAACTTGGAAGAATAACTTCTGCTTTGTCTATGACCTCAATTCCTTTCAGTACAAGGAGTATTTCCGATATCCATTTGAGGGTTGGGGACTCACTAGCAATGGAAATGAGTTAATTCTGAGCGACGGCTCCTCCGAGTTGCGATTTATCGATCCTAACTCGTTCAAGGAGGTGCGTAGAATCTCGGTCAAAGATGGATCAGAACGCATCAAGAACCTGAACGAACTCGAGTACATTAGCGGCGAGATCTGGGCCAATATTTGGTACGAGGATCGGATCGCTCGTGTCTCACCGGAAACTGGGAAATTGCTTGGCTGGATCGATCTAAGCGGGCTCTACCCGAAAAGCCAACGCGAGGACAGAGACCAAGTATTGAACGGCATAGCGCATGATTCCAACACGAAAAAGCTATATGTCACCGGAAAGAACTGGCCAAAACTATTTGAAATCGAAATTGTGAAATAACTTAGCAGCCGACGGGAATCCCATTGCCAAACTTGGAGGTGGTATTTGCCTCACGAACCTTGAGACAGAAAAGAATTTTTTCAGTTCAACAGGCGGTGATCAACCAGAAGTCTCAGTTTCTGATGAGATTTTGAAAATTTGGACTGGGCGCTTGCCGTTTGCCCTCCAAATCCAATACACTTATCTCCTAGTCGTTTGTAGTGTTTCTCACCTCAGTTCGTTTCCTGGAGCGTTTGCGATGCGAGTTCGGTTAATCGTTGGTTCAGTAATTTTAGCAGTTGTTAGTGGCAGCGGCGTCATGGCTTTTAATAACAGTCCGTATGCCGCCAAGTCGGTTAAGGAAGTGATGAAGATTGCCCACAAGGACGGGCTTCTCAAGAAAATCCAAGGCGGTTCCGCTTCGGACGAAGAAAAGAAGCAGTTGCTCGACCTTTACGTTGACATGCTGGAAGGGGAGCCAAAGAAAGGTGACAAAGCCGAGTATCTTGCGAAGACAAACGCTCTCGTGGTCAGCGCAGTCAAAGTAGTACTTGGCAAAGAAGGCGCATTGGATGAATTGAAAAAGACTTCTGACTGCATGGCATGCCATTCCAAGCACAAGTAAGCGTGGGTCTGCTTTTTGGTGGTATTGAGTTCAGACATTTTTTGAAAATAGCCACAATTTGAACACTTCTCGGTGAACACCGCTGTTTTTGACCCTCGTTCCCAAGTTCTAGCTTGGGAACGAAAGTCCTAGTGCTTTGCTTCGACGCCCTGCAGGCATTGGCAGGCAAGCCTACTGCGCAAGTTTTGAAGTTGCGAGTTTCTTGCATTTTTTGGCCACAGGCCCAGTAATTTGCCTTGGCAAACGAACGGGGCTTTGCCCCTAAGTCAAAATTGCACAACTTCAAGATAGCGCAACTTCAAAAGACGCAAGCAAGCGACATACCTCATTGCTGAACGGTTTTTGTCTTCGAAAACTCGTTAGGCATCTCACGATATTTTATTGTCGCCTTTCGCTCTGCGAAAGTATGGAAAAACGCTACTTTCGCGGAGCGAAAGGCGACACTTATTTTCCGTACGATGCTAAACTATCAATTCACTCGCCGGCGTTTCGGGCTTGTATTTCGTTCGCAATTGAATAAAAAAAACCCAAAAGTGTGCAACGAAAGCATTACGCTTATTGCTCGAGTCTGGAACGAAATGAGTGGCACTGAGCACTAGCCACTAACTAGGATGGTGGGTCAAAAACTCCACAGTTCGACGCGAGATTGATCGAACTTGCGGAGACCGTGCTCGCGTCGGCACAAACGAGGGCGGATACTATCGAGCAGTTTTTGCAAGTAGATGCGGCTACGAAGACCGGAGGAGCATTCTAAACAACACCTGGCGAATTCCGACTCCCCATCTACGAGAATCCTCTGAATGTTTTCAAGTGGATTTTAGGATTTGGGCAAGCGGAAATCGATTTTCCATTGACAAGTCAAAGTGATTTGCACTTGCGAGGAATCCGAGTCGAATGGCCAGTGGAAATTGAATTAACGGACTTCCAGATGATGGCAGAGCTGCCTGCAATCTTTTGCAACGACGGGGCATTGAAGCTAGACAATTGTGCCATTCGACGAGGATTGAGTGGGGTGTGTGCTTATGGATCGAAATCGATAGAGATCCGTGGCTGTACATTTGAGGGAGGATCACATTGCCTGGGCTGGTCTGCTCAAGGCTATTCCGTGGTTATTGAGAATTCGACTTTACGGGCCAAGAATGGTTGCTTGATCCTTTTCCCACCTTCTAATTCGCGAGCTAAAAGCACCAATCAATTCAAGAGGGTTAACGTCATCATCGTTTGGGAAGTGGCAATTGAATTCGGCCTGACCCGAGTGCAAACCAATTCAGTCTGAATTCAATCCGAAGACTGTGTGTTTGATAACTCGAATTTAATTGGTCTCTTTGGTGGTGCAAATGTGGCACGGCAAGCTGATTTTTTGGGATCGAATGAGTTTATCGCAGAATCGGTTCAGAAACCATAGAATTCGCCATAGGCGATTAACGCCTCGTTGCTAATCATCCGCCTTGGTCGAAAAGAACGCAGATGGGGCTCGGAACAAAAACACTCTGCTGCTGAAAAGTAATGCGCCCCGTTTCTGAATCAACGGAAAAGAGCCCTAAAGTATTCGATAACTGGCCGGCAGCCAGCAACCATTTTGCATCCGGAGTCAAGTTGAAATTGCGAGGGGTTGCACAACGAGGATTTTCGCGCTGCACCAATTTCAACTCCCCTTTCGCTTGATCGACTGCAAAAACCGTTATTGTGTCGTGGCCGCGGTTGGCGGCATACACAAACTTTCCGTTTGGATGAACGCGAATTTCAGAACAGCTCTTGGCTTTTTCTCGGTCTAGTTCCGCAGTCGGAACCGTCTCTATGGTCTGCCTCGGAGTCATTGTTCCAAGCTTTGCATCGTATTCAAAAACGGTGACCGTAAGCGACAGTTCGTTGAGAACATAGATCCAACGCCCGTTCGGATGAAACTTCATATGGCGAGGCCCGCTGCCGGGTGGGGTGCTCCCACTGCCGTGTGCCTCGATCTTTCCCAAAGCAGCGTCTAGTTTGTAGATGACAACTTGATCGAGTCCTAGATCTGGAACGAAAACAAATCGATTGTCCGGTGAAACACCTGTCCAGTGTGCATGCGAAGCATCCTGCCGATCCGCTACAACTTTCGCACCTCCTTGATGATCGATCAATTGCGTTCGTTCTCGCAGCATGCCGTCCGGCTGGACGGAAAAGACAGCCACCGAACCGCCGCCATATTGAGCGGTAAAGAGGGTTTTACCAGTTTTGTCCAAGGAAACATGAGCTGCCCCACCATCGTCGATTGGGACAGAGTTGAGCAAACGAAGAACCGGCTTTTCGGGACTTCCCTCGATAGCAAACGCAGCTACTACCTGCACGTTGTTGAGCCCGCCGACGGCATACAGAACGGACTTGGTTGGGTGCTTTGCAAGAAACCCTGGCCCCTCCATCTCGGCAACCAGCGTTGGTTCACTAAGCTTGCTGCCGTTGGTATTTAGTTGGCAATGATAAATTCCGCGACTGAGGGCACTTTTCGAAGTACCGATCCATACGTTGATCGACTGTGCCTCGGTCCCCTTGGGAAACACCGTCATAATATTCAAGATCAAGAAAAAACAAGTCAATCTCACAGCATGAACTAATCTCATTTGGAATTCTATCTTTCACAATTAGCGGATTTAAAACACGGTGGACAAAGCGTTCTGTTTGAAAATTCTACCATAACCAGCGTTGCCTCCATTCGATTCACCGACTGCTGCCTTATTTGATCACTGCTTGCGGTGATCACTTGTATCGTGGAAGATTTGCGAGGAACATCTTTAAGAACGCTTGAAGGAAAGTGGCCAATGCCTGAACTCAGCCCCGGAATGCGTTTCCGTGCACTTTTGAAGGTCGAAAGACCGCTGCAAATCGTTGGCGCCATCAATGCGATTTGCGCCATGCAAGCGTCTCGGGCAGGATTTAGAGCCCTTTACCTCTCAGGTGCCGGGGTCGCGAACGCATCGCATGGATTGCCCGATCTCGGAATCACTTCTTTGAATGATGTCGTTGACGATGCGGCTCGAATTACTGCCGCATGTTCGCTGCCGTTGCTGGTCGATATCGATACGGGTTGGGGAACCGAACTAACCATCCGGAGAGCGATTCGCGAGCTCGAACGCGTTGGAGTCGCAGCGGTTCATATGGAAGACCAAGTTACGGCGAAGAGATGTGGCCATCGTCCTGGGAAAGAACTGGTTGATACCGAAGAAATGCAATCCCGCGTCCAAGCCGCCGCAGCGAGCCGGAATAATCCCGATTTTGTCATAATGGCACGCACCGATGCGGTCAGCGTAGAAGGGGTCGATGCTGCGATCCGACGAGCCAAGGCTTATGTGACGGCAGGTGCGGATATGATTTTTGCAGAGGCCGTTGAAACATTGAATGACTTCCGTCGTTTCACAGACGAGGTAAAAGTTCCTATCCTGGCTAACTTGACCGAATTCGGACGGACGCCCGCGTTCACGTTGGACCAGCTCAATGAAGTTGGCGTGCAAATGGCACTCTATCCGTTGACAGCGTTTCGGGCCATGAACGCAGCCGCCCGATCGACTTACGAAACGATTCGAAGGAATGGTTCACAGCAATCCATTCTCAATACTCTCCAATCACGCGATGAACTCTACGAAATTCTGAACTACTTGGCAGCCGAAAAGCGTGTCGATCAACAAAGGACAAAGCCATGAACAAAGTAAACCGAGGTGGACTCGAGGGAATCGTTGCGGGACAAACCCGTCTAAGTACGGTAGGAATCGATGGCGTCGGATTGACCTATCTTGGATATTCGATTGAAGACTTAGCCGCACACGCCGGATTCGAAGAGGTTGCTTATTTGTTACTTTATGGGGAGCTGCCCAATGCGAATGAATTCGCCAGCTTCATCAATAGATTGAAAATGAAACGTGGCGTTCCGGCGTCACTCAAGACCGTTTTAGAGCAACTGCCGGCATCCTCGCACCCGATGGATGTGCTTCGGACTGGCTGTTCGGCGTTAGGTGCATTAGAACCCGAGCTTCAATTCGAAGATCAATATCGAGCTGCCGAACGACTTTTGTCCTGCATGCCGTCGATATTGGTCTACTGGTATCAATTCCAGAACTCGGGGCGTCGCATCGATGTTGAGCTAGACTCCGAAACTATCGCGGAGCATTTCCTGCAAATGTTGCAGGGCCACCCGCCGTCCGAACTACATCGTCGAGCCTTGGATGTTGGATTGATTTTGTACGCAGAGCATGAGTTCAACGCATCTACTTTTACAGCTCGGATTGTAGCGTCCACTCTATCTGACTTTCATTCCGCAATAACTGCAGGGATTGGCGCTTTGCGAGGACCGCTACACGGGGGTGCGAATGAAGCAGCAATGGAGCTGATCGAACGATTTCAGGATCCCGAAACTGCGGAAGCGAGCCTGCTCGAAATGCTCGCTCGGAAGGAAAAGATAATGGGTTTCGGGCATCGAGTGTATAAAAAATGCGATCCTCGTTCGGATATCATTCAAGTATGGTCTAGACGACTTTGCGAAGCAGAGGGAGAACAACACTTGTACGACGTTTCTGAACGAATCGAAAAAGTCATGCGACGGGAGAAAAAGATGTTTCCCAACCTGGACTTTTATAGTGCATCGGCCTTTCAATGCCTTGGAATTCCTACCCCCATGTTCACACCCTTGTTCGTCCTGTCTCGCATTACAGGCTGGGCAGCCCACATTTTTGAACAGCGAGCCGACAACCGACTCATACGACCATCTGCCGATTATATTGGGCCGACTCTGCGGGATTGGTTACCAATGGATCAGCGTTGCATTTTAGAACAATGACCTACCCCATGGATTGCTGAGTCATTGCTTGCGCCACAAAATCCATGCCGACGTGCTCTTTCCAGAGTTCGGTGAGCATTCGCAATTTCGGTCGACCACCTCCCGATCCGATTCGTTTGCCATCGATTGATCTAACAGGCCAGATACCGCCATTCGAACCCGTGAGGATAATTTCACTCGCTCGCGAAAGCTCATCGGGTTCAATGTCGCGAAAGTGAATTCGTACACTTTTGGAATTGAGGAGCCTCTCAATGCTTTGCAGTGTGCATCCAACCAAAATGTCCTCTTTCGGCGGCGACACAAACTCACCCTTGCCATCGACAAGCAATAGATTGGCTGCTGAAGTGTCCGAGATCGACCCCCGAGTTGTTGTCAGGACGGCAAGCGAATCGGATTGCGTTGCTGTTGCTCTTGCGTCGGAAAGGAAATAGGGAAGCCGACTGCGACTCTTGATTTGATTGGGCCAGCAACTGCCGGGAACAGCCTGGAAAGCACCCATCGACAAATCGGTTCCTTGCGTGTACCACCGCGCTAGTTTCGCAAATGGCAATGGGCTCAAGTGCATCAAGCAAGTTGGACGACTACCTAAGACGGTATTATGAAGCTGTTCTCCTGGGGAAAGCAAGACTACAACGCTGACATCACCGCAGCGATGGACTAAGTCTCGGTTCGATTCTAGTAATCGATTGACGTTTTCTTCCAGTTCGAATGCTACAGAAGAATTGTCGATAGCGAATTGACTAGCTCCGTGGAGCAAACGCACTTTGTGATCAGCAATATCTAATAGTTGGCAACCGTAAGTGCGAAATCGTTCAACTAGAATCGCACCGTAGAGCGTACCAGCATCCGCAATAGACCAGGAAAGGTTTTGTAACTGAACCGTTTCAAACTGGAGCGCCGAGAGATCCAATCGGAGCGCGATGCTGTCATGGAACGACGTATGCATTGCAATTAGGATCCCCTGGTTCTTTCCAAAGCAAGTGCTGAATGATGGATGGGAAATAGGGACATTCACCGTAATAGCTCTTTTCAGCATGGGTTGTGCCTATAACCGAACCACAATCGTATTGCCGAATCTGTGGTTGTCCAGTCAGCGGTGTCGTGGCCCGTAGATCTGTCAGCCCAGCAAATCCAGCAAATCCTGCAGCGATCGGGCGCGAAGATCGATCCATAAAACGAAATCGTCTAAGGATAGGATCCCGCGAATTATACAAATTTACCATCGATTCGACGTGGGTCAGAGCAAGTTGATGCCGACCGTTCCTCCCAATCCAGTTTCGGTCAATTGCGGGTGCCACAAGCCCAAGTCGATAATTTAAAGACACACCTATGTTTGGCTTTGGGGAGCAGGCGTACCCTGGAATGACCCCACCTGCATCGAGATGCAGACCGCCGGTCACGGCTCGTGCTCCAAAAGAGAAACCGAGTAAGCTAACTTGCGGTTCGTTGCGGAGTCGTTGTAGCATCCAAGCAAAGTATAGGGATTGGCATTCTGCTGATTCGGCATTCAAAAGAACATCGTGGAGAGGCTTTGTCTCCCGCTGACTCGGCCACGAAAGCATAAGTATACGATACGGGCGATCTGTTTGTGCCCGAAGATATCGGTCAACGATTCGGACTCGTTCCAATGCGTTGCTCCGTTCCATAAAGTTCCCATGAACATATACGATCGTAAGTAGTCCTGTGCCGCCGCTCGGCATTGCTTCCTCGACGTCGCTTCGCAACCAACGGTTCCCCGACCACTTGTTCACTTCGACATTGGGTTGATCGAAATTAATAGAGCGGAAACGATCGCATAGGTGCCGTGTGGATACTTCGAAAATCTGAGAAAGCTCGGATGGACTGTTAATGCACAGCTGGACAGGTAGAACTGTCTCCGGACATTGCGGACTATCTTCGATTTCAAGGGCAATAGCGCTCGACGCGAAACCAAGTGATTCGCTGGAGACGACGTCATTACCAAGGATAATTTGGGACGCAGATAATATTGTCAAAACGGAGGCGAAGTAAATTGCCAGAACCAAAAACGGATCTCGACCATTAAACTTTTCGAGTAGACCGCAAGGACAAACGGACTGATTGCGCCATGCGAAACCAATCCCTTTTGTAAATCTATGAGAGAGCAGCATTTGCTACAATCTTTCGCATTGGAGCCGAAGGACAAGAAACAGGCGGGCGATTTTCCTAACACATGAGTAAATCCGTTGCCGAACAACTGTAACACCTAAATAGGATACAGAGCGTGAGGAAAAGTTTTTCGATCAGGAAAACTTTTCGATCTTTGCTTGCACAACCGGAATCGCGTCGTAGAGTTGTTCGGGGAAATGTGCACCTTTGCAGGTGTTCACAACAGAGTTCAACGGGGAGATTTGGGAAATGAAACGAACGACATTGATTTCGGCCAGCTTGTTGTTGGCTATGGCAGGATGCACTTGCGGATCTGGAGGAAAACCAAATATTTTTACTCGAATGAACAATCGCATTCACGGCGCGAGCAATGTTGGCGAGCCATGTGACGCTGGTTGTCAAAGTGCTGCCGGTGCGGGGCATGTTGCAAACGGGGGCTGCGACAATTGCGGTTCCGCTGGCAGCATGAATTACGGTGGTTACGAACAAGTCGGCGACTCGTATGAGGTTCAATCTGGTACTCCTTACACCGTTGGACCATCCACGTCCATTGTGCCGCCAAGCTACACAACCGGACAACCGACTCCGGGTCGCATCGGTGAAACGATTCGCCCGAAGCCTGCCAACTAGCGGTTCTTTCTCCTTTCACAAAAAGTGAGTTTTTGGTACAAATCTGTTGCTTTTTGCTTCTGATTTCACACCGACAAGAATCATTCACTTTGGCTAGTCCAGCGAGAAACGCACCGTCGCTTCACTCCAATAGATCTGGCACGACAACTTCGGGTATACTGCTCGTAATTGTTGCGGCGATACTTTGGAGCAGTAGCGGTTTTTTTACGCAAACCAATTTGCTCGATGGCTGGACACCCGAAACGCGGGGGTCTGCGATTGCATTTTGGCGGGCGTGCTTTGCACTTTTGCTTTTGATGCCGCTCGTGCGCAACCCGACCCTACATTGGGCCATGATTCCGATGACGGTCAGTTTCGTTGGTATGAACTGGACCTTCCTAACTGCTTTGATTAGCGGTTCGCCAGCCAACGCTATCTGGCTTCAATATCTCGCCCCAGCCTGGGTCATGATCGGTGCTGTCGTGTTCTTCCATGAGCGAACAACATTCCGCGACTGGGCTATGATGATAACTTGCGTTGCAGGAGTGCTCTTCATAGTCATTATGGAATTTCAATATGGGCAAGGAACTCCAGGAAATCGATGGTGGTCTTCGGTGTTGGCAATTGGCTCTGGACTTTGCTATGCAGGTGTAATCTTTAGTATGAGGGCATTGCGTGGCCACGAATCCGCTTGGCTCATTGCTTTGAACCACATTGCAACCGCATTGGCTATGTTGCCTATCGTTTGGTGGAGCGGCGTTTCATTGCCAACCGGCTCAATGTGGCTCTTGCTCGCCGGCATTGGGATGTTTCAAATGGGATTGCCCTACCTTCTCTTTGCTCGAGGATTGCGAACGACGCCAAGCCATCTCGCATCCCTCATTACGCTGCTCGAACCAGTACTTCTGCCCGTCTGGGTCCATTTTACTCGGAGTGGGGATCCAACTTATCAGCCCCCTCACTGGTGGACTTGGGTCGGTGCCGCTTGCATTCTATTTGGATTGGCGATTCGCCATGCTTGGTCAATGCATGAATCAAAGGGGGCGAGAGAGTTCTGAATATGCGGGTGATGCATGTGATAACTCGGATGATCGTCGGCGGTGCTCAGGAGAATACGCTTTACAACTGCCGGGACTTGGCTCGCGAATTCGGTGACGATGTGATATTGATCACCGGTCCGAGCGAGGGTGCGGAAGGAAAGCTTCTGGCCCAAACGGACACACAGGGTCTTTTGATCGACAACCATCCGTCGTTGGTACGATCCATTTCCCCGCTAGACGATTACAGTGCGCTACAAGCGTTAAAGGCGGCAATTCGCAACTGGCAACCTGACGTTGTTCACACGCACAGTGCCAAAGCAGGACTGCTGGGGCGTGCTGCCGCATGGAGCCGCCGGGTACCGTGCGTTGTTCATACCGTACACGGAGCCCCCTTTCATCCGTTTCAGCGACGAACTAGCCGATGGTTTTTTATCCAATGCGAGCGCTGGGCCGCCAAACGGTGCCACCATATGATTAGTGTTGCGGACGCAATGACCGATTTGATGGTCAAGGCAAAAGTCGCCAACCAAGACAAATTCACAACCATCTATAGCGGGATGGATGTCGAACCGTTTTTGCATTCAGACAACGATCGCGAGTCCGTTCGCGGTGCACTTGGATTCGCTTCGAGTGACATCGTTTTTGGAAAGATCGCGCGGTTGTTTCATCTCAAGGGGCACTGTTACGTTATCGAAGCGGCTGAGCAAGTTTGTCGAAGTCAGCCTAATGCCAGGTTTTTGTTTGTCGGCGACGGAATCCTTCGCGAGCAATTTGAATTGGAAATCGCCAGACGCGGAATGTCGGACCGATTTGTATTTACGGGCGTCGTTCCGCCAGTTCGGGTCCCGAGCCTAGTTGGTGCAATGGACGTGTTGGTTCATACTTCGTTGCGTGAAGGGTTGGCACGAGCTTTGCCACAAGCGTTGATTTCCGGCAAGCCTGTCATAAGCTACGATATTGATGGTGCAAAAGAAGTCGTACTCAACGGAATAACTGGCTTTATCATTCCGCCGAAGGAAATCGATTCACTTGCAGATGCGATGATCACGCTGGCAAAGTCGAAGCTAATGCGGAGCGAAATGGGACGCAAAGGCCGAGAGTTATTCACTGAGCAATTCCGCCATGAAACCATGACCCAGAGAATTAGGGAATTGTATCTTCGCGTTTCCCGCAAGCAATTTTCCTAGTCTGACCCGCAGTCGCAAAATTGCGATTGTGTTAGCGGGATAGCAATTCCGGCATCCAATATCGAAGTCGTGAAATGACCGAGGTTGGTAAATGGTCCATAGGTGGCTATCAATGTGACGTCCATCCTTTGGATCCAAAGAAGGTCGAAAAGCTCGCTGTAGAAATTCGTGCGGTGAATGGAATGGTTTGGGCGTTCGGAGCACTCTATATTGGGGTGAATGACTATGAAAAGAAGATTCCTTCGGGTCTTTATCGCATTACCGACACCGATGGCGACGATCAGTTGGACAGGGTAGAGATGTTACGGGCGATCGAGGCAAAGGGTGATCACGGAGTACACGCTGTAGTGCCAACCCCCGACGGAAAGTCTCTCTATCTCATTTGCGGAAACGGAGCTAAAAAAACGCAGACCGAAGCAACTTCGCAGGTTCCATCGATTTGGGGCGAAGACCATCTTTTGCCTCGTATGCCTGACGGAAAGGGATTCATGCGAGATGTGGTTGGCCCCGGCGGAATCATCGCTAGAACCACCAAATCCTGATGCTGCACAGGCCCCTGGAGCGAAACAAAATGCGACCGCCTGATGCCCAGAATAGCAAAGACTTTGACCGTGCCGACTGAGTACGTATGATCGGCAATCCAGACCCAATCGTCATGCCGCTGACTGTTCTGCTGCAGCAAATACAGGCAGATACGGAGGAGGAAGTTTTGG
>CAMDKL010000143.1 GCA_945900945.1 Pirellula staleyi DSM 6068
ACGAATCAAGCTGTCCATGCAGGCCAGTCGAAAGCAAGCAAAACCGCCGTTGATAGAATCCACTTCTCGCAAATCGGACGCAAGAAAGGCTCTGGCGAAAACCTAATGATTTCCTTGATACTACCTAGCCATAAAACGAGATGCTCCCACTTGCCGCTCGACGTACCAACATTTCCGCCAATTTTCGCCGGCGAGAAACAGTTTCAGCATATCATTTTCGCCAGCGTTTTTCTTCGTTTCAGAGGTATACCCCTCAAATTTCTATAAGTTCTCTCGTACACCAAACGATTGCGACCAAGGATAGTCCAAGATATGTTACAAATCTCTATTGTTTTCGGTCGCCGTCAGATCATTTGACTCATCAGAAACCAGCAAACAACATGGAACAGCGTTATGGAACATATGAGGTCGCTCTACTTGGGGAAATAGGTCGCCATGAAGAATGAGATTCCTAGTTCGATTACTTTGGACATGATGCGGCGCGAATTGTCCGTTCCACTTTTGTGCGACTCGCTGGATGCTGTCGGCTTGCGCGACCAATCGCCTTCGCATCGTTTTTTGCCAATGACGACAGCGGTCGAAAAGCCAGCCACGATGCTGATTGGTTATTGCAAGACGACACTTTGGGCTGATATGGCACACGTCGATCCAGAGCCTTATGCCAAGGAACTTGCGGCCATCGACAGCTGCCGGCCGGACGAAGTGATCGTGTGTGCAGCGGGTGGATCGATGCGATCTGGTATATGGGGCGAACTGCTTAGTACCGCAGCTCGCAATTGCGGTTGCGCTGGTGTGCTAGTCGATGGTGCCGTTCGAGATGTCGCTAAAATGCGCCAGATGGGATTTAATGTTTATGCCAAAGGAGTCAATCCACTCGACAGCCGCGACCGGCAACGCGTAATCGACTACGATGTTGTAATCGAAATCGGCGGAGTTCGAATCGAACCGGGAGACCTTATCGCTGCCGACGAAGATGGTGTGGTGATTGTACCCCAATCGGTTGCGCAGGATATTCTGGTAGCCGCATGGGCCAAGGTGCACGCCGAAAACGAAGTTCGCGACGCCATTGCTGGCGGGATGTCTGCGACTGATGCCTTTAAAAAGTATGGAGTTCTGTAAGTCAGTCGGGCCACCTCAAGGGAGCGCCCAGCGTAACACTTCGACAAACGTCGTACCTTTAGCGTCGCGAAACGAGCTGGCTGAAACAAGATACCCATCGTCCAATTGAACGGTGTTGCCGAACCCGCCTCCCGTCGGTTGATCAGCCGGTGTGTTTTCGTCCAACACAAGTACGTCAGCGTTTTGGGCTACAGACAAGCCGTCCAAAGATTCCTCCGTGATCACGCTTCTTAATCCTAAAGGCGGATTCAGACTGGACACGGTAAAGGTTAACAATCCCTTACCGTTTCGCAGTCGGCACAGGGATGGTAGCACTTCGCCAGACGGGAGGCCTAATTCTCGCTCCCGAGTCCAATGGGTTCCACCGTCCCGCGACCGGAAAACGCCAGTCCGTTCGATGGAATTAGTGTCCTTCACCGTGGGCAATGACGCATGCGGAGCAGTCTCTCGATTGAGCGCTAAGCTAAGAATGTTCCCCTGCCGTGTCTCACAAAGAAACGCTTTGCCGAGCCATGGCAGTCCCTGCTCTTTGACATCGGACCCTTCCAATACGCAGGACAACGACTTGTCCCACGTTTCGCCATTATCTTCGGATCTCCACAAAGAGCTCGTCACGGAATCCGTCGATACTCCTAGCAAGAATATGCCGTCCTTTAGTTCAAGCACATTGCGGCTCAACGTTACACTGGAGCCTGGGTTGCCCCCGACTACGTCCTCGGATTTTACATGCAGTGATGTCCAACGCTTGCCGCCGTCTATGGAACGATGAACGAAAGCCGTGGGGTTTGAAGTCGTATTTCCTGTATCGTTGGCCGATAAAAAAGTCGTCACGAAAAGGGTTCCTTTGGATGACACCGTAAGATACGGATCGCGTCCCAACAATGGAATCCATTGACGCTGCGACCATTTGAGCCCACCGTCCGTAGAACGACACAAAAAGCTTTGGTCCTGTACTTTGCCATCGCCAACATCGTTATAGGAATGCTGCATGACAAGCAGAACTTCACCGTTCGGAAGCACGCCCAAGCTTGGATTGTGGTCATTTGCAATACCGACGCGTGTTTTCTTGGCGGTCAGCTGAGGTGGCAATTTATTCGGCCGAAGTATGTTGATCTTCGGCTCGATCGGGCGCACATCGCTGACCAAGGACTCGTAGTCCGGGGGCCAAAACCACTTCTGTTGTTGGTAGTTTTGTATAGAACTGCGGTTGCCTAGTATCGAGAGTGCATATTTTTGAATCGGTGATCCGCCCATTCCGTATCCATAATAGGCTTGCCATTGCCGGGGCATGCGAGATAGATGCAAATGGAAATACCAATTGTACATGCTAATGCCGTCTGCCCCTTCGTCGTAGCAACGGAGCCCTAAATGGCAGAGGCCTTCCTTGTATTCTCGCAGCGTGTCTGTTGTCCAGGGTTCAATCGGTCCGCGATTGGGAACTTCACCCGAGTCGTTTAGCCAACTCGGCCGAGGAAACAGCGTAGGATAGATTCCGATATTTTTCCCCTTGACCAGATCGGCGAACTCACGAGTGCGTGGCAAGCCAGGCCAGTCCGGCCAAAACAGACTCGGGCTGAGATAGTCCACGAGCTGTTGCTGCACCCAAGTTCGCACGTCCAGTCCGAGTTCGCGGCAGGAAGGATCGACTTTGCGTCCCTTTGCCGACAAGCCCTCATAGTTTGCCTGCTCTTGAGTCATTTCTAGAGCGGGTCCAACGCGTGCTCCCAGGATTAGTCGCGAGCGCCCTTTCCGCCGTGCAACTTCGTCTAACATTTGCCGTGTCTCGCGCACCATCTTGGTCAGGATCGGATGGTTCACTAGCGGATCGGAGATCATGTGCGTCCAGCGCCGAAAATCAAACTCGATACCGTCGATATCGTATTTCTCTGCCACCTCCCGGAAGATAGCCATACGGTGTTGGTAAACGACGGGATGTGCTGGATCCAGACAAAATGCTCCTGGGATGGCCAGATGTTTATGCTGGCGTCCAAAATCTTGAATCTGCAACCCCTCTTCGTAGAAATCCTCCGCGTTCATGCGGTAGCTGGCGACGACAGGGATCCCCTGCGCGTGACATACTTCGATGGTGACTTGGAACGGATCGGTACCTGCATCGAGCATCTTGTTCATGGCAGCTGACTCGTGCCCCTTGATGTACTTGCTCCAGGAGGTGGCTTCCTTACTGCGGTAGATAACGGGATCTGGATTACCTACGTTCTGCGCCACTATGCCGGGGCGTGCTTCCACAATCTGTTGAACAGCATCGCGGTAGTTCTGTATGATCTTCTTTGCCGAATCTCCATCATCCAGCGCGTACAAGATATTGTTAGTATCATTATTGAAAATGGTTCCGAAGACGCGATTGTCACTTGGCATACGCAGGGGTGGCGGATCGGCGGCAAGCAGCTTTGTGCCGATGCAACCTAATGCCACACAACATGCCATGTTTGTCACACAACGAATTTGCAATAGGATGCCCATAATTATTGACATGATTGACCCTTGAACGAGATGGACGGAGTACTTTTCTGACCCCTCTGGACCCTCAAGTCCAAGTCGCGTCACGACGGCGAAAGTCGCATGGATCGTAAATGCCCGTCGAAGTGCGCGGTGTAGAGGTTGAGCTGATTGGGGTGTAGGTCACAGTCGAAAATATCGCTGGGAGTGGCGGCCAGGTGAAAGACATCTTCGGTGCCGGGATTCCAGAAACCGATTTCCTTCTCTACGATGCCAATCATTGTGCCGCTGGGATGATAAACGGCGCGCCACATGGTCGCATCCAGCTCTTTTTGAATACACTCTTGTTTGGGAAGTTTCTCAGCGGTTGCCCAATCAAAGGACAAGGCAACGGCGCGACGATTACCCGCTGGTGCATTGCTGCACTTGTGAAGTCCGGTGGCAGTGAGCCGCTTTGAATCAGGACTGAATGTCAGGTTGATAACACCGCCGAAGGGTGCGATGTCGCCGATGTTAGAGAACATTTCGCTGGCGTCAAAGTTACGCAACAACCCACTATCGTCGGCTTTCCAATGATAAATTTTACCGACAACGTCGCCGCTAACTACATCGTAAGTCCCGGGTACAAACTGAACACAATAAGGGAGTTTCGGATGTCCGCTCATTTCACGAATCAGTTGCCCATCAACAGCCGACCAAACTTTTACTAGCTTGTCGTTGCCACAGGTGACAACGCGCTGGCCATCTTGACTGACGGCCAATCCGCGAAGCCATCCTTGATGTGCCTGAATTATCTGCTTCGGTTGTGGCATCTCCGCAGCGATCTCCCACGAGATCAAGCGTCCGTCGTAAGCACCCGAGAAGAGCATGCTACCATCAGGCGAAAATCCTAGTGTACGGACCCAGTTGTCGTGTCCAACTAGCGCCGTCTTCGCTCCAGTTGCGATCTCCCAGCGTTGGATGGTGTAGTCAATCGCACCAGCAACAACATACTTACCAGTTGGATCGACGCGGCAGCAAAGCAACTTGGCAGTGTGAGCCCAGTCCGAAACCAGCTTGGCAGCGCGAGGATCAAACTTAGGCGCCGTCGCTTCCTCTTTTGGATTTAACGTAGTTGTCATGCTAACAATTCCTTGATAGGACCGTAGGCGGGGTCAGCGATTGGAAACTTTCTGCCAGCAACATCAAACTCGCCGGATGAGTCGATGCCGACAGCTCGCAGATAGGTGTGAAACAGATGCCGATGATCTACCTTGCGATCGGTCACTTCCACACCCTTGGCATCGGTACTACCGATGACCGCTCCATGCTGAATGCCGCAGCCGGCTAAAGCAATGGACCAAGCATTGGGATAGTGGTCACGACCATAACCTGCATTGATCTTGGGTGTGCGACCAAACTCGGTCATAACAATTACCAAAGTTCGCTCCAATAAACCACGTTGGTTCAAGTCGCTAAGGAAATGAGCAAACGGACGATCAAAGTCGGCTACATAGTGCAGGTGAAACTCAAAGTTGTTGTGATGAAAGTCCCAACCATCGTGTTGAATTTCGATAAATGGAACTTCCTGTTCGACTAATCGCCGCGCCAGCAACATTTGTTTGCCAAACTCCGACTTGCCATAAGCCTCTTGAACAGACTCCGCCTCATGCGAAATGTCGAACAGTTCTCGCTTTTCCATCAATCGCAATGCTTGTTCGTAACATTGCGTGTAGGCGTCCATTTCAGCCGATTGAATCTTGCTGCGATGGCGACTGTTTACAAAGCGACGCCAGTCATGACGACGGCTATCCACAGAGACCGACATGCCATCGGGCAATTGCGTATTGACGATGCCTCCTTTCTCAGCGCCAACTGAAACACTGGAGTACCTCGGGCCAAGATAGGCAGCGTTGCGACCTCGGCGACCCGCTCCTCCAACCATCGTCGCAATGTGTCCTGGCAACGGGAAATCGGCTCGCTCCAGACCTTTAGCGACCACCGCGCCCAGTTCAGGATACTCAGTGGCCGAACGGGTCGTGCGACCGCTTCGCACAATGTTGTTGGCAAGGCCGTGGTCATCCAAGTCGGTCGAGATACTGCGGATCAACGCCATGTGGTGCATCTGCCCCGCTGTATGTGGGAGCAGCTCGGAGACATGAATGCCAGGCACAGATGTTGGAATGGATTTAAAAGGTCCGCCGGTTTCAAGGTCGGTCTTGGGATCCCAAGATTCGAACTGACTGACTCCACCCTTGAGATAAACGACCACAACCGACTTGCCATGCTTGGCGATTTCCGTGGCTCCCAGCGGATGCGAAAACAAACTCGTGCCTGCAATTGCTCCCATACCAGTTAGGAACTCGCCCATGAATTGCCGACGGCCAATTCCATGGTCGATAGTACCACAGGGTTTGTACTGTTTTTTGTTCATAGGATTCTTTTCAAACACGCGGAAGACGGTGACCGACGGAGCGGCCAGCGACACGGCTTCTGAATACTTCTGACCTTCTGACCACGGAGTGGTCAAAGACTATTACATTGCAAAGCGGAATTCTGTTGATGCCAACAAACCCCACACTAACTCCTGAACGACGGAGGACCGCTCGGCCGAATACTGCCTGAGCAGATCGCCGATCATTTGCGTTTCGTCAGCATCGGGCGATCGGCATAAGATGCTTAGATACAGTTGATTGGCCAATAATGCAGAGTCCTCGATTGCCGTAAGCCGTTGAATCAGATTTCCATCATTGGCTTTCAACCAAGATTGATACGTCGGCTCGTTCTGAATCGTCAAGGCCTGGTCCACCGTTGCAAAAAAGCCATCTTGAGGCGCGCCTGCCGGCGCCGCGAATCTCTCCACAAACAGATCTTCCACAGTGTCCCACATGTTGATAGCCACCGCCGCACTGACAAACTTCTGACGTTTCTGAATATCGTCTCCTTCGGCAGGGTTGTTCTGATGATTGGCTTCCCAATCAGCCAGAGCCTTGTTGCGTGCCGCTCGATCCATTTCGAGGGCAATGTAGGTGCCACCCGCCATCTGCTCCGGGTTCAGACCTCGGACGCGGCGAATTGCATAGCTGCGACGCCACGACTCTATTAAGTCCGCTTGTTGCAATTCCAGCTTGGCCTGAAACTCACTCATCGTCGCTGCATCGCTGCTTGCTTGAGCCTGATGAAGTTGCTCGCGCAGTTCAAGCCACTTGCGCAAAACATCAAACCTGGATTTCTGCTGGTCGAAGTCGGCTTGGGAGTCGATCAGAGCCTGCATTTGTTTTCTCACGCCGCGTTGAACGCCGCGCGCTTCAACAACAAACTCACCGAACGCCAGCCGTCGATTGGCCAGCGCGAGAATGCGACCGCGTTGGTCATCCACCCGGAAATTGGCCTTCTCGATGGATTCTTGTTGTTTTTGAACGTCGTTGTCGATGGCTGGCTTCACCTCAATGGCTTTGGTGAGTCGAGTGTTGAGCAGGTTTCTTGATGCCGCAAATTCCTGGTCATCAAGCGTGATTTGCAAAACGTTGTCGGCTGCTTTCACCGCAGCCTGCAGTGAAACGATCAACTCCTGTTGTTTCGTCTGCTTGGCTTGCAGTTCCGCTAACTTGGCCGCATCTTTATCACGCTGTTCGCTTAACTGTTTTAATTGAATCTTTGATTCATCGACCTGAATTTGTATCTTGGCAACATCCGCTTGAGACTTTTGCAGTTGAGAATCGGCCTGTGTCAAATCGATTTGCAACTTATCCATCTGCGGTTTCAGATTTTGAAGCTCGGCGTCTAAGCGAGTCGTTAATTGATTCAGAGTTTCGATCCCGCCAGCCGGTCCATTCCAATTCTGTAAATTGGGAAGTAACACGGAGCGTTGATAGGCGCGAGATCGAGCAACCTGTCGCAGGAATTCTCGCAGGTCGTACTGACTAGCTATCAATTCATCGGATAGCAACCGCAACAAGGCAGCAGAGACAGGTGGATTATCCGAGTGGTGCATGTCGACCGGATGGACCACTCCCATACCCATCATGTTCGCCCACAAGCGGTTAGCCAGATTGCGGTTGAACGACTGATTCTCTGGATGTGTTGCCAGTACAGCCAATTGTTGGCGGCGGCTATAGCGCGGAACGCCGCGCTTGTTTTTTTCAGGTGCGACTACATAACTATCCGCCGTGTCCACAAAGTCTGGCTCGGCATCCATGGCCATCGCCATCGGTAATACTGGCTGAGCCGTAGACTTTCCATTCTCAGGCTTAAACACCGAAGCGAATTCGAGTGCGCCTTCACCCTTCTCCCCCAGGAACGGTTTTTTGCCTCGCTTCTCATCTTGGAACAGGTAAGTTCTATTGACGAACGAGAGAATTCCAAAGTACTCGGATTGTTCGTAATCTGCTACCAAAGGATGGTCATGGCACTGGGCGCACTGCACATCACGACCGAAGAAAATGCGGCCAACGTCACGTGTTACGAGGTTGGGTTCGGCATTGCGATTGAGAATAAAACTCGCGGCCGCTCGGAGCTTTTCCCCCGTCCCATCCGCAGCTAACATCTCGGTGCAAAGCTCGTTCAATGGACGGCGCTCGTCAAGCCACTGGTAAATCATCGATCGAGTTTCGAGGACGCCAATTACTTCGCGACGCTCGGTAAACATCACCTCAAGTACCTTGGCGTAGTACCGCGAAAATTCGTCGCGTGACAGCAGGTCATCGATCATCTCTTTGCGAAGCTGTTGCGATTTCTCCGGCGCATCAACAAGTCGATTCAGATAACTCTCCGATTCGGCAACTGTCGGTCCTCGTCCTATCAAGTCCAGGTAGATGCGACGCTGAAACTCAGGCTCACTTGCCAAATGAATTTTGGGGCCGAAATAGATCGCATCCACAACTTGGTCAATCTGTCGCCAAAGCGGTGCTCGATGGGTTGCCTCCACCACGGGTGACTGCGAAAACAGAGTTTCTGTACTTATTAGTACCAAAAGACAAATACTGCAAAGAGCCAAGTTCCAAGCGCTGATCAGAATACGAATGCTCATAGGGCTTTCGAACTTTTTCGACCTGTACGATTCAAATAGGTTTGGAGCTTACTGAGCCTGAGGCGCTACTAGCCGATCTCATGCGACGTGGCTCGGCTAACGCCTCAGG
The DNA here is from genome assembly GCA_945900945.1 of Pirellula staleyi DSM 6068. Classification (GTDB taxonomy): domain Bacteria; phylum Planctomycetota; class Planctomycetia; order Pirellulales; family Pirellulaceae; genus JBKCUI01. The sequence goes on from CAMDKL010000143.1 coordinate 8,694, forward strand.
CTCAATGGATTGCATCGGTAAATTCGAATTCAATCGTACAGGTCGAACTTTTTCGGTAGGAAATAGGAAATCTGATTTGTGCGAACTATCAAAACAACGGCGGAGCTGTTGCAGAAATCGTCGCCAAATACAGTCGCTCTCCAGGCAGGACACTTAACTTTAGTCTGAAACGGCCGATGGGTCAATGGGTCAATTAAAGCCCCTCGACGTATAAAGGCTGGCAACCGCAGGTGCCCCCAAGTAGCAATAAGCCTAGCTAATCTAATTTACAAAGATACCTTGTCGTAAACTTCAGCTCCGACCAGTGCGCTGTCTATACCGTCCAACATGATCTTCCCGTCGAGTCCTTGGCAACTTGTCAAACTCCAGCTGCCATCGGCGGATCGCGTAAAGCAATCGATCGAGTGTCGATCTTGGGCAATCAACACGTAATGTTTTAAGCTAGGAATAGTTCGGTAATGTTCGAACTTCTTTCCACGGTCGTACGCCTCAGTAGATTCCGAGAGGACTTCGACTAGCACCACTGGATTTAGCAGCACATCGCCTGCATCAGATTCAAGCTGAGGCTCGCCGCAGACGACCGAAACGTCCGGATAGGTGTACAACCCAGTCGATTCGATTCGAAGCTTCAAGTCGCTCGGAAAGACTCGGCACGGCTTTTTCTTGAGCTGCTGCCCAAGAGTTTGTATGCAATTGCCAACGATCAAATTGTGATTGGCTGAAGCGCCCGCCATGGCGAACATCTCGCCACGAAAGTACTCGGACCGAAACTCGGCCTTTCTCTCGCGGCTCAAATATTCCTCAGGGGTTATGTAATGCTTGGGAACTATTGGCATATGGCGTCTTCCTAAGAAAGCCCGAACCGATCTGAACTTCGAAATATAGCCGATACTCGCGGTTTTGGCTCTGCCTTTCCGATCCGCACGCTGTTAACCCGGCGGTCCGATGGTCTAGCTCAACGCGGAACAAAAAAGCACGCAAAGATATTTCTAAAAGCTGCCTAGTCGTGAGGAAGGCTAAGGCGACTCTGCGGGTGATTGGCAAAAGTCCAATCCGCCCCTGAATAGGAGAATTCCAACTCCGGAGTCGCCCTTCGTCCGCCACCTTGAGAGATCAGATGCATGCAGCGGTCGAGCACTCCAGTTGTCATTAGTGTGCGCTCGACTGGATAAACGGCACGACCCGTGCGGATCGTTTCTTCAAAGGCTTCGAGCAAGTAGGAAAAATGACCGAATACTTCCTTGTCTTGTAACTTGAACCAACAAGCCACCGGTTTATCCTGCCCCTTCAATTTGCAGGCAAACGAAAAACCTCCCGAGAAACCAGCGGTCATGATGACCGCTGATCGCAGCCCGTCCGAATGAGTTAGTAGGTAAGCGGCTGGCTGATGGCGGCTACCCTCAAACTCAGTCGTTACCGGATCCCAAGCTTCGGTATCTGTCGGATTTCCCGGCATGACCCTTCGTGCTGCCGCGAAAAGCTCGCTGGACCATTCTCCGGCTCGTTGAGTCGCTCGAATGCCCTTGCCGATGGCAACTTGAATTTCGCGAATCCCCGCTTCCCCGCCACGCCGACGTTCGATCATGCATTGATGAGCTTCTAGCGCATGAAAGCCATAATCTTCCACAGGGCCATAGCCGATTGTCAGCGCCGCTTCAATTTCGCAACCGCGAGGCAACTCCAAAGTCGGAAACCGCCAAGTCACCGGCAGCGACGAACCTGCCAGCAAAGGAAACCGCATCTGTCGCGCGATCTCGACCATCGCCTTGGCATCTTCCCAGCGGTATGCGAGGTGCTTGTCATTAAAGAGCGGAACCACCGCGTTGCATCGTTTGAACGTCGCCACGGTTTCATCAAAGAAACGCCGACGCGGGTACATCTTCTGCTGCGTGTCTGGCGTAAAGGGGTAGTCACCATGTTCGGCAATGCTGAGTACGCCAGCGACTTGTACTTTGTCGGTCCCCAGTGTGATGGCTTCGTCGATCGTCTTGCACAAGCGCACTCCGTAACGTGCCGCGAGTGTTTGGGAAATGTCATGCTGGTGCGCTTGTTCCACATACATCGACACCAGCTTCAATCCCGGTCGCGGAGCTTCCCCATTCCGCTGATATCCCTCCAGAATTTTCGAGACAATGACATCCGCATGACTAACGGGATAATAAGCAGTGATGAGAGCCGTGACGGGCAGCGCATCGGGAACTTGTGGAGTCGCCAACAATTCACCAGGCCAGTTTGTCAGCGCACCTACCATCAGCGGAGCAAAGGAGCTCGCAATAAATCGCCGTCGAGAATTTTGGCTATTCATGGGATTGATCATCCAGTTGAAACTCGTCATAAAAGAACTCGCCGGAGCTGGATTGCGGCCTGAAAAAAAACTAGCCCATCCCCGGACGACCTATGCGTCTAGAGTGCGTTAGTTCCGTTTCTGATTCTCGGTAGACAAGTCCCGCGCGGATTCTTCAATCCATTCTGTCGTAGATGGGAATACGCCATGAAATCACATGTAGTTTTGGGACTACCCACTGCAGTCGTACTGGGTTCGATCGAGGCGGGCGGCTGATTTTGGATTGGAAGAACGGATTGAGCGGACTTCGCAGCAACGCGCGGGTGGATGACGCGACGACTTCGGCTACGATCCCTTCGATTGCAAATCACTTGAAATGGCTCATACTTCTGCCAGTCGATCCGTTGCATCTCCAAACTCCTTGGGATTGATCCCATACTTGTCCAGTAGAGACAGGTACAGGCTGCACATTTTGCGATTGGACTGGCCTGCGTAGTCGAGCACGCGCCCGCCTTGCAGCTGACCGCCTCCACCGCCCACAAGCACACACGGCAGATTGCTGGCATCGTGGCTGCCCGTCTGCATACTGGATAGGTACATCAACACGGAGTTATCCAGTGCGGTCCGTTCGCCTTCCTGGATTGAGTCCAGCTTGCGGGCGATGTACGCGAACTGCTCCATAAAGAACTGGTTCACTTTCAACCAATCGGGAGACTTCTTGCCACGATCCGAATGCGACAGCTCGTGATGTCCAACGGCGACGTTCAAGTTTGGAAACTGCAGGTAGCTGTGGTCATTGTTCAGCTTCAGAGTACAAACGCGGGTCGCATCGGTCTGAAACGCCAGGACGAGAATGTCGCACATCAGCCGCATGTGGTCAGCCAGGTTTTGTGGGATACCCTCGGGCGGCCGGGGCACGTTGGGTTTGTCGAGTGTTGGACGCCAACCCTGGAGTTCACCCTGCCTGTCCGCCTGTGCAAGTCTTTGCTCGATCTCACGCACCGAATTGAGATACTCATCAAGTTTCAGTTGGTCGCTCGCGCTGATCCGAGTACGAAACCGTTTCGCTTCGCTGAGCACTACATCTAACACGCTCCGATCACTGCGTTCTCCTTCACCTTTAAAGAGTCGATCGAAGGCCAGTGCTGGATAAAGCTCCAGCGGGGTTGGGGCGGTCGGCGAACTCCACGAGATGTGCGAGCTGTAAAGCATCGAGTAGTTCTTGTGTATTCCTGGATTCGACCGTTCGCAACCAATCACGAGGCTGGGTACCTTTATCGAATGCCCGTAACGCTGAGCGATGATTTGGTCGAAACTAGTTCCCGATCGAATCTCTCCTCCAGAAGCGAGCGACGCACCGGACAATAGATTTCCCGTTTGTGAACTATGGATGTTTCCCTTGAGGGCTTCCGCGTTGTAAAGTCCGTTGATGAACAGCAAGCGCTCTCGAAAATCGGTCAGCGATTCGAGAACCGGGCCCAGTTGCATTTCCTTGCCAGTACCCTTGGCCCACCACTGCCCAGCATGAAAGCCGTTTCCTGAGAACAACACCGCCATACGCACCGGTGGTTGACTTTGGGGCTTCACGGATGTTGAAGCGTCGTCGCCCCAGACGTTCCGCGATTCCATCCACGGCAGTGCCATGGTAACGCCCAATCCACGGAGGAGAGTCCGACGTTTGAAGAATCTGTTGCTCATTGTACTCCTATCCTAACTGAATCATCACTGCTCTGGAAAAGACGCTTCCCGACCGCGGATCTCCTGAAACTGGCGACTCTGCACAATTGCGAGAACCGCTGTCGAGGTACTATAACCATTCTCGGCCAACTCCCCCTGCATCGTGGCCAGCAATGATTGATCTGACAGTTGCGTTTCGCGGCCTAGAGCGTATCCCAACAACTTGCGGCAGAACTGATTCACGAATGCATCGCGGCGATTGTCCAACAAGTAACTCCGTAAACCCGGCAGGCCTTCGATCGCGTGACCATCAGGCAGCTTGGTTTTCGTATCGATTGCTAGCCCCGCAAGATTGCGTTCACGGCGTCGACCGATAGCGTCAAATCCTTCCAATGCGAAACCGAGCGGATCGACTCGCAGATGGCATTTGGCGCACGAGGGATCACTGCTATGCCGTTCAATCATTTGTCGTTCGGTTAAACCCTCCGGTACGCTACTTGCAAGTTGCGGTACATTCTGCGGCGGACGCGGGAGTTTTTCACCAAGCAAAACTTCGCTGACCCAGTTGCCGCGCAGAATCGGGCTGGTCCGCGAAACGCCCGATTGTTTGGCAAGCGTCGTCGCCAATCCAAGAATTCCTCCACGCCCGTGCAACTGGATGTCGTCGACCCGACGCCATGCGTCGCCTTGAACGCCCGCGAGGCCGTAGAAGTTTGCCAATCGTTCGTTGACGAATGTGTGATTGGCGTTCAGCAGGCTGAGCAGCGAAGCATCGGATTGAAATAGATCCGTAAGAAACAGAACCGATTCCTCGTACATGTCGTCGCGCAGCGCATTGAATTCTGGGAAGAGTTGCTCGTTCTTGGTCTCCGTTAACGGAAAGTCGTGGATGTGTAACCACTGACAAGCGAACTCCGCCCCAAGTCGACGCACGCGAGGATCCCGAAGCATGCGTCGCGTTTGTTTCAGTAGCACTTCAGGTCTTGCAAGTGTCCCGTCTGCCGCGCTCACCCGTAGTTCCTCATCGGGCATCGAAGACCAGAGAAAATAGCTCAATCGACTCGCCAATTCCCATTGTGAGACCGGTGCGGACGACTTAGCATCGTGAACGGACTCGAAGCGATACAAAAATGGAGCCGCAACAAAAACCTTCGCAAGCGTCCGTCGGAACGAGTCCTCGTGCGACAACTGATCCGACCGCAATTCGCGATACAGTCCTAGATATTCTTCAGCTTCGTGCTCTTCCAGCGGTCGCCTATAAGCCAGCGCGACGAAATCGACCAGAGCGTCAAGCTGCTTCGGCTCGCAATCGATCAATCGTTGTTTGAATGAGTCTGCCCGTTCATGAAATGGCTTGACCGCATCGTTAAAGCCGCCGTCCTGGGGGTGATCTTTGGTTGTCTCGACCAAAGAATCGAGAACTGCCGCAAGCTTTAATGGATCCTGACTGACAAACCGCAGCTCCTCCCACAATTGGTCGATCTCGCGCTTCTCAGCATCGTCCAGAAGCAGTCGCTCCAAGTGCTCGTCTTCCCGATGGAACTGAGTCAGCGTCAGCACCTCGTCCGTCGGCACGATCTGCGGGTAACACAGCGAGATGGGAAACAATTGTCGATGAGCCTCCATCGAGGTTACGAATTTTTTGCGGAGTGCACTTTCGTCCGCGATCAGAATAGGATTCTGGAACGAAATCGTGCGAGTATCGGGATATAGCGCTGTGACTGTTGACAGCGTTGCGGTTGTTGTGGCGGCAACCAGCCCAGACTTTGCTTCGGCCAAGCCAAACACCACATTGGGTTGCGCAGTGGCGTCGATCCCAGTGCCAGGAGCGAACATCGCTGTCGTCACGAACGTTTTCCCCGCGGCAATTTTTCCCGGTAGCGTTAGCGTAATGACCGCCGGAGCTTGCACACACAGTGACCTGGCATCGATCGCAATACCATTTGGATGCTTGCCAAATTGCGATGGGTCGATCCCCTTTAAATCTGTGAATTCGTGCAAGAGAAGATCCGCTTGTTTCTCTGCGACAAGCCGAGGTTGGTGCCAAACCACAAGATCCTCTTGGTTGCCATCGCCGCAGTCAGTGGCCGTTAGCGAGATGATGAGGTCCTTGGTTTCCTCACCCTCCTTTAATGCGGGAATCGAAAGGCGGAACTCTTGCTGAGACACGATCGGCTCGACCGGCTCTTGCCATTGCGTTCCACTTCCTTTTCGTCCCATCAAGCCAACCACGTTGAACGCCCACAATCCACGTTGCCAAGCAACAACTTCTTCAACGAGACTTGCCGCATCCTCTGGCTTTGCGGTGCGCCAACGAGTCCGTAGCCCATCGAGCAGCAATGACGGTTCTGCTGAGTTTAGACTCTCCCATAACATTTTCATGTACCTGGCACTCAAACCGCGTTCCGCCGCAACGGTTGCAATTGATTTGTCGCCCGAACGAATCGTAGCTCGTTCCTCAAGTGTTGCTGCGAAGTACTTCTCGAGTGGCAATTCTCCAGCTTGGCCAATGCGGCAGCTGCCGTGTAGATTCAACAAGCCGACAGACGTTCCGACACCCAAATCGACGACTTCGACGCGCTGGCCATAAAACTGACGGATCTTTGCAAGCGTTTCGTTTGTCCAATCTCGCTGCGTATTCAACTTCGAGAAATGAAAACCATCTGGCAGCAGCACGGCATGACTGGCGATCTCTTGGCCGGCAGCGAGATACTTTGCCAGCAGCGCTGGCGACATCGAGAGAGCATTGCCCGTATTGGTAAATCCTTCGCCTGCGGCGCTGTCGGTTGGGAATTCGCGCATCGGATCGAGTTCCACGCCTGTTAGATCACGAATCGTGTAAGTGTACTCGGCATTATTTAGCCGTCTCAACACGACGGGGCCAGGGTCTCCGGCACTTGCTTCGGCTTCTGTACGCAGGTATCGATCGACCCACCCTCGCATTTGCAACTTCTGTTCGACCGAGGGCTGTTTCGAATCCTCGGGTGGCATCTCACTGTTGTCCAACATCTCCACAACCTTCAGCCACGCCTTCGTCCCGCGCCGCACATCTCGGAGATTCGCGAAACGCTCGAGGTCCAAATCGCCATCTTGTTTTTCAGTCGAATGACATGACAAGCAGAATTGTTGCAACACCGGCCGAGTCCGCGCTTCATACTCTTGCGCCAGTCCCGTAAACGCATCGGGAATCGGTTCCGCTCCAAGAGCGAGGGTTAACGAACCGGTGATCGTGATTGCCGGTAAGAACATGGCAACCAAGAATAGGCCAGGGATAGTCGCTCTTTTTTTCATGCGATCCATTGAACAATCGAAGTGAGTGCATAGCGCCATTCCAGCTATTAGAAGAAAGAACATGATACACCAAAAAAGAAACAAAAAAGGACACTTCTCGCCGAACGCCACCATTTTCGACTACCGGTAGCGGAACGCGTCAAGCGTTTCGTTGGGTTTGCGACTGGTGCGAGTGCTTCGAAAGCCTTGACGGCTTCCGCTACCAGAAAGCAAGCGTTTGTAGAATTTTGGTGGTGGTGATAAACGAGAAGTGTCCAAAACCACGCAAATCTTTGTGAGAAGCCTAAAAACGGTACCGGACACCTTTTTTACACTCTTGAAAGGGCTGAGGTCCTCGGACAGCCAGCAGCTCGGTAGTCAACACTCCGGACTTCCATCATGCGCCCATGCTGCTGACGGCGATGACATATGGCAAACATGTCTATGGTCACTGATCTCACTGTTGTCCAACATCTCCACAACC
>CAMDKL010000144.1 GCA_945900945.1 Pirellula staleyi DSM 6068
CCAATGATCGCGATGACCACCAGCAATTCAACCAACGTAAAACCGCTCAGACGTTTCGATCGCATTGTATTCTCCTTTGAGAGACTATAAGAAAGTTAGAAAATCAAAACCTAACCTCGACTCACTTCGGACACGCATAATTGCAAACAGTTTCTATGCGATTTCACGCACACTCACACTCACCCTCTCTCACTCTCTCTCTCCTGTCAAGGTGTAGCGGCACAATGAATCAAAAGTATTTTGCTTTTTTGGGACGCTTTGAAGGGCCAATCTCGCAAGCTGAGATCCGCAGCGTCAGGAACCAGGCGAAACACTCAATCAACTCGCTGCGTTGCTGGTCCAATAGCGAGCGCAGCGCAGAACGACATTAATTCCTATCAGAGGAGTGATTCTTCAAAAGCGCGATGCTCCGTTGAGATGTAAAGTAGACCTCAGATTGTGATTTTGAGAGTAGTAGGCTAAGTTCTGAATTGGTTAGCGCCGGAGCATCACGTTTCTCGCCTCGACTGTTATGGGCACAACTCAAGGATCGATCATGAAATCGCTTTACTTCAGCTTTCGTTTGTGGACATTGTGGCTGACGATCCCGATCTTAGTTCATCAAAATTCGCTCGCTCAGGAGAACGCCGACAAGGTTGCAGCGACTCGCGGCTTCCATGCCGGTGCCGCAGTGGTCGATATTTCTCCAACTCGTTTTCCTGTACGAGTGGCGGGCGGTTTTCTAGAAGGTCATGCGACCCAACTCAAAGATCCACTCTTCGCGCGTGCAATCATAATCGAGAATGATGCAACAAAGATCGCGTTGGTGATCGTCGATACTTGCATGATGACTCAATCGCTGATCGATGAAGCAAAACAAACGGCAAGTCTAGCCACAGGCATGCCAACCAACCACATCATGGTTTCGGCTACTCACACGCATTCTGCTCCAGCAGCAATGGCTTGTTTGGGAACTCGGCAGGACAAAGCCTACGCAACATGGTTGCCAGGAAAGATTGCGGAAGCAATCGTGGCGGCCAACAAAAAATTGCAGCCGGCGAAGATCGGCTGGGCGACGATCGACGATTGGCAGCACACGCACAATCGACGTTGGATTCGCAAACCTGAGAGCAAGATCGTCGACCCGTTTGGCAATGCAACGGGTCTTGCACATATGCACCCAGGCTATCTAAGTCCTACGATTGTCGGACCATCTGGACCGGTTGATCCGTCCCTATCTATTATCTCGTTGCAAACCCGCGAGGGACGACCGCTGGCTGTGCTAGCGAACTACTCGCAACATTACTTTGGCACAGGCCCCCTTTCGGCAGACTACTACGGACTGTTCTGCAAACATGTCGCGGCACTGGTCGGCGAATCGGGAGACGGCAATGGTCCATTCGTCGCTGCGATCTCCCAAGGTACAAGCGGCGATCTGATGTGGATGGACTATGGGTCGGCCGCAAAAACGATGAGTATCGATCGCTACGCCGAAGAAGTTGCCAAGTACGCTGAGTTGGCTTTAGCGAAAGTGGAATATCTGGACACAGTCCCTTTGGGAATGATTGAGAAGAACATTACGCTCAATTATCGTGTCCCCAATGAAGAGCGGCTTGAATGGGCGCGTCCCATCGCGTCAAAAATCCAAGACGATTTGCCCAAGAACATTCCCGAAGTCTACGCCATGGAGGCGTTGATTTTGCATGAACGACAAAAGACCAACGTGAAGTTGCAAGCGATTCGAATCGGCGACCTCACTATCGCCACTCTCCCTAACGAAGTCTATGCACTCACCGGTCTCAAGCTACGCGGTCGTAGTCCGGCAAGCAGTCATTTCAACATCGAATTGGCGAACGGTGCAGAGGGTTACATTCCACCTCTTGAACAGCATGCACTCGGTGGTTATACCACTTGGCCCGCGCGAACAGCGGGTCTGGAAGTTCATGCCGAAAAAAGAATCGTCGATACGCTGGTCGAGGCTCTCGAAGAGGTCACTGGTCGATCGCGCCGAACGATGTTGGATGTGCATGGACCATACGCGCAGGAGATTCTCGCTGCGAAACCGATTTCTTACTGGCGACTGAACGAAGAAGAGGGTGACAAGGTTCGCAATGCTGTTCCAGGTGGCCAACCCTCGCAGCTCAGCCCCGGTTTCGCGTTGTACCTGCCCGGTGTTGGCAGCGGGACTGGGGCAGGACTCGGTGAACAGCTCATTCCATCTGAGTTTTCTGGGCCTACACAAATTAATCGAGCCATTCACTTCGCAGGTGGCAACATGTCTGTTGACTCTGACGGCCTAGACAAAACGTATACCTTTGCGTTCTGGTTTTGGCTAGGCGAACGCAGTGGTGCGAGCGAACGCAGCGGTACGCTTTGTATTGGACCTGCCGGTGAAAGGGTCATCGCAAAGCAGACGTCGGAACACTTCGTACAATTGCAGGTCGGAGATTCGAGCTCATCGAGTAAGTGGCGCTGCGATGATTGGAACTTTGCAGTCGTGATTCGTGAAAAATCCAAACTCACCATTCACGTCAATGGAGCAATGCAACCTGCGATCGAGACATCCGTAAATGAATCCACACAACAAAGGCCTCGGCTGGAATTCGGGGCAGGAATTCAAGGAAAGTTGGATGAGATCGCCGTCTTCGATCGCGCTTTGACGAAGATGGAAATCGGCCACTTATGGAATACATCGAAGATATCCGAACAACTTGCGAGCGAACAATCGCAGCGGAATCGTACGGCTATTGCAGATACAGCTCGCGTCAAGCCACTCGTTTTTCCTCCTGGCTATCTAGCAACCATTACCTCCCTCAAGCCCACCCTGCTTAGCTCCTTGGAGTCGCGCCCAACGAACTTGGAAGTAACGGGAAATGCAACTTTCGAACCAAGCTCCTTTGCATCACTCATGGGGGCTCGATTAAGTGGGCACGCAAGTGAACTCAATGACTCGTACAGTGTTTCAATGTGGTTCCGCAACGATCTTGCGACCAACGCTCGACCCGTTACCGCTTATTTGTTCTCGCGTGGTCCCAATGGGGACAAGATGGCTGCGGGCGATCATCTTGGTATCGGCGGAACACATCAGGCAACTGTCACCGGCAAGCTTATTGTTTTCAATGGCAATGCAAGCAATGACGTCATCGCCGGTCGAACGCCCATTCCTCCACAAAGCTGGAACCATGTAATACTGATTCGCGAAGGCTCGCGGATAAAGATGTTTTTGAATGGCGATTCCAAACCAGAGATCGATGCTGAAATCCCAAGTACGACGGGTGGGAGTCAAGAATTCTTCTTCGGAGCACGCAATGATCATTTTGCACCTCTCCAAGGCTCCTTGTCCCATATCGCAATATTTGATCGTGCGATTTCGAACGAAGAGGCGATACGTATATACTCCGCCGCGCAACAGAAGGTACCGGCAAGGGATTCAAGTATCGAGGCTCGTAGCATCGAGACGCGAAAAGGGGAGGCTAAAACGGATACGAAGGATGCTTCAGGTGCCAGAGTATCCCCAGAGAACCAACCACTCTCGGTCGAGGAATCGCTTGCCAGGATCCATGTTCCGCGAGGCTATCGTGTCGAGGTTGTAGCTGCTGAACCCGAGACTATCGATCCGGTCGCCTTTGATTGGGATGAGTTTGGCCGCTTGTGGGTTGTGGAAATGTCCGACTATCCACTTGGGATGGATGGACAAGGAAAAGCGGGTGGAAGAGTTCGCGTACTCGAGGACCGGGATCGCGATGGACGTTATGAAGTCAGTCGCCTGTTTGCCGACGGACTTCGTTTTCCCAATGGAATTCTGACTTGGCGCGATGGCGTGCTGGTCACGGCTGCTCCGGAGATTCTCTTTTTGCGAGATACAGATGGTGATGGAGTATCGGATCAACGCGAGGTTCTTTTCAGCGGTTTCAACGAAGGAAATCAACAATTGCGAATGAATCACTTGCGCTGGGGGCTCGACAACTGGGTTTATTGCGCCAACGGTGGTCATCATGCGAACCATGGTCTTGCCACGAAAGTTACTTCTCACCGCCAAGGTCAATCGTACCAACTTGGCAGCCGGGACTTCCGCTTTCAACCCGACACCGGGAACTTGGAGCTAGAATCAGGGCCGTCCCAATATGGACGCAATCGCGATGCCTGGGGGCACTGGTTTGGGACACAGAACGCCAATCCGCTGTGGCAGTATGTGCTCTCGGATCGTTATCTAGCTCGCAATCCACATGTGCCCACTCCAAGCCCGATCAAGCACATCGTCGGCCCCGGGAGCCCCGTTGTCTATCCCGCCAGCCAACTTGAAAAACGATTTCACAGCTTTGAACAATCTGGACGCTTTACATCGGCGTGCAGTGGAATGATCTACAACGATGAATTGTTGTTCGGTCGCAATTCACTGACCCACGCATTTACTTGCGAGCCCTTTCACAACCTCGTTCAACACAATGTCCTGTCCGACGCTGGTGTTAGTTTCAAAGCGAGACGACCAGTCGGAGAAGGGCAGACCGATTTTTTTGCGAGTGAAGATCGATGGTGCCGACCGGTGATGGTTCGTACCGGACCGGATGGTGGATTGTGGGTCGCGGACATGTACCGTTATATGATTGAGCATCCTGATTGGTTACCACCCGATGGAAAAGCGGAGTTATTGCCGCACTATCGATTAGGAGATGATCGCGGTCGCATCTATCGAGTTGTACCTGTTGCGGTGAGCCCTTCGAGAAAAGTAACACTGGACCAAGCAGATACGGTTCGGTTGGTCGCAGCACTCGAGTCCTCGAATGACTGGCAGCGCGACAAGGCACACCAATTGCTTCTATGGAAACACGATCTCGCCGCAGTTCCCATACTTGAGAACTTAGCCCGCACGAGCAGCTTACCGCAGACGCGATTGCAATCGCTGTGTGTACTGGATGGCATGAACGCTTTGGCTCATTCAAGTATTATTACCGCTCTTCGAGATGCTCATCCGCGCGTGCGAGAGAATGCCTTACGATTAGCCGAGCGGTATGAATCTCTCGAAGTAGTCGCGGCAGCAGCCAAGCTCGCAAGGGATCCCGACGCGAAAGTATGTCTTCAACTGGCGCTGTCACTCGGTGAATGGAAATCGCCACTCGCAACAGATGTACTTGCCGAACTCGCCGTCCGCTTCGCGAATGAGCCCTTCGTTTTGTCGGCCATCATGAGTTCCGCGTTGCCTCACAGTCCAGAGTTTGTGAAGGAATTGGTCACCAGAGATCCCAAGGTGCTAGCGGCCTTTCGCGTCCCGCTCTTACGACAGTCGATTGGCGCCCGTGATGACGAGTCCATAGAGGTCTTAATGCAAAGTGTACTATCGGGCGGTGATGCAACCCGAATGGACTCGTTGGATGAATTTCTATTGTCGTTGCAGCGCATCGGATCCGATTTGCAGCAACTTGCAAAACTAGATTCGAAGGGAAACTTGGCGACCGTTGTCGAGCAGTTTGATGCATTGTTGGTTGACGCAGAGAAGGAGGCCATGAACACCCGTCGATCTGTCGCAGATCGGATGGCGGCTGCAAGAGTCTTGTGCCGACCGGCCAAGTATCGCGAAACGGGCGTCGGTCTTTTAGAACAATGGCTGCAACCTCAGATCGATTCTCTGTTGCAGTCGCAGGCCATTGATGCCATCGCACAAAGCGGTATCGACAAAGTGCCTTCGGTCTTGTCAGCCGCGTGGCCACAACTTAGTCCAGTCCTACGCGGTCTTGCGCTCGATGCGTGGCTTTCTCGAGAAAATTGGACAAGCGATTTGATTAATCGTATGGAGTCGAGCCGCATTGAAATTCGGAGCCTCGACTTAACTCAACGAGCACGACTCTTGCAACACCCCAATAAATCACTTGCACAACGAGCGAAGTCTATTTTGGAAGTAGCAGAACAGTCATCTCGCAAGCAAATCCTTGAGCAATATATCAGTGCAACCAAACTACCTGGGGACGTCACCTCGGGGCAGCTTGTCTATAAACGAGCATGTGCCAACTGTCATCGCAGGGGTAATGAGGGGCAAGACGTCGGCCCCAATTTGGCGACAGTCGTCGAACATAGCAATGAGAAACTACTTACTAACATCTTGGACCCGAATGCCGATATCCAGCCTGGCTATCAGGCCTATACGGTTTTGCTCGACGGTGGCGAGATATTGTCAGGGCTCTTGTTCAACGAAACCGCGAATAGTGTTACGATCAAGCAAGCCAATGGAGTCGCACGCACGATTTCGCGTGACGAGATCCAACGACTTCAGAATTCGAAGTTCTCCTTGATGCCAGAGGGTATGGAGGCTTTAATGTCTCAGCAAGACGTCGCAGACCTACTTGCTTTTTTGCACTCACCTATTCGTACGGATAAGCAGCCATGATCCCCAAACGCAACCATACGTTTCCAAGGGTTGGCACACCCCGACGGTGCGGCGAACCTCGTCCGGCGGGCAAACAAGTAGATTCCAGCTCACCGACATATAAAAAGAATTCTAAATCATTGCGAGAAGGGCTCTTGAAAACCGAAAACCAAGTCTGACCTCTGACCCTAAACTCGATTCTACGAAAACTTTGCCAAATTGTTGGTGTTTCGGTTGAAAAACGTGGCGGGAGCTGTCAGAATTCGCTCCAACAGAGGATTTGACAGATATCCAACTTAGCATAGTGCTCCCCGCTATTGGAGCTGCATTCCCAAGGCAGCACGCCTAGTCACTTCTCTTTAGCTTCAAACCCATAATTTCGGGTCAGAGGATCTAGGTTTTCCAATCCTACAGGTAAATATGAAACGAGTGATCGTCGGCGGAATCAGTCACGAGACCAGTACGTTTACACCCGTCGCGACGACGCTACAGAGTTTTCACGAGCGTTTCCTGTTGCGAGGCAACGAGATTCTCGAAGTGCTTAGAGTAACGAACACACCGATTGGTGGCTACATCGACGGTGCAGCGAAACATGGCTTTGAGCTCATACCGACTCTGTTCGCCGAAGCGCATACCAGTGGTCCAACGCCGAGACCTGTGTTCGACAGTCTCGTGAACGAACTGCTGGAGAGGATCGAGGCCGCTGGCGCGGTAGACGGCGTGTTGCTCGAACTGCATGGCTCAATGTGCGCTGGCGATCTTGATAGCCCGGACGGTGTACCCGACGCAGAAGGAATGATCTTAGAAGGTATTCGTCGAATCGTAGGGCCCGATGTACCGATACTCGCAGAGCTCGATATTCACTCGAATGTCACTCCCAAGATGGTGGGGATGGCTGACGTATTGCTTGGCCGCGAGTCGTATCCCGAGATCGACATGGCGGAGCGAGCACGCGATTGCACGGACGTTCTGGCCCGCATTTGGAACGAGGGTCTACGTCCCACGATGGCTCTGCATCAAATCCCGATGGTCTGGGGAATGAATCAAGTGACGGCTCACTCGCCCATGCGGGAAGCGATTTCGGAATTGCATCGAATAGAAGCTCAACCCAACGTGGTGTGTGCATCGATTGCCACTTGTTACTTTTTGGCGGATGTTCCCGATATGGGGGCATCGGTATATGTCGTAACGGACAACGATCGCCAAGAGGCACAGCGATATGCGGACGAGTTGGGAAAGTGGTGCTACGAGCGCCGCGCGGAATGGCATTTTCACATGCCGACGACTCGCGAGGCACTTGAACTTGCTCAGTCTGCAGGACGTTATCCGGTGATTTTTGCCGATATGCGAGACAATACGGGGGGTGGTTCACCAGGCGACAGCACCGGAATGTTGCAAGCGTTTGTTGAAGCTGGATTGCGCGACGCTTGCGTGCTCAATATCACTGACCCCGAATCGGTAAAGCAATGCCACGCCGCCGGAGAGGGAGCAACGCTGACGCTCGACGTGGGTGGCAAATCATCGCCTTTGCAAGGCGAGCCGATTCGTATGACCACACGCGTCGTCGGGCTTTCGAACGGAAAATTCCACTACGATGGGCCTATGTTCGCGGGTCTGGAGAGCGATCTAGGGCCGTCTGCGCATATCGAGCAGGATGGAATTCATGTTCTCTTGACGACGCTTCGAGAACAACCATTTTGTACAGCCTTCGCTCGTTCACTAAAACTCAACACCCGTCAAATGCGTTATATTGGTGTCAAATCCTCTGCGCACTTTCGAGCCGGGTTCGAATCCTGGGCCGGTAGCATTCATGTCGTTTCGGAACCAAGCGTCCACGACTTGGGCAACCTTCCCTACATGCGTTTGAACCGCCGACTATATCCCTTCCATTCATAGAAGTTTTCCCCCCGATGCGAATTCTTGATATAGCAGTGATCGTCTTTTATGCCGTGGCGATGTTAGCTATTGGGAGGTACTACAAGAATCGTATCAAAACGTCTGACGACTATTTGCTTGGCGGTCGTACCATGAGCCCGCTGATGATTGGTCTGTCGCTGTTCGCGACGTTGACTAGCACATTGTCGTACTTGGCGTTCCCAGGCGAAATGATCAAGAACGGTCCCATGATGCTTGCTCAGCTCACGGCGTTTCCGATCGTGGTTGTGATCGTTGGCTGGATGATTATACCGCGAATCATGCAACAGCAGGATGTCACCAGTGGCTACGAACTGCTCGAAAAGCGGTTGGGGCTCTCAGGACGGATGTTAGGTGCAACCATGTTTATGGTTTTACGCGTTGTGTGGATGGCGGCAATCCTTTACGCCACTTCAAATAAAGTGCTTGTCCCGCTCTTGGGAATCGATCCCTTTTGGGCGCCGTTCATTTCCTGTGCGATGGGCATCATTACATTGATTTACTCGGCCGAAGGAGGAATGCAAGCGGTCGTGGTAACAGACGCGTTGCAATCGCTAATCATGTTTGTTGGCGCCATTGTGGTTGTCCTGATCGTCACGTTGAACCTCGGAAGCGTCGGAGCTTGGTGGCCCAGCGGTTGGGTGTCACATTGGCAAGAGCCCGTATTTTGGTTTCGAGCAGACGTTCGCGTGACGTTCATGGGAGCATTCTTGAATATGTTGGTCTGGATGACGTGTACGTGCGGCTCCGACCAAATGGCGCTCCAGCGTTACCTGTCGACTCGTGACGCCAAGTCAGCCCGTCGGTCATTGATTGTGCATTTGTTGACCGAAGTCGTGATGATTGTGCTGTTAGCATTGGTTGGACTTTCGGTGCTCGGGTATTACGTAGCGCATCCCGAAGGAATCAAAGCGGGTAGTACCTTGGTCAGCCAAGCCGACGAACTGCTGCCACAGTTTGTTGTGACGGTGCTGCCAGCCGGTTTGGCAGGGCTGGTCATCGCCGCAATGTTGTCCGCCGCAATGTCTAGCTTGTCTTCGGGAATGAACTCTGCCAGTGCGGTCATCACCACGGATTTCATAAATCGAATTAAACGGAGTGGGAGGTCGCAGGATGAAGAAGTACGTCTGGCCCGCCGCGTTTCCGTGATTATCGGGGTGATCGCAGTAGTCTTGAGTATGTTCGTGGGACAACTGGCCTCCAATCTGCTTGAATTGTGCATCAAGGTTGTAAACCTGCTGACTTCTCCTTTGTTTGTGTTATTCTTTTTGGCTCTTTTCATCCCCTGGGCCAAGCCGCGCGGTGGAATTGCTGCCACGGTGGTGAGCATCGCGGTAGCGGTAGCCATTGCGTTTTTCAAGATCGGGGGGCTGGAGTTTCTTTGGACTGCACCATTATCGTTTGTTGCGGGAGCAGTCGTAGGCTGTCTTTTTAGTCTGCCGTTATCGCGTCAACCAACGGCAACCAGCAATTAAAAATTGCAATCAAAATTGATCCTAAAAGTAACGGAGAATGTGTTATGCAGAATGGGGTTTCTCAGCGTACTGTGTACTTTAACGGCCGGTTCGTTCCAGAATCCGAAGCAGTTGTTTCGATCTTTGATTCCGCACTCATGTTCGGAGACATGGCCTTCGAAATGACGCGAACCTACAATCGCAAGGCGTTCAAGCTGAGAGAACATCTCATTCGCTTGTACGGTTCGCTGCGGCTATTAGAGATCGACTGCGGTCTGTCTTTGGACGAAATGGAGCGGGCCACGCTCGAAACGTTGGATCGGAATCTACCCACCGAGTCGGAAGATACGGACTGGCAGATCATGCATGACGTCTCTCGAGGGCCGCTGGACATTTACCGCACAGCGTTTCGGGAGCCTCTTCGCCCGACAGTCTCGATCAACTGCTGGCCGATGATTACGCACATGGGCGGCTTCGCACCGAAATACGCCAGCGGTGTCGATATTGTGATACCGGCACAACAAGCAGTGCCTGCGCATCTGGTGGATGCCAAAGCGAAGACGCGAAGCCGGTTGCACTATCAACTTGCAAATCTGCAAGCAGCTCGTATGGGAGCGGGCCGTTGGCCAGTGCTGCTCGACCCCGACGGGTTCTTGGCCGAGGGCCCCGGCTGGAATATCTTTCTTGTCATAGATGGTGAGATCCTAACGCCAGAGCCACGGAACATACTGCTGGGAGTAAGTCGCGCAGCGACGATCGAATTGGCTCGCAAATTGGACATCCCCATTCGCGAAACCAATCTCGGCCGTTACGAAGGACTTTGCGCCGAAGAAATCTTTTGCACGGCGACCTCCTACGCAATCGTCCACGCGAATTCGTTTGAAGGACAACGAGTTGGCACCGGAGGTCCTGGGCCGATTTTCAACCGCTTGCTTGAAGCATGGAAAAAATTAGTCGACGTTGACTTTGTAGCTCAAGCAAATGATTACGCGCAGCGGCTTCCCGCCTGGCTAAAACGTGACGGAACTAAGAACTAAGAACTAAGAACTAAGAACTAAGAACTAAGAACTAAGAACTATGCAACATCGTCTCCTTGGAGCTAGCGGCTTACTTGTATCGCCTATCTGTTTGGGCACGATGACGTTTGGAACTCCCGTCGGAGAACAGGATGCAATTCGCCTCACGCATTCTGCTATCGACATGGGGATCAATTTCATCGATACGGCGAATGCCTATGAAGGCTATTCTCGGTATCTTGGCAGTCCCGGAGGTATCGCGGAGGAAATTGTTGGCAAGGCGATTCGCGATCGGCGAGATCGCGTGATCGTAGCGACCAAGGTTGCCGCGCCCGTTGGCTCTGGACCTCAGGATCGTGGGTTGTCTGCGGTTCACATCTTGCGAGAGCTTGACCGTAGTCTCAGACGGTTGCAAATCGAGACAATCGACCTTTATATTATTCATTGGCCAGACAAACACGTTCCGCTCGAGGTCACGTTACGGGCAATCGAGACGGCTGTGTTTCAAGGCAAGATTCGATACTTCGGCGCATCGAATCATTCAGCCTGGCAACTATGCGAAATGCTCTGGCTGGCGGACCGAGGCCAATTGCCTCGCGTCATTAGTTCACAGATTCCGCTGAGTCTCCTAAGGCGTGAATTGCATAATGATTTGCAGTTTTGCCAAAAGCATAGCATTGGTGTGACACCGTACCAATCGCTGCAAGGCGGCTTGTTGACAGGAAAGTATCGCCGTGGTCAGCCCGCACCGGTCGACTCGCGAGCTGCTGAAAAACCTGAATGGGTCTGGAAGCAAGACGGCCCACTATTTGATCGGCTCGAGGCCGTAGCTGCTCTTGCTGCCGAGGCTGGCGTTCCAATGTCGCAGTATGCATTGGCATGGACACTCGCCCAACCCGCGATCAGTTCTTTGATCGTTGGAGTCAAGAAACTTGAACAATTGCAGTCAGCCATCGCTGCGGCTGACATCGTCATTCCCGCCGAGCATTTGTCCAAGCTTGATGCAATCTGCCCTCCGCCATGGCATCAGCCCGATCCCATTCGCGGTATTCTATAAATGATCCAGCAACCGTCCAGGGAGATTTTCGTTATGTCGTTGAAGAACAAACAACGCGTCGACTTCTTTTTTCGTATTGGTCTGCCTACGTTGGTATTTGCGATGCTGGCAACATCTTTGATTGCGCAGGATCTGCCCAAGTTTGTCGACGATAGTTTCGACGATTTTGCTAAAGGAACTTTTGATGACGGTGGACACAATTATTATGCAGCTCACGATGGAACGCTGCGGACGATCAATCGGTTTGACCTGAATGATGACGGCCATCTCGATGTCATCTTCAATTGTACGCACAATACTTATCAGATGTTGCCAGCAACGAGTGGGTCTATGGGGCGAGATCGACTTGCAAAGAGCGTGGATATTGCCGTTGAAGGCTCGCAACATGTGGCACAAGGCGACTTAAATCTCGATGGGTTCACCGACTTAGTATTCTGTCCTAATCCAATTGGCGTGCACCACGATCGTCGGTTCGTATCGATTGCCTGGGGTGGACCCGATGGCTGGACTCCGCAGAAGATCAACTCTCCACTCCCGATGAATGGCGCGGCAGCCGTGGCCATCGTTGATCTCAATGGTGACAAGTGGCCGGATATCGCCGTGATAGGTGCAGCGCGGTGGATGCCGGCTCAACCCGATGGTCGAATTATCCGAGTCTATTGGGGCAGCTCGACTGGCTACTCTGTTGTTGACAAGCATGACCTGGGTGTGCCGTCCGCTCAAACGATTGCAGCCGGGGATTTTGACCGTGACGGTAATCGCGAATTGGCCGTCTTAGGCTCGGACAAGCGGATCGCTTTGTATTGGAGTACACCTGCTGTCGATGGAAAATGGTCACCCAAGTCCACGGAAATTGCGTTGCCGTTCTCAGACGGCTCTTGCCTATCAGCGGGAGACTTAAACCGAGACGGGTGCGATGACTTGGTCGTCGGCCGCGCTACAGCTTCGATCGGCCTGTTGATGGCCAATGCAGACCGAACGTGGAAAGATCCATTGCAGATCCCGGCATTCTCTGCAACGCATGTGAGTATCGCGGACATCGATCGAGACCAAAACGTGGATCTTGTGTTGACGCAATTCGATCAGGCCCGAGCGGCAGGAGGCGAGCAGGCGGGGGCCGGCAACAAAGCGAAGGATGTGGTGCGCATCATGTGGGGCGAACAGCAGGGTTACTCCAATGAACGAGTGACCAATCTGAATATTCCTTTGGCGGTTGCGACGGCTGTCGAGGACATGGACGGCGATGGGATCACCGATTTGGTCGTCGCCATCCACCAGGGTGCGAAGTCATTTAACGGGGAATCGTTCGTTTGGTTCGGTGAAGGACAACGAAAATTCCAAAAGGGTGCTTCTGGGTTTCGCACTTCGGGCACGATGCATACGACTGCCGTCGCGTCCGAGAAGGGGATACCCGCGAGAGCCGTGTTTTGCAACAGCATCGGCGGAGAGCTTGATGAAGATGTTCCGTTGCATGTCTTTTGGGGAGGCAAAGGAGGCTTCGATCCAGAGCGGGTATGGAAGTTACCTTTTCACAGTGGCTATGAAGCGAGCGCAAGCGACTTGGACGCAGACGGATTTGCGGACTTGATCGTACTTAACTCGGGTCACGCAGGCGAACACGCCCATACCGATCCAACTTTGGGCGCGAATATCTTATGGGGTGGACCTGACGGATTGGAGCGTTCGACGAACCGTTCGGTATTACACGAACACTTCTTGGGTACGAGCAGCGTTTCGGACTTGAATCGCGATGGTTGGCTGGACTTGGTGCTCGAACCTTTTGGACCGGAGCGACCCGGTGAAAAGGAGAAGTTGTTTATCTACTATGGAGGCTCGGACGGCTTTTCGTCGACGAAAGTTGGACGACGCGTGGCAATTGAATTGGATGGCTATGCACAGGAGCACGTGGTCGCCGATTTTAATCGAGATCAGTGGATCGACATTGCCGTAACGACGCGATCGCTCGATTGCGTCCGCATTCTTTGGGGTGGGCCCAAGGGTTACGACACGCAGCGGGAACAGCGTTTAAAGGTTTCGGGGCCGGTGGGTGTCGATGCGGCCGACTTCAATGGCGACGGCTGGCTTGATTTGTTGGCAGGCAGTTATAGCGATCCGGTTTCCGGTCATCGCGACATGGGTTTGGTGATTTTTTGGGGCGGATCCGAAGGCTATAATCATTCGGAGGCTCAGTGGCTTCCAGGTTTCTCGCCTCTCGGACGAACAGTAGCAGACTTCGATGGAGACGGACATCTCGATTTGGTCTCACCACAGCACAGTGGCGAACTGACTCGCGAGGATCTCGCTTGCCATATCTATTGGGGCAGTCAGTCAGGCTTTGCAACTCGTCGCAGAACGACTTTTTTTTGTGATTCGGTCAATGACACGATGGCGGGCGATTTTAATGGCGACGGACGAATCGATCTGGCGGTCAACGCACATACGCGTCACGGTGATCATCGCACGCAGTCGCGAGTTTTCTTCAACGACGGGCGTCGTTTCGAAAATCCAACGATTCAAAAGCTCCCAACGAACGGCCCTCACCTGATTTGGGCCGAGGATGTTGGCCACATCTATCACCGTCAGTATCGTCAAGCCTTCGAGTCGCGGGTATTTTCCTGGAAGGGTCGAGCCGCTTTGGGAAATTTGACCAGCAAAGCAGTTCGACCAGACGGAACGCGAGTTCAATTCTATGTACGGTCCGCTCCAGAAAACGAATCTCTTTCAAAGCGACCTTGGACCGAAATAAACAGCGGTTCGTTCGCGACTCAGCCCGCCGATAGCCAGCTGCAATATCGAGTGGAGATCCACTCGGACAATGGCGACCGCTATCCGGTCCTTGACTCTGTCGAAATCACCCTGAAACCTTGAACTGAGTTTTCATGCATCGCATCGTTCGAAAAAAATCTGTCTGGAGCAAAACGTGGCATAGGCTTCCAGCCTGTGTTTTTGGGATCAAAGGCTGGAAGCCAATGCCATTTATGGTCCTGTTAATGATCGTTTCGCTTTTCGCCGGTTGCACATTTGAATTGCCGACCAAAGTCACAGAGTTGACCAATGCCAAGGAGTCGTCCAATGCCACAAAGCTTGTAACCCTATCGCCGATGACGGAAGACGAGAAAACAACGAAGGGCTCGCTAACTGCACGTACCGGACAACAAACCGATGTGATCGTTGTGGGAGCTGGAATTTCCGGATTGTCGGCAGCGCTCGAACTGGGACGCAGTGGGGCGAGAGTTACGATTATCGACATGTCGTCGGTCTTTGGAGGACATGCGGTCATGTCGCAAGGGAGCTTGAGCATGGTGGGGACACCTTCACAAGAGCGCTCCGGAATCCGCGATTCACCTGACCTGGCATTTAGTGATTTTCATGCCTGGGGCGAAGATCCGTCGACAGAATGGGTTCGCTATTACGTTGACAATTCGAAGCGAGAAATATACGACTGGCTCGATGACCTCGGCGTGCGCTTCTCAGAGGTGTTGGCTTCTTCGGGTAACACCGTCGCCCGCGAACACCAGCCGGTGGGACGTGGCATTGGGCTGGTCACTCCCATCTATCGCGCTTGCCTTGAGTTGGGGCAAATCGAATTCGTTTGGAATTCAAAAGTTGATCAGTTGCTCTCAGAACAGGGTCGCGTGATAGGAGTGCGAGTCACCGACACTCGCACGAATAGCCAACGTGAAATTCGCGCAAAGGCCGTGATCCTAGCGACGGGTGGCTTTCAAAGCAATTTGGACATGGTCCGAGAATTCTGGCCGGCCCAGTTTCGCTTTCCCAAGAAGATCTTAGCCGGATCCGGTCGCAATTCTGTCGGTCATGGGCATAAAATGGCACAGTCGGTTGGCGGCGACCTCTTTCATATGGACTACCAATGGAATTACTTCACGGGATTGCCTGATCCGCGTTATCCTGGCACCAACCTTGGACTTAATGCGACGAATTTATATGGCATTATTGTGAACTCCGAAGGTCGTCGATTTGCGAATTTACACGGCTGGGCGAAAGAAGTGATGCCGATTTTTCTCCGACTTGATGAAGTTACCTGTTGGTGCATTTTTGACGAACCAGGAAAACAATTCTTAACCATCTCGGGTTCCGATTGGGGAGATTTCAAAAAGGTCGATAAACTCATTTTGCAAAACCCAGACTTGGTCAAGAAAGCTGAGACGATTGATGAGTTGGCGAAATTAGCCGGATTGCCCGCAAAAGAACTTTTGGAAACGGTTGTTCGCTACAACGAATTAGTCGATCTGGGAGAAGACAGAGATTTCGGCCGATTTGGCCCTGGCAAGCCGGAGTTCTCGAACACGGCGTCACCTAAGATCGCAACGCCACCTTACTACGCCATGCAGACCTACGCGCTCACTCGCAAGAGTATGGGCGGAGTATCGATCGACATGCAGTGTCGTGTGCTGGACAAGCAGCAACAATCCATTCCCGGACTTTATGCTGTCGGAGAACTGGCGGGACTTGCCGGTATCAATGGAAAATCAGCGTTGGAAGGAACCTTTCTTGGCCCCTGTGTGCTAAC